>CACWJZ010000023.1 GCA_902761365.1 uncultured Eubacteriales bacterium | reverse complement strand
CGTCTGAGCAAACACGCTCAAATCATCATACAGGAGGATGCAGGATCACATGAAAGCAAGAAGGTATCTGGCATGGATCGTCACCGCTTTGATGCTGCTAACGTCGTTTGCGCTGCCTGGCGCCCGCGAGGCGAAGGCCGCTTCGGATGTCACTACGCCAACGCCCCAGGAAGGCGTGGAGGATAAATACTATTCCGACAGCGGTATATGCGGTCCCAATCTTTATTGGACATATTATTCCAATACCCGGAAGCTGACCATCACCGGCTCCGGGAACATGTATGAGTATGACGAAGGGTGCACCCCCTGGTCTCAATATGGATTTGCCTCCGACATCCTGAGCGTAAGTCTGCCCAAGGGCCTTACTTCTATCGGTTCCTATTCCTTCTATAAATGTTCCGCGCTCTCGACTATCGCCATTCCCGGCAAGGTGAAGACCATTGGCGAATCCGCATTTCAGAATTGTTATAGCCTTGCGTCCGTAGACCTTCCTAAAAGCGTCAAACTGATCGATTGGTACGCATTCTATAATTGCTATGCGCTGAATTACGTCAGATACGACGCTAAGTCGAACGACCGGTTGAAGATCCTCATTCGCGACGGCAACCAGGTTCTGACGTCCGCCGACTGGACCTACAAAAAAGCTAACACCGCCGCCCTGGCCATCAAGACCCAACCCAAAGATATCAAGACGGACGATGGCAAGTACGTCACTTTCAAGGTCAAGGCGACCGGAGCCACTTCCATCCAGTGGCAGTATCTGGAAGCCGGCGATAACCCCGCTGTCGAGTCGAACTGGCAAAACGCCGGCGTCACGTCGGAATCCATCGCTGTATGGGCTTCCTACGATATTGATGGCTACCGGTACCGCTGCAAAGTGTCCAACGGTTCGGCCACTCTGACCAGCGCTGCGGCGACGCTGACGGTAAACTACGCCCCGCTGAAGATCAAGACCCAGCCCAAGAAGAAGATCACGACGACCGCCGGCAAAGAGGTCTCTTTCAAAGTGAAGGCCCAGGGCGCCACCATGTACTTATGGCAGTATCTGGAACCCTGGGGTGATCCCAGCAACAATTCGGACTGGTCCATCTGGGAATACGGGTCCGACACCCTTACGCTGAACGCAACCGGACATATTACCGCCTGGTGTTTCCGCTGCATTGTTTACGACATCCACGGTAACTCTGAAGTTAGCAACCCCGGGCAGCTGTTTGTAAACGTCAAATTCGAAACGCAGCCCAAATCCGTCAGCGTACTCGAAGGCGAAAGTGCTTCTTTCAAAGTGGACGCCCCCGGCGCCACCAGTTATTCCTGGGAATACAAGGTCCCCGGCACTAAGGACTGGCTCGAGTTGGGTTGTTATGACGACCATTTCTCTCTGTCAGACTGTTCCCTCGCTTTGAACGGTATCGCCTTCCGCTGCTGGGCATATAATGAAACGGACGGGAAACTCTCCTCTACAGCCAAACTGACGGTAAGGCCAGCACCCGGCAGCGTCAAAGGAACCTATCGGGCCCTGCTCATCGGCGAGAATGATTACGATTCTTCTCCGCTCTACGGTTGCGTCAACGACATGAGCGCCATGGCAGGCATGCTGCGCGGCCTGAAGAAAACCAAGTTTGCCACCAAGACGCTGCCCAACAGCGATCGCAGCCAGATCATGACTGCCATTGAAAGCACCTTCTTCGGTGCCACGAGCGAAAGCGTATCCGTGTTCTACTATTCGGGACACGGCTCGTCATCCGGTGCCATATGTCCCATTGCCGGGAGCGATATTACCTTCGCTGAGCTGGCCAACAAGCTGTCCTATATCCCCGGTCGAGTGATCGTCATTCTGGACAGCTGCTTCAGCGGCGATGCCATCAACAAGAACGGTGACGACCAAGCCGTGGATCAGATGATGCAGGCGTATAACCAGGCCGCCATCGATGCATTCTCCGGATATCGCCTTGCGTCAAATGAAAAGTCCGGCGAGCTGGCGACGAGCAAGTTCGTCGTTATCACGGCATCGTCCAAAACGGAGACCTCCCACGATTACTACTATGACGACTCCGGCCTGCGCCAGGGACAGTTCACCGCGGCCCTGATCCGAGGCATGGGCTGCTCCTATCCCAACGGCATCTATTCTGGCCATATGCCTGCTGATGCCAACGGCGACAACTGCATCACACTGCAGGAAATTTACGAGTACGCTCACGACACCGCTTTGTATTGGAGTAATACGCAACACGCTCAGTACTACGGAAATCTCAACGAGGTGCTGTTCAGCCGCTGACGACCGGTTACCCCACACGCAAAGGACCGCCACCAGGCGGTCCTTTTGTTGTATAAAAACATTTCTCGCACTTCAAGCCTTGTGTCCACCGATCTGCTCGTTACGGTCCCTGGTGGTGGCTTCCTCCTTCAGGTCCATGCCCTTTAGGATGGCGTTGCCGCCGAACCGCTTGCGGATGTCCAACACCGCTTGCTGGGCCTTGTGCTCCCGTTGCTGTTGGACTTCTCGTGCCTGCCGCGCCTGTTCCTCCGCCTCCGGGTCGGTGAAGAGGTCCAGCTGCTCGCTGCGGCCGCCCATCGGGTCCGTTCCCACCTCCTTGAGCCGCCCGGCGAAGACATGGATGCGGCGCACCGTCAGCGTGGGGTCCACCACCTTGTCGAAGATGGCTGCTATAGCCGCCACGATGCTTTTGGTGGAGGCGGTGGGTTCCCGGAAGCGATGGCCGCCGTGGGTTGGCTTGGGCATGGGGCGGCCATAGTAGTCCATGACCACCTCTCCATGGTAAGGAGCGGCTCCGGCCAGGTTCTCCACGTCGTAGCACACGTACAGGCCCACCTCCCCCGCCTGCAGCCCCTTGGAAACCAGGTCCATGGACAGCTTTTCCGCCATCTCCCCGACGATGAGCCGGGCCTCCCGGAAGGCGTACGGCCGCATGAGCACCTGCCCGCCGCACACGCTTTTGGACTCCGGCGTATAGGCCTTGATCACATCCAGGGTGCAGGGTTCGTGGCCCCAGGCGTGGTCGATGAGCAACTCCGCATTCACGCCGAAGATCTTGTAGAGGGTGTCCTCCGCGTCCAGGGACATGCGGGCGATGTCACCCATGGTGTAGATGCCCCGGCTCTCCAGCCGCCGGGCGGTGCCCCGGCCCACCCGCCAAAAGTCGGTGAGGGGCCGATGGTCCCACAGCTCCCTGCGATAGCTCCATTCATCCAGCTCCGCCACCCGGGCTCCGTGCTCGTTGGGGGCGGCGTGCTTGGCCACGATGTCCATGGCCACCTTGGCCAGGTACAGGTTGGTGCCGATGCCCGCCGTGGCGGTGATGCCGGTCTCCCGCAGCACCTCCTCCATCATCCGCTCCGTCAGCGCCCGGGGCGTGAGGCCATAGGTGTTGAGGTACCGGGTCAGGTCGATGAACACCTCGTCGATGGAATAAACGTGGATGTCCTCCGGTGCCACATAGCGAAGGTAGATGCCGTATATTTGGGCGCTGCAGGCCACATACTTGCGCATCTGAGGGCGCGCGGTGATATACTCCGCCGCCAGGCTCAGATCCGCCTGCAGCTCGTGGGCGAAGGTGGAGCTGCCCGCCAGCCTACGTCGCGGGGCGGCCATCTGGCGCAGGGTGTTCACCTTGCGCATGCTCTCCTCCACCTCGAAGAGGCGGGGCCGGCCGGGGATGCCGTAGGCCTTCAGGGCGGGGGATACGGCCAGGCAGATGGTCTTCTGCGACCGGCTCTCGTCCGCCACCACCAGCAGGGTGTCCAGAGGGTCCAGCCCCCGCTCCACGCACTCCACGGAGGCATAGAAGGATTTTAGATCGATGGCCGCATACCAGCGATTCTCCATATCCGCGCCTCCTTTCCCGTTTTCTATAGAATACCACATCCCGATGCCCCGGTACAGCAGAAAATCCTGTAAACAGGCCCTGTGAAGGGGCTTTTACAGGATAGTCCAGGGTATACTCCTTATGCGGTTCGTTTACGAAAGAGCTCCCGTGATGGCGAACAGCAAATCGTCGTATTCGGTGAAGGCGGGAAGCTGGGGGTAGGCGGCCCGGATTTGATCCGTGGTGCGGAAGAGGAAGCCCGCCTTGCTGGCCTGGAGCATGTCGAGATCGTTGTAGCTGTCGCCCACGGCGATGGTTTCAAAGCCCACGCTCTGCAGGGCACGGACGGTGGAAAGCTTGGAATCACGGCAGCGCATGCGGATGTCGGTGATCTCGCCGTGCTCAGACACTACCAGGGAGTTGCAGAAGATGGTGGGGCGGCCCAGCTTGTCCAGGAGGGGCTTGGCGAACTCCTGAAAGGTATCGCTGAGGATCACCGCCTGGGCCCGGTCCCGCAGGGCGTCCAGAAAGGCCCGGGCGCCGGGCAAAGGCTCGATCTCGTCGATGACGGCCTGTATCTCCTTCAACCCCAGGCCGTGCTCCTTCAGGATGCCCATGCGCCAGTGCATGAGCTTGCGGTAGTCCGGCTCGTCCCGGGTGGTGCGCCGAAGCTCCGGGATGCCGCTGACCCGGGAAAACTCTATCCAGATTTCGGGCGTCAGCACGCCCTCCATATCCAAGCAAACCAGATCCATGCTATCTCTCCTTCCCCGCCGCTTTTTCCAACACGTAGCTCAGCATCTCCCCCGGCTCGATCACGTCTCGGTGCCGCACGGGCCGTTCCCGCAGGTTCCTCAGGTTCTTCGGCATGGGCACGCCCGTCCGGTCCTGAAGCCGCTCCATGGCCTTGAATTCGTCCTCCCCCGGGTCCTCGCCCAGGGCCTCCAAGACCGCCGCCGGGAACTTATAGGGGGAGGCCGTGGACAGGATCACCACGGGCCCATGGCCGGGACAGGCGGCCTTGTACTGCTGGGCCACGTCATAGGCCACCGCCGTATGGGTGTCCATGAGATACCCGTACTGCTGCCAGACCTGGCCGATGGCCCGCTTGGTGCCCTCATCGTCACAGCTGCCCGCATAGAACAGGCTATCCAGCTGCTTCTTCAGGGAGGCTGGGACGGAATACGCCCCCGTCTTCCCCAGGGAATCCATGAGTCTCGCCACCAACTGGGCGTCCTTGGAGAGCAGGAACAGCAGCCGTTCCAGATTGCTGGACACCAGGATGTCCATGGAGGGCGAGACCGTCCGGTAGAAGGGCCGATTGCGGTCGTAGACGCCGGTCGTCAGAAAGTCGGTCAGGATGTTGTTGGCGTTGGAGGCGCACACCAGCCGACCCACGGGTAGGCCCAGCTCCCGGGCGAAGTACCCGGCCAGGATGTCGCCGAAGTTGCCGGTGGGCACCACATAGTCTACCGGGTCTCCCAGGGCGATCCGGCCGCTCTGGACCAGGTTCGCGTAGGCTCTGAAGTAGTATACCACCTGGGGCGCCAGGCGACCGATGTTGATGGAGTTGGCCGAGGACAGGCGCACGCCCTTGCCGGCCAGCAGCTTCTCCCGCGCCACGGCGGCGAAGATGCGCTTCACCCCGGTCTGGGCGTCGTCGAAGTTGCCGCGGACCGAGCAGACGCAGACGTTGTCCCCATCCTGGGTGGCCATCTGAGCCTGTTGCACGGGGCTGACGCCGCCATAGGGGTAGAAGACCATGATCCGGGTGCCGGGCACGTTCCGAAAGCCCTCCATAGCCGCCTTGCCCGTGTCGCCGCTGGTGGCGGTCAGGATAAGGATCTCGTCGCTGACGCCGCACTTCTCCCGGGCAGCGGTCATGAGCACCGGCAGCATGGACAGCGCTACATCTTTAAAAGCGCTGGTGGGGCCGCGGAAGAGCTCCAAAACGGTGTCCTCCCCCACGGTCACCGTGGGCGTCAGCTCATCGGTCTCGAATTTACCTGCGTAGGCGCGCCGGACCAGGGCCGCCATCTCCGCCTCGCTGAACGAGGGCAGCAGGGCGGACAGGATCTTCACCGCCATGCCCTGGGTGTCGAGGGGCAGCAGGGCTTTCCAGTCGAGCGCCGCATCGTCGAGGGACGCGGGGCTGTACAGACCTCCGTCCCCGGCCATGCCGTCCAGGATCGCCTGGGCGCTGGACGCCTTCAGGTCGTTGTTTCGCGTGCTTTGGTAGATCATATGGCTCCTTATGTTTTCTCTCACGCCGATGCGGAGAAAAAAGTCTTGCTTTTCATTATGGTATATGATATATTGTCTGCTAACGAAAGTCAAGTGTTTTTCTATCGCGGACAACCCGAAGAAAAGCACGGAAAGGAGGCATGGGCATGCAGATCGGATTGCTGGGCTACGGGACCGTGGGCAAGGCGTTCTATGCCCTGTGCGAGGAGCAGCCGACCCTGAAGGTCAACACGCTCCTCACCCGCCGCCCCCGGGGCCTCGTATGCCGGGAGGTGAGCTCCTTTGAGGAGATCCTGAACGATGCGACCATCGAGCTGGTGGTGGAGCTCATCGGCGGCATCCATCCGGCCTATGAATACATCTCCTCGGCGCTGCGGGCGAAGAAGCACGTGGTGACCGCCAACAAGGCGGTGGTCTGCGCCTACTACCGGGAGCTGGTGAATTTGGCCGCGGAAAACGGCGTGTGCCTGCGGTGCACAGCGGCAGCGGGCGGCGGCATCCCCTGGCTGAGCTCCATCGGCCGGGTGGCGCGGATGGACAAAATCACCGCCGTGGAGGGGATATTGAACGGCACCACCAACTATATCCTGTCGGAGATGACGGCCCGCAACGCCGCCTATGGCGAGCTGCTGAAGGAAGCCCAGCAGCTGGGCTATGCCGAGGCCGACCCCACCGACGACGTGGAGGGCTACGACGCCCGGCGCAAGCTGGTGCTGAGCGCCAATCTGGCCTTCTCCGCCCTGCTGCGGGAGCAGGACATCCCCTGCATCGGCATCTCCCGCATGACCGTGGCGGACATCGCCTGGGCCCGTGAACGGGGCCTGGTCTGGAAGCTGATCGCCCGGGCCGAGAAGAAGGGCGATGCCGTCAGCGCCTTCGTATGCCCCACCCTCTTCCCCGCCGCCACGCCGGAGGCCCAGACCAACGGCAGCGCCAACCTGGTGTCTCTATACGCGGGACGCATCGGCAAGCAGAGCTTTTCCGGCGCCGGGGCGGGCGGCTGGCCCACGGCGTCCAACGTGCTGGCGGATTGCCTGCAGATCGCCGGCGGCGCCGCGTCCTTCTACAGCGACCGGGAGGTAGCGCCCCTGCCCATCTGCAACGACGGCGAGCCCAAGACCTGGCTGTTCCGCAGCTATGGCCGCTATGCGGTCCGTCAGGAGACCGTCGCGGATGCCCTGGAGGCCTTTGCCGCCGTGTCCGAGATCGACCCCGGTGCGCTGCTGGCGCACCTGCCCTACGGCATGCTGTGATATGCCCCTGTGAATCGAAAAGGAGGAAAGACCATGAATACCAGTTCTCGCTATTATCTGGTGGCGGCGGAGGTGCTGCCGGAAATCTTTGTGAAGGTGGCCGAGGCGAACCGGCTCCTGCGGGCGGGCGAGGTCGGCACGGCGGGCGAGGCAGCCAAGACCGTGGGCATCAGTCGCAGCGCCTACTATAAGTATCGGGACGCCATCCAGCCCTTCACCGATATGTCCACCGGCCATATCATCACCTTCTATGCCTTGCTCAAGAATCGCTCCGGCGTGCTCTCCAACGTCCTCTCCGTCTTCGCCCGCTCCGGGGCCAATATCCTCACCATCAACCAGAGCATCCCCACCGACGGCTGTGCGGCGGTCACCATCGCCGCCGAGACCTCCGGCATGAACTGCTCCTTGGAATCCCTGCTCCTAGCCGTCACCGCCCTCGACGGCGCGGTCCGGTTTGAGATACTGGCGGGGTAAGCGTCTATAAGGCGCAAATACGACCTATCCTTATTGCTTAAGAGGGGTTCGAACCGGTCCAATGCCGGTTTGTGATCCCTTTTATTATTTGATCAACACAACTATGCACGACCACGTGCAGTGAGTAGAAAAACGAGGAAGAGGGCCAGAACCTTTAGAAGCGCTCTCCCTCTCCCTCGTCTTGATTACTTATTCCTTTAGGAAACGAACTGATAGATGGTGAAGGCCACGTAGATGCACAGGAGCAGGATGCCCTGCCAGCGCTTGAGTTCGCCCTTTCTCAGGGTCGGCAGGCACATGATCATCATCACGCCCAGCATGATGGGCAGATCGATGACCAGGCTCGAATTGATGCCGTTCAGGATGGTCTTTTCCGCGGGGAT
Source organism: uncultured Eubacteriales bacterium (assembly GCA_902761365.1). GTDB lineage: Bacteria > Bacillota > Clostridia > Christensenellales > CAG-138 > RUG472. The sequence goes on along the minus strand of CACWJZ010000023.1, from coordinate 46,252 downwards.
GGCGAAGGGCGAGATGGTGATGGCCGTGCCGCTGACCAGGATGATGTTGAACAGGTTGGCGCCGATCACGTTGCCTAGGGACAGGGAACCGTGGCCCTTCACAAGGCTGGTGATGGCGGTGATGAGTTCGGGCAGGCTGGTGCCCAGGGCCACCATGGTGAGGCCGATGACGGAATCGGGGACGCCCAGGGCGGCGGCAATCTTGGTGCCGTTGTCCACCAGAAACCGGGCGCCGATGGCGATGGCCACCGCGCCCACGACCAGCAGCAGCAGCTCCTGCCACAGGGTCTTCGCCTTGCCGCCGGCTTCCTCCTCTTCCTCTTCCTCCGCCAGCTCCGGATGCTTCTTCATCTGCATGGTGGACACGATCATATAGACCACGAAGGCAGCCAGGTACAGGATGCCCATCCACCGCTGGAAGCGGCCCATGGTCCAGGCCACCAGGGCATAGGAAGCGGCCGCGGCGAAGAAGAAGGCCGTGGGGAGCGCAAAGGACTTGGGGTTCACCTTCCCGGGCCGGACCGAGATGGTGATGGCCGCGATAAGGCTGGCGTTGCAGATGACGGAGCCGATGGCGTTGCCGTAGCTGATGCCGGCGTTGCCCTCCATGGCCGCCTGGCTGGAGACCATGACCTCGGGCAGCGTGGTGCCGATGGACACGATGGTGGCGCCGATCAACAGCTCCGGCAGGTGGAACCGCCGTGCGATGCCCACGGAGCCGTCGACGAACCAGTCGCCGCCCTTGATCAGCAAACCGAATCCCACAAGAAACAACAAAACAGGTACCAGCATTTTTCCCAGTTCCTTTCCTTGATCTGAGGTGTTGTCTTAAGTATACCATCACAGGGGCCCATTAGGCAATCCCGACCTGTGCGGAAAGGGCGATTTTTTACGGATAATTAGCACCGGACGCAACGGCTCCTATGGTCCCGCCGAGGACGTGCAAAAAAACGACGATTCCTTTTTTCGGGAAAGCGTGCTATACTGTTTGTATAAAGGCAGGTGGATATACATGAAACGAACGCCCATCGACAAGCGGGAGCTCCCAGACTACACCCACGGCGAGGAAGTCATGAACATGGTCACCCACATCGTGGGCGGCGGGATCGGTGTCGTCGTGCTGATCGCGGGCATCATCCTGTCCGCCTGCAAGCATGACGCCTGGAGCATCGTCAGCGCCATCCTCTATGGCCTCGCCATGATCTGGCTCTACACCATGAGCAGTGTCTACCACGGGCTCAAGCCCGGCCGGGCCAAAAAGGTCATGCAGGTGCTGGACCACTGCACCATCTACGCCCTGATCGCGGGCACCTACACGCCCATCCTGCTGGCGGGCATCCGCCCCCTCCACCCCGCCCTGGCCTGGGTGTTCTTCGGCCTTGAGTGGGGGCTGCTGGCCCTGGCCACCACACTGACCGCCATCGACCTAGACAAATACGAGGTGCTGTCCATGGTCTGCTATATCGCCATGGGCTGGCTCATCATCCTGGCCGTGCCCCAGACCATCGAGGCCATGACCCAGGCTGGCTTCTACTGGCTCCTTGCGGGCGGCATCGCCTACACCGTGGGCGCCATCCTCTACGGCATCGGCGGAAAATATCGCTGGTTCCACTCCGTCTTCCACCTCTTTGTGCTCCTGGGCAGCATCCTGCAGGCGGTGGCGATCTTGAGGTATGTGCTGAGATAAAAGTATGCGCCCAGGGAGATTCGAACACTCGCTCACGCTCGCTCAGGGTTCGGCTCTAAGGCCCCACTGGGGCCTGATTCACTACCGAACCCAGTTCGAATCTCCCCGGGCGCGCCCAATAGCAAAACAGACACCCCATTGGGGTGTCTGTTTTGTTGGCGCGCCCAGGGAGATTCGAACTCTCGACCTACCGGTTCGTAGCCGGGCACTCTATCCGCTGAGCTATGGGCGCATTGCCGCTCCGAGCACACCCGGAACGCTTATCTATTGTAGCCATCCGGGGCCGAAATGTCAAGAGGAAAAACGGGATTTTCGGCCCAAAAAATCGCAGGATCAGACGGGGCGATCCTCGGTCTGGTTGATGACCATGGCGATGCCGGCGTTCTTGATCATGCGGGAGCACATGACGCAGGGTTCCGCCTTAACGAGGGGCTTGCCGTTCTCGAAGCCGTAGAGGTACAGGGTGGAGCCCAGCATCTCGTTGCGGCTGGCCGAAATGATGGCGTTGCACTCGGCGTGGACGGCCACACACTTCTCGTACTGCTCCCCGTGGGGGATGCCGTGGGCCTCCCGCCAGCAGACGCCCACGTCGCAGCAGTTCTCGTCGCCCCGGGGCGCGCCATTGTAGCCGGTGGCCACGATCTCGTCGTTCTTCACGATGACGGCCCCGTACTGCCGCCGCAGGCAGGTGGACCGCCGCGCCACCTCCGCCGCGATGTCCAGATAGTATTGCCGCTTGCTGACCCGTTCCATAGCGCATCCTCCAAAGGTATTTTGGTTAGTATAGCATATTGTCACGTTTTATGGCAACGGGTATTTGCACAGGTATACAAAAAGACCACCTCGCCAAAAAGCAGAGGCGGTCTATACTATTTCTAACCTATCACACATAATACGGATTAGGCTTGAATAAATATCTTATTATATCAATTATCCAACCTATACCGAATATGCCGAACGTCAGTAAGTATAGAATTCCTAATCCGATTCTTCCTTCATAAAACCTATGCGCTCCCAATAATCCTAAGAATAGGCAAAGGAAAAATGCTACCCATTTATTTTTTGGCCTTCCATGGCCACCATATACTACAGCAGTAGCCGCCGCAGTATTGTTATTATTAATTACAATCGGTTGACTGCTCTGCTTTAATTCCTCAACTTGCTTTCCACATTTAGGGCAAATCACACAATCTGCATCTATAGATTCACCACACCATTTGCAAAACTTTGTAGCCATAATATCCTCCTCTCATTTGGGGCAATATAAGTATAACAGGTCCCCGCAATAATAGCAATACATAATGCACTATATTTTGCAATGCTGTTTAGTGATTCGTTATGCAATATTCTTTTTATTGCAAGGAGGAATTCCACGATGTTTCATGTAAAATCCGATCGAAAAGAGACTGAAAATAAAACCATCCGTTTCCCTGTCTCTCTGATCCGGAGAATAGAGAGTGCAATTATCGGAAAAGATACTTCTTTTTCAGGTTTCGTTATCCAAGCTTGTGAATATGCTCTATCCAATATGGAAAGCGAAGAAGACATTTCCAAGAGATAATCAGCATCAGCGAGATATAAAAACGGTTTTCTATGCTTATATAGCTTAGGAGAGGTTCTTGTAGAGGCGGACGGCGCCGGGGAGGCAGTTGTATTCGATGTTCTCGTTGGGGGCGTGCATGCCGGCCATCTGCTCGGGGCCGTAGATCACCGGGGCGAAGCGGACGCAGTTTTGGAAATACCGCTGATAGAAGCGGGCATCGGTGGCGCCGGTGACCACGTAGGGGATGGCGGGCAGCCCCGGGAAGGTCTCCCGGATGGCGGCCTCCACGGACCGGAAGGCCTCGCCCTGGATGTCCAGGGGCGGCGTGAAGTCGTTGGCGTTGACCACGGTCATCTCCAAATCGTGCTTCCTGGCCAGCTTCTCCAGGATGGCCAGGGTCTCCTGCTGCCCCTGGTGGGGGATCAGGCGGATGTTGGCGCTGACGGTGGCGGTCCGGGGCAGCACGTTGAAAGCCTCCGAGCCGGAGGACATGGTGAAGGCCACGGTGGTTTTGAGCATGGCGGCGGCGGTGGGGCTGATGGCGGGCAGGGCCAGCTTCAAAAGGGGCCCGAAGAGCCACAGATTCCCCAGCACCAGCTTCAGGGGGAAGGAGCCGTAGGGAGCGAGGCGCGTAAACATGGCGCTGACCTCCGGCAGGAGCTTCCGCCGGAAGGGGTATCTTTGCACGTCCCTCACGAAGGCGGACAGCCGCTCGATGGGGGTGTCCTTTCCGGGGGCGCTGGCGTGGCCGCCCTTGCCGCGGGCGGTGAAGGTCACATCGCCGCAGCCCTTCTCGAAGACGCCCATCATGGCGAAGTTGCCGGGGATGCCGCCGATGGGTTCCCGGATGATGCCGCCGCCCTCGTCCATGACCAGGAACAGGTCTACGCCCCGGCGGCGGATCTCCTCCACCAGCTTGGGACAGCCGTCGCCGCCCCACTCCTCCGTGCAGGAGGAGGACAGGTACACGTCGCAATCGGGGGTGTAGCCCTCACTGAGCAGTTCTTCCACGGCCTGCAGGAAGGCCAAAAGTGAGCACTTGGTGTCGGCGGTGCCCCGGCCCCAGACCTTGCCGTCTGCGATGTCGCCGGAGAAGGGCGGATGCTTCCACTCGCCGCCCGCGGGCACCACGTCCTGGTGGCTCATGAGCAGGATGGGCTTTTCCCGGCTCTTGCCCTGCCAATAGTACAGGAGGTTGCCGTCGATGTCCGTGACCTCCAGCTTCTCGTGGACCAGGGGAAAGAGCTCCTTCAGAACCTGGTGGAAGGCTTCCCACCGCGCCGGGTCGTTCTGGCCCTCGAAGGAGGTGGTGTCGCACTGGACCATCTTAGAGAGCTTCTGAGCGAGGGGCAGGGAGACCGCCTCGGGCTCGTTGGCCACGTATTCACTCCTTAGACTGGGGGTCAACAGGGTCCGCACGAGGGCGATCAGCAGCAGCAAAACGACGATCCCCAGGACGATGCCAACGTACAGCATGTCAGGCTCCTTTCCTCTGCTTCCCATAGAGCAGCCAGGCGATGCCGATGGCCAGGGCGCCGGAGGGGATGATCATCATGCTGGTGGAGGCGATGAGGCTCGGCACCAGGACGAACAGGACGCTCATCAGCATCAGGGGCGCCACGGCCACGTTCATGTGGTTGCGGTAGTACTTGTAGGCCATGGCCCCGAAGAGGGCGGGCACCACGTTGCTGAAGGCGGGCTGCAGGGCTTCGCTCTGGAGGATGGGCTTCAGCGGCGTGAGCAGGAGCACCCCGAGAGCCAGCACCAGGATGGTCACCAGGGACGAGGTGGCGATGGACAGGGTGGAGATGATCTCGTTCTCCGGGGTGCCGGTCTTGGCGCCCACGATGTCCCGGGCGTTGACGGCGCAGGGGATCTTCATGTTGATGAGGTTGCCGGTGATGAAGGCGAGGTACCCGCCGCCTGCGCCCAGCATGGGGGTGTAGATCAAAAACTCCACCACGCTGCTGACGGTCCAAACCAGGCCCACGGACAAAAAGGCCTTGGCCACAGCCCCAAGATCAGGCAGCGCGCCCAGATATGCGCCCATGAGGAAGGGGGCGCCCACCAGCAGAAGGAGGGTGATGACCGTGCAGATGCGGCCGATGCGATGGGTGCCGCGGGTGTAGGCGGCCCAGCTTTCGCTGACTTGCTTTGTTTCCATGGCTCTCCCCTCCCTATTATTTCACCAGCAGGCCCAGAACCACCGCCGCGGCCATGCCCACGATCATGCTGCCGGCCACGGAGAAGCTCTCCACCCAGGCCTTTTGCTTCTTCTCGGCCAGGTACACGAACCCGGCCATGACCAGGGCGCTGACCGCCGCCACGACGATGGGCGTCCAGTCGCTTGTGAAGGTGAAGCGGCCGTTGCCGGACACGAAACCGCCGATGTAGCTGCCCATATAGGCGGAGACCAGGCCGATGAACATGGCGGTCATGGCCACGTCCCCGAAGCCGCCGCCGGCCTTTTCCGGGGAGACGGTGAGCTTTTGGGTGTATTTCTTGTTGAAGAAGACGGACAGGATCATGCCCCACATGATGCAGATGCTCATGAGCAGGGCGATGGTGGCAAAGCTGCCGGGCGTCATCTTGGCCGCGGACAGGGTGCCCATGCCCACCTGCTCCGCCGCCGCCTGGGCCACCTGGGTCTCGTAGTGGAGGGCGCCGATGACCGACAGGCGCAGCCAGGGCCAGGGGATGCCCAGGCTCCCCGAGAGGGCGATGACCCCCAGCAGGATCCCCACGCTGGGCAGCAGGGAGAAGGTGGCGCTCGATGTGATGGCCCGCTTCATCTTGGTTTTGTCCATGCCCAGGGCGAGGCCCGCCCGCCAGGCGCGGAGGAGGAAGATCACGCAAAGGACCGCCACGAAGGCGATGATCCCGCCGCAGATGAGGTAGATGGGCGGGGCGTTGAGCTGGGTGAGAATGGTCATGGGGCACCTCGGAGATTTTCTTTTTGCCGCTTTTTCTCTTTAGTAAAGAGAAAAAGCGGCGGAAAAAGAGAAACTTAAGAAGATAACATGGATAGAGAGAACAGTCTATTCCATTCTTAAAGTTCTTTTGGGCAGCTTTTCTTTCAAGAAAAGCTGCATGCTTTTAATCTTTCCTCTATTCCCCCTTCAACCGGCCGCCTGCCGCGGCCACGGCCGCCCTGGCAAGGAGCCGCGTGGGGTCGATGAAGGGCACCCGCCCCCCGTCGTGGAAGACCAGCGGCAGCTCCGTACAGGCCAGCAGAAAGGCCTGGGCGCCCTGCTGCTCCAATGTCACGATCTCGGGATAGAGCCGCTCCGGGTGGGGCGTGCGACCGGCCTTGATCTCGTCATAGATGAGGTACATAAGGTTGTCGATGCCCACTTGGGTGGGATGGAGCAGGCGGATGCCCAGCTCTTCGAAGTAGGGCTCGTAGATGCGGGCGCGAACGGTGCCGGACGTGGACAGCAGCCCCACGCACGTATAGCCCTTCTCGGCGCAGTATCGGGCGGAGATCTCGGGCATGTTCAGCACGGGCACATCCACCGCCGCCTGTACGCCTGCGTGAAAGTAATGGGCGGTGTTGCAGGGGATGATCAGCAGATCCGCCCCCTGGGCGATCAGGCGCCGGGCGCTCTCCACCATAGGACCAAGTGGCGCGTCGCTCCCCGCCAGGATGCAGGCGGTGCGGTCGGGGATGTCCGTATTGTTGTCGATGAGCACGTGCAGATGCTCCTGATCGGTCTTCGCATCGGTGCTTTCGATGATCTTGATGAACAGGTCCGCCGTGGCCATGGGGCCCATGCCCCCGATGATGCCGATGACTTTTCTTCCGTGTATCAAATGACGCCTCCTGAATGAATCATACTGCACTTAGAACCGATGACCGCCACCGCCGCCGGAGAAGCCGCCGCCACCGCCGCCGCCCGAGAAGCCGCCGCCGGAGCGACCGCCGCCGCCACCGGAGCTTTCCACGTGCCTGGTCTTGCGCTGGTTCAGCATGGTCAGCGCCACCGCAGCCACGACCCCTGCCTTCGCCACGGAGCTGGCCGCATTCACAGCCACCGGCACCTTGAGGGCGTTCTCCGGGGCAACCTTCTTGCGCCGCTGCAGGCTCATAAGGGCGAAGTTGCCCAGGAGCGCCAGGCAGAGGGCCAGGAAGGCGTTGGTCACATAGCGGAAAGGTGCAGCGACTCGCCCGCCCTCCAGGAGCTTCACCACCTGCTCGAAGGCCTTGGTGGCGCAGAGGAGGTATTCGCCCTTGGTGGCATAGGGGTAGATGTTGTCCGTGATCTCATTGCAGCGTGTCCTGGTGACGGTCTTATACACCGCCCCATCCGCGATAAGCTGGATGTAGCGGTTGGCCATGTCGATGATGAACAGGGCGCCGGAGGTGTCCCCGAAGAACTCCATGAACTTGTTCTCGGCCAGCCGCTCCGTGGTGGTAGGGTTGCTGTTCACGGTCACGAAGGCGGCGTTGCCAAAGGGCAGCACCTTCTCCATGTACGTGCGCAGGAACGTTTCCTCCGCCTCGGTGAGCAGGTCCGCCTCGTCGTCGATGACCACACGGTAGGTGCTCTCCCCCGCCTCCTCCGCCGCCAAAGCGGGCCAGGGCAGGGCCATCATGAGCATCGCTGCCAGCAGCAGCCAACATAACCATCGTTTACGCCTTAGCATTGTTGGCGCCCTCCCTTCTGAAGAAATTGGGTACCGGCCGGGTGGCGAGGTCGTTGTATCGGGCGATGGCAAAGAGCGCGTTGAGGAGGATGCCGACGAGGCACCCGGTGGCCAAACCGTAGTACCAGGCGTCGTTGGGGAACACCTCCGGGTACACGCCCACCAGGGTCCCCAGGACCAGGATGACCAAGGACACCAGGGCAGGCAGGATGCCCGACTTATGCTGCATGCCCGCCGCGTTGCGGATGAGCTTCACGGTCAGGACGGCCTGCCCGATCAGCGCCAACAGGAAGGTGTAGCCCACGGTGCCGTTGCTGCCGGTGGTGGTGCCAAAGGCCAGGGCCACCAGGAGGCCGTACAATATCCAGCGGAGAACGGAACCCAGGCAGGAAGCAGCCTTTGCTTTGGGCTTGCCCTTCTTCTCCCCGGATTCGTTCCCGTAATCGTAGACGTGCTGCTCCTGGAGCCGGATCTTTCGCAGCTCCCCGTTGAGGATGCTCCCGGACAGCACCAGCCCCGCCGCGCACAGAGCGGCCATGGTCATGGGCTGGATGAAGGCAGGCAGGAGGCTCAGGACCGCGAACAGGATCGCCGCGGCCGCCGCGGAATAGAGGAAGAACTGCTTCAGGTCCACGGGCAGGTCCATGCTGATCTTGCCGGACTGGCCGTTCATGACGGAGTAGGCCACCCTGTCCTTCCTCCGCCAGGTGAGGAACCACACGGGGAACAGGGACACCTTCTCCCCCGTAGCCTTGGCGCCGACGGTCTCGATGCGCTTCTCCTTGGAGCTGGGGACGGACACCGTGACCTTCCCCGCCTGCTTGTTGATGTTCTCAAAGACCTTGTCCGCCGCCTGCTCCTCAGCAAGGCTCCGGTAGACCTCGGGCCGAGCGGTCACCTTGTCGGCGTAGAATCCCGCAAGATACGCCTCATCGAAGGCCTTGGACCCACCCTGGTCGAAGGGCGCGATCTGGGCAGCCAGGGTGTCGTCGAAGGCGGCAGAGGCGTCGTAGATGGCTCCCTCCACCTGCCCGCCCACCTGGGCCGTCACATCATAGGTCTCATGGTAGTCATACCTGCCCTGGGTATAGGTGCGGGTGCCCTTGAAGGACAGCTCCCGCTGGGGGATGTTTACATCGATGCCCCAATAGGGCAGGTATACGCCCCGAAAGCCCTCCAGGAAGGAAGCATCCTTCAGCTCCTTGGGCACGTAAAGGACCTTCTTCACCGCGGTCTCATAGGCCTGGATGGCGTCCTGCTTGGTCTTGCGGAAGGGGATGATCCGCTTGGGCCGGATGGTCTCGGTCTGCTTCTGCTGGAGCATGGCTTCGCCGCCGCAGTAGGAACAATAGGCCACGGTCTGCTCCTCTGGCGCGGTCAGCTCCGCCCCGCAGTTCTTGCAGCGAAAGCTGCTCACGGTATAGTTGTCATTCACGTATTCGGCGGCATTGTTGACCCGATATTCCGCCACCGTGCAGAGGTTGTCGCAGTAGGGGCAGGTCAGCTTCTGCTTGGCTATGTCAAAGACCATTCCCCCGCCGCAATTGGGGCACTTGATACCCAAAGGCCTTACCTCGCTTTCTTCCCAGTGTATACAATAGAATACCACGGCACCGGGACAGCGTCAACTTAAAAAGGCGCCGCCTGCAGGCGATGCCTTCTTACGTATTTGTCCTATTATCTCTTATTGGCTGACGGGGGCGCCGCAGTATTCGCAGCAACCCTTCTCATCCGGGGTGGTGGTGGCGCCGCAGTAGGGGCAGACCACCTTCTTTTTAGGCGCTGCAGCGGCCTCCACGGCCTTGCGGGTGTCCGCACGGATGCCCATCAGCAGGTCGCGGATCTCCTCGGCCAACGCCTCCGCCCGATGGTATTCCGAGCTGGCCCTGAATTTGATCTCGCTGTCGTTGACCCGGATGGGGATCTCCGAGAAGTAAGGGTTGTTGACGGCAATGGTCATGTTGAAGGTGTAGCTGTACTCATACCGCTTGGGCTCGTAACTCACGTTCTTGCCCTCGGCGTTCTTGTGATACAGCTCCCTGCGGCTCTCGTCCACATCGACGTCACAGCCGGTCACGTCGGAAAAGTCGATGACATCCGGGTTCTCGTCCTTCCAGTTCCGGCTGTCCGTCACGATCAGCTGCCGCTTGTCCTCATCCAGGATGAGATACTCCCGGCAGTTGATGGTGCGGGTGGGATGGAAGGCGGCCACCTTCTCCTTGTTGGCCTCCCGGTACGCCAGCTGTTCCTTAATCTCCTCCACGGTGGAATGCCGCCGCTCGCTGAAGAAGGGGGACAGCTTTCGGGCGCAGGTCTTGCACAGGTTCCCATCCTCCAGCTTCCGATTCCCCAGAAAGCCGATCTTCTCTCCGCAGATGCTGCAATACTTCTTGTCAAACAGACCCATTCTTCTTTCCCCCGATTTCTGTATGATTCGCCTTTACTATAGCATACGCACGACGAAAAATCCATAACCAGGAGAAAAAAGCGTCCCTTTTCTATTCGTTCAGCATGAGCTTGGCCTTTTTAAGGGCCGCCACCACCGGCGGGATCAGGACCAGCTGCAGGATGATGCCCGGCCAGGCGTTGGCGAAGGCGCCCGCCCAGAAGGCGGCCAGGGAGAAGCTTTTGCCGCTGACGCCCATAAGGACGGTCATGGCGAGGCCCCAGACCAGCCGGCCCCCCAGCATGGCGAGGATCAGAGCCACATAGAGATAGGGGGTCTTCTTGGGCAGGAGCTTATAGAAGAGACCGGCGAGCAGGCCGTAGGCCGCCAGCTCGAAGGCCATGGCCGTGGCCGTGGGGAACAGGGGCGGCATGCCGAAGAGAAGGGAGCGCAGGATGGGCGCCACCAGGCCCACCCCAAGGCCCCACACCGGCCCGCAGAGGAAGCCGCACAGGAGCACGGGGATATGCATGGGCAGCAGCTTGCTGCCGATCTGGGGGATCTGGCCCGTCAGAAAGGGCAGCACCAGGCACAGGGCCAGGCAGAGGCCCGCATAGGTCAGCTTCAAAACGTTCTTGTTTTTCATACAGATTCCTTTCTGGAATGCAAAAAAGCACCGCCCTTCGTTCACGAAAGGCGATGCCTTCAAAGCATCCGTTCAAAATGAGTAGTATTGGTATGGGGCGTGCAGCCCTGGGCCGGCTTCCTGCCGACAGAAGCAGTATACCAAAGAAATGGGCTGCCTGTCAATCCGCTTTTGCCAACAGGCCCACGATCCGGCGCACGGCGTCCTCCACGAGCTCGCCCATGGGCTTTTCCGCCACGCCGGCCACCAGGGTGTCGCAACGGTTCATGGGGATGAGCACCCGGACGGCATCGCTCGTGCCTACGGCCATGGCCATGGCGGGAGTCACCTCCCCCATAAGGGCGTCCGCAATGACGATGCCCAATGGGCCGGTGATGACCCTGGCCCGGCGGGCGTTGACCACCACGGCATTCTCCCCCGTGGCGGCCCGGTCGGCGCCGCCCTTGAGCATATTCTCCGTGGCGGTGGAGTTGGTGCCCACGGCAACGATGTCCGCCTGAGGCAAAGCCTCCCTGAGTCGCCGGGTCAGCATCCGGCCCAGGTTCCCGCCCTGGCCGTCGATGATAAGGATATCCATAGTCCCTCCGTTCAGCGGTCCAATCCCCTGCGCGTCAGCTCCTCCACAGCGAAGGAAGCCACGTCCTCGGCGAACTTGCGTGGGCCAAAGCCCGCGTCGAAGCCCAGCTCCTTGGCCAGCTCGTGGGTGATCCGGGCGCCGCCGCAGATGACCACGAACCGGGAGCGCAAGCCCTCCGCCTCCAAAAGCTCGATGAGCTCCGTCATGTTCTGGATATGCACGTCCTTCTGGGTCACGGTCTGGGACACCAGCAGCACGTCCGCGTTCAGGGCCACGGCCTTGCGGACGAACTCCTCGTTCTCCACCTGGGCCCCCAGGTTGTAGGCCTCGATCATCTCGTAACGCTCGAGACCGTAGTGGCCTGCGAAGCCCTTGCGATTCATGATGGCGTCGATGCCTACGGTGTGGGCGTCCGTGCCCGTGGACGCGCCCACGAACACCAGCTTGCGGCCGAAGTGGCTGCGGATGTATTCGTTGACCTCCTCCATGGACATGACGCTGCTCTCCACGGTCTTGACCTCGATGTGCTCATAGTCCACTGTATGGATGCAGGAGCCGTAGACCACATAGAAGGTGAAATCTTCGTCCAGCTTGACGGCCCCGGCCACGTTGGGCTCCTCAATGCCCATCTTTCGGGCCAGCTGCCGGGCGGCCTCCATGCCCTTCTCGTCGTCCTTCACGGGCAGGGTGAAGCTCAGCTGCACCTTGCCGTCGTTCATGGTGTCGCCATAGGCTTTGATCCGGGTCAAGTCGAGGGTCCGATCAAAGCTCTTGACGCTCATATCATAGAGTCCGCCGCTCATTTGGCACCTCCCGCTAACAGGCTAAGGAAGGGATTGTAGTACCCCTCCGAACGCAGCACCACGCCCCCAAGACCCTTGCCGCCGTCCCGCATGCGCTTGATGTCGGCGAAGGTGCCCCGCTCCAAGGTGGCGAAGAGGCCGTCATGCTCGATCTTTTCCAGCAGGTCCGCGGCCTTGGTGAGCACCTCGTCCGCCCGGTGAGCCATGATGCCGTCGGGCTTGAAGGTCATCTCCTCCCCCAGGTCCTTCATGGTGTTGAACACGTATCGGGCGTTCTCGATGGACAGGGCTCGATCGGACATGAAGGGGGTGTGGATGGCTTCGGTCATCATGCCGAGAAGATGGATCTTCTGGCCGGTCAGGATGGTGACCATGTTGAAGAGGGCATCCTGCACGTGGCCCCTAAAGATGTTGCCCGTCATAAACTTGGTGGGCGGCATGTACTTCAAGGGCGCCTTGGGGAAGATCTCCCGGGCCATCTGGGCCTGGGCGAGCTCATAGAGGAAGCCGTTCTCCCGGGCGGGGTCGATCTCGAAGGCATGGCCCAAACCCTGTTGCTCCTCGGGGAGCCCCGCGCAGAGGGCGAACTGCTCGTTGAGGAACTGGCTCGCGAGGACCGTGTGGGCCTCCTCCACCGCGTCCGCCGTGGTCAGGTAGTTGTCCTCGCCCGTGTTGATGATGACGCCCGCAAAGGCGTTGATCCGGCGGGAGAAGCTCTGATCGATCAGCGTCCGCTGCATATTGATGTCCCGGAAAAGGATGCCGTAGAGGGCGTCGTTGAGCATCACGTCCAGCCGTTCGAGAGCTCCCATGGCGGCGATCTCCGGCATGCACAGGCCGGAGCAGTAGTTGCACAGGCGAATGTACCGGTGCTCCTCCGCCCCCACCTCGTCGAGAGCCGCCCGCATGAGCCGGAAGTTCTCCTGGGTGGCGTAGGTGCCGCCGAAGCCCTCGGTGGTAGCCCCGTAGGGCACGTAATCGAGGAGGCTCTGGCCCGTGGTGCGGATGACCGCGATCACGTCCGCCCCCTGCCGGGCGGCAGCCTTGGCCTGGACGATGTCCTCATAGATGTTGCCCGTGGCCACGATGACGTAGAGGTAGGGGCCTTCCTTATCGCCGTATGCGGATAGATACTCGTTCCGCCGGGCCACGTTCTGCCGGATGCGCTCTACGCTGGCCCTCGCCGTGGGCTCGATGGCGGCCTTGATCTCGTCTAAGCTGTGGGGCGCCACCTTTGATAGGTCCAGCTCCCCCTTGTCCACCGCCTCGGCGATCTCCTGGGGCGTCAGGCCCGTTTCCGCCATGGCGTTGCCCAGGGCGTAAGCCGCCCCGTAGGGCAGCAGCCCCTTGTCCAGCAGGTGGTCCACCACCACGTTGGGCAGGGGCACGCCCACCTCGTTCACCCCGTCGATGAGGAGCAGCCGGCAGACCGCTCGCTCCACGGTGACCGTGGTGTGCTGATCGATGAAAGCCTGGGTGTCCAGGGCCACCTGTCGGGCGGCGGCCCTGGCCCTGTTGACCTTGTTTTGATCCAGATTCAGCTTGGATGCCATTACTTTGTCCGTTCCTCTCTCAACAGGCCCTTGGGCGTCATGTACTTCTGCTCCATGCCCTGCTCCAGGCCCGCTACGCCCACCTTGTTCACCTGCCGCTTGCCGGTGCACACGGGGCAATGGCAGTTCTCCTCATAGTGAGTGGGCTCGGAATAGGTGGTGATGACGCCCTCGAAGTTCCGAAGAACGATCTTCCCGGGCTTCTGGGAAATCAGGTAGGTGGGCATCACCGGGGTCTTGCCTCCACCGCCGGGGGCGTCCACCACGAAGGTGGGCACGCACAGGCCGCTGGTGTGGCCCCGAAGGCCCTCCATGATCTCGATGCCCTTCGATACCGGAGTACGGAAGTGGCTGAGACCCAGGGAGGGGTCGCAAGCATAGATGTAGTAGGGACGGACCCGGATGTAGACCAGCTCGTTCACCAGCTTCTTCATCACGTGGACGCAGTCGTTGACGCCCGCCAGGAGCACGCTCTGATTCCCCAGGGGGATGCCCGCATCGGCGAGGCGTGCGCAGGCCGCCGCCGCTTCGGGGGTGATCTCGTTGGGATGGTTGAAGTGGGTGTTGACCCAGATGGGGTGGTACTTCTTCAGCATGGCGCACAGCTCCGGCGTGATCCGCTGGGGGCAGACCACGGGTGTCCGGGAGCCGATGCGGATGATCTCCACGTGCTCGATGGTCCGAAGCTCGGCGATGATCCGCTCCAGGAGCCCATCCCCCAACATGAGGGCGTCGCCGCCGGAAAGGAGCACGTCCCGGACCTCCTCGTGCTGCCGGATGTACTCGATGCACTTCTCGATCTGCTCCATGGGCACGGCGCAGTCCGTCTGTCCGGCGAACCGGCGGCGGGTGCAGTGGCGGCAGTACATGGAGCACTGGTCCGTGACCAGAAACAGCACCCGGTCGGGGTACCGGTGGGTCAGGCCCTTCACGGGGGAATCCGTGTCCTCGTGGAGGGGGTCGGCCGCCTCGTAGGGGGCCGATTCCAGCTCATGGGCCGTGGGCACCGCCTGGCGGCGGATGGGGTCATATTCATCCTCGAGATCGATGAGGGACAGGTAGTAGGGGGTGATGGCCATGCGCAAGCGCCCCAGCGTCCGGCGCACGCCCTCCTCCTCTTCCTCGGTCAGGTTTAGATACTTCTTCAGGTCCTCCAGGGTCTCCACCCGGTTCTTGACCTGCCAGTGCCAGTCGTTCCACAGTTCATCCGGCACATCCCGGAACAGCCCGTTCTTCCGGGCATAATTCTCAAAATGCATATCCAGACTCCTTTACATTTTTATCTCAGCTTATCCAGGAAAGCTTTGTTGTTTATCGGTTCCTAACACTTGCCGGGCATCGCAAAGCGCGGTGTAGCCGCGCGCACGCAATTCGGAAAAAAGAACGCGCGGCTTCTAATATGTCAAACGCAGCGACATGTGCGGTGTGTTTGACACCTTGCAGGTCTTGCCGCCCGGTACACCGCAGGTGTATAGGCAAGACCTGGAAGCGAAGCGAATGCGGAGCCCAGCGCGTAGAAAAACTGTGTTTTTCTACGCGCTTATTATACGTATTTCTCGTCGAACAGGGCCCGCAGTTTCGGATTTTCGCGCAGCACGTTCAGGGTGATCTCGGCGTGGTCCTTGGTGTAGCCGTTGCCGATGATCATGTTCACGTCCTTGCCGATGCCCTCAGCACCCAAGGCTGCCTTGGTGAAGCTGGTGGCCATGGAGAAGAAGTATACGAGGCCGTCGTCCCGCACAGGCAGAATGGCGCTCATCTCGCAGTTGGGCTGGTTCACGCAGCAGATGGAGATGTCGTACTCCTTGCCGCCGTTGGCTGCGAGGGCCGCCTCCAGCACCGCCACGGGCTCCGTAGCGGAGGCCACGATGACCTTGTGGTACACGCCCAGCTCCATGAGGGCGGGGACCTGCTTGGGGTTCTTGACGAGACCCACCACGTTGCCGGTGGGGCCCACCTTCTTCATGGCCTCGTAGCCGCAGAGAACCGCGCTCTTGCCGTTGGCGCCCAGGATCAGGACGGAATCGCCCTCCTTGGGGAGCTTGCGGGCCTGGGCGGGGGCGCCGGCCACGTCGAGAGCGGCCAGGGCCAGGGCTTCGCTCATGTCGCTGGGGAGCTTGGCGTAGATGCCACTCTCAAAGAGCACGGCCTTGCCCACGATGTCCACCCGGTCGATGTCCTTGTGGACGGCCAGGATCTTGTCGATGCGCAGCGGAGTCAGGGACAGGGAGACCAAGGAGGCGATCTTGTCGCCCACCTTCAGATCCCGATCCTTCAAGTCCTCGCCGATGTAGGCCACGGTGCCGATGAACATGCCGCCGGAGCCGGTGACGGGGTTCTGCTGCTTGCCCCGCTCACCTACGATCCCCATGATCATCTCGCCGATCTTCTTCTCGTCGCCGCCGCAGGCTTCCTCGATCTGGGTGAAGGAGGCGGAGTCGATGTTCAGGGACTGGACGTCGCAGATGATCTCGTTGGAGTAGAGAACGTCCATGTTGTTGTCGATCTTGTAAGCCGCCTGGGTGAGCACGCCCTTGGGCTCGATGACGCGATGGGTGCCGTACTTGTTGCCTTTGAGTGCCATGAATTTTTCCTCCGTATAAAATGTATTTTTATTAGTATGTTATGAATATATTCAGTGAACGGGGCGGTTGGGGCCGCCGATGAGGCCCAGGATGGCCCGAGCTTCCGCGGGAGAGGCGATCTCCCGGCCCAACTCCCGGCTGAGGCGCACCACCTTCTCCACCAGCTCGCCGTTGCTCCTGGCCTTCACGCCCCGGGAGAGGTAGAGGTTGTCCTCAAAGCCCACCCGGACGTTGCCACCCATGACGATGGCGGGAGCTGCCAAGGTGAAGGCGCTGCGGCCCACGCCCGTGGCGGTCCAGGTGGAACCGGCGGGGATGGCGCTGGCCATCCAGACCAGGTTCTGCACCGTGGCGGGAGAACAGCCGGGAACGCCCAACACGAAGTTGAACTGCATTGGCGCGCCAGGGACCTCCCCCTTGCGGGCCATGGTCAGGATGGTGTCAAGATGGCCCATCTCAAAGCATTCGTACTCGGGCTTGATATGGTTCTCGATCATCCGCTTGCCGAAGGCCCGCATGGTGGGCATGGTGTTGTCAAAGATCTCGTCGCCGAAGTTGCAGGTCCCACAATCGAGGGTGGCCATCTCCGGGAACAGCTCCGTGGGCTGCAGCCGCTCCTCTGGCTTCATGCCCGTGGCGCCGCCGGTGGAGGGGATCATGATCACGTCGGGGAGCTCCGCCCGAATGGCGTCCATGACCACCCTGAACCGCTCCCGGTCCTGGGTGGGGGTGCCGTCGTCCCAACGGACGTGGACGTGGATGATGGCCGCGCCGGCGTCATAGGCGGACCGGGCCTCCCGGACCATCTCCTCCACGGTGTAGGGGACGGCAGGGTTCTGCTGCTTGGTGACTTCCGCGCCGCAGATGGCGGCGGTGATGATCAATTTCTCCATCTTAGTTGTTCCTTTGTTTATCCTTGGGGGTCACGCAGGTGCCGCTGGCCCGGCAGACCAGGATGGGCTCGGCCAGCACTTCCGCCGCGGAATCGTTGATGTCCGGCCGGGCGGTGATGACCTTCCGGGCCTCAAAGACCATCTTCCGGGAGGTGTTGCCCTCTGACACGATCTCACCGGTCGCCTCGATGAAGTCCCCGGCGTACACCGGCGCCTTGAACTCCACCATGTCGTAGGCACAGAACAGGCCCTCGTCCCCGTCCCGACGGATCAACAACTCCGTGGCTACGTCCCCGAACAGCTCCAGCATCTTCGCGCCGTCCACCAAATTCCCGCCGTAGTGGGCGTCGTGGGCGCTCATGCGCACCCGAATGGTCACTTGCATACTCCTGCCTCCTTATACATTTTTATCCTTTTATTCATTTATCCCGGGAGGGGCAAGCCCCTCCCCTACAGGGCCTTTCCAAAGAAAAACGCCATGGAAAGAAAGACCTTCCCATAGCGCTCCGTCCATGAAAAAAGCTATCGACGCGGTCAAAGCCGTATCGATAGCGCTTCATCCATACAGACGACAGTGGCCGAGCTAATGTCCACCCGGCCCCCAAGAAGCGGAAGCGGCGAAGCTCCCTCCTCTTTCGGCGGCTACGCCCCTTTCCCGGGGGACCGTTCGCCCGTTTTCCCCGCCGGGTACCCTGCGCGCCGCGCCTCTATCCACCATATTCTGTTGTAGCTATTGTATCAAAAAGGTTGCCGCTTTGTCAATCGGGATGGGTCATATATTCCTGCTTCCTCAAGCGCCAACGTGCTTACACCGTTTCGCTGCTGATGAAATCCGTATACTTTTTTCCGCATCCGGCGCAGGTCAGAGACGCCCAAATCCAGGTGAAGGCATTCTCCGGTGTCGCACAGTCCAGGTCGGCCAACTCCCGTTCGTCGGGATATTCAAAGCGCAGATCCACGGAAAAGGATTCTCCCCCGCATTTGGCGCACCGCACCGGCCCTGCTGTTGAAAAGGATGTTTCTCCTGTTGCGGAAAAGCAGGTATCATATCCGTCGGATTTGTCATCGAATACCAGGATCCTCTTTCCGCATTTAGCGCATGTCGCGCCTAAAGCAAGCCCTTCTCCACCGGGGTACAGGTTCATCCGATGGAAAAGGCCTCGATGCATGGTCCCAACGACACGAAGGGAAAAATCGGATTGGCCGCAGCATATAAGTCGCCCGCTGATCAGAGCGTTCTCTCCATCCTGCCTTTGATCGGTGAGCAAAAAGCTTTGTTTTATGCGGTCCGGGATCATCATGGTTCGTTCCTTTCGCGCATGTATTCCTGCCGGATGGCTAAAAGGAGCCCCTCCTCCACCCCCAGGAGCTCGGCCACGGAGAGGGCCTTTTGGGGGACGGCGGCGTCGATGATCTCCTCGATGCCGTAATCCATGAACCGGCGCAGGACCGTGAGCTTGTCGACCCCGGCTTCCATGAGGCGACGGCCTTCCGCCACGTTCAGGTCCCGGATGCCCCGGGTGAGGAAGCGGCGGCTCGCTCGGGCGGCCACGGCCTCGTAGTGGGTGACGAAGAGGCAGATGGAGCCGGAAGCGTTGAAGTAACCGAGGGCCCCCTGCTGGAGCTTCACGGCCTCGGCGGGGTTGGTGCCCCGGGCGAACTCGTCGAAGAGGACCAGGCAGAAGCCATGCTGCACGGCCCGGGCGGCCGCGTCCGCCGCCATGAGTTCCCCGCCGAAGGAGGAAAGGCCCTCCCGGCCGTCCTCCCCCTCCCCCCGGACCAGGCACAGGCCGTCGAAGAAGGGCACCGCCGCCTCTTCGGCGCAGGGGAACAGACCGCAATGGGTCAAATAGACATTCAAGGCCAGGGTCTTGAGACACACGCTCTTGCCGCCCATGTTGGCCCCGGTGAGCACGGCGGCCCCGGGGTCGAGGGACAGACTGAGGGGCGTGAAGGCGGCCCCCTGTCGCTGCAGGCTGTCCCTGATGGCGGGATGGACCATGTTCACGAAGGACAGCTCGTTATCTGTAAGAACCGGCTGGACGCAGCCCAGCTCCCGAACCAGGGCGGCCTTGGCAAACAGCAGGTCCAGACGGCCCAGCATGTCCAGGCTTTGGGCTAAAACATCTGCATACGGCGTCAATTTTTGAGAGAGCTCAGCGCATAGATGCTGCTCCGCCTCAGCTTCCCGAAGGACGATCCCCGTGCGCTGCAGGAGCAGGGCTTCCCTATCTTCCCCGGCGGCCTGGGCGATCTGCTTTTCCATGGCCCGCTTTTCCTCGCGGACGGCGGCCAATTCCCCCGACCACTGGTCCCGCAGGGAGAAGGCCGGGTTGCCGGAGTTCTCCGGGTCCAGGATGGCCAGGGCCTCCGGCATGGCCTGAAGCACGAGCCCTTCCCAATGGGCAGACGCTTGCAGCTCGTCGAAGTCCGAAGCGAGGCCCCGCAGGAGCAGCAGATACTGCTTGAGCTCAAAGAGCTCCACCTGATCGAGATCCCGTTCCTTCAGGCGGGAGACGGTGCCGCGGATGTCCCGAAGCTGCATCAGCCCCTGCCGGAAGCGGCGCAGGGCGGGCTCGTCTCCCAGGGCCACGGCCTTGCCCAGGTTTTCCAGCTCCATTTGCAGGGCATCCCGTTCCGAACGGGCATAGGGGCGCAGGGCCCGCTTTTTCTCCCGGCCCAGAGGGCTTAGGGGCAAGAGCCGGTCCAGCACGAAGTCCAGGCCTATATCCTGTTGCTGCTGTAGATTCAATTCCATTGAGTCTCCTCCCGCACGTTCACCACGGGCACGTCCACCTTCTCCGCCACCAGCTGCTGGAAGGCGGCGGGGTCGTACGGCGCACCATAGGCGGAGAAGGGGTTCACGGTCACGGCGACCAGGGTGTTTTGACGGCGGACCCGGAATGCGACGCCCCGGGCCCGGAGCTTTTCATAGTTCTCCCGAGAGAGCAGCAACCGGGTGCCGTCCTCCACTGCGATCTCCTGGGGGATGCTCTTGCGCCGCAGGAGCGATGCCGCCATGGCGTCGGTGAAGGCGCCGGTGACGAAGAGGGCTTCCCCCTGCCCCTCCAGGGCGGCGGGCAGCTCGTCGAAGAGGGCCGCGATCTCCCCCGCCCTTCGGGCAACGCGACGGCCCGCCATCTCGGGCCAGGGGCCGCTGACCGGCAGGGACAGAAGCTCGGCCACAAAGGCCGTGTCCGCCACGGTCTTCCCCATGTCCGGGCCGTAGCTGGCGCCGGTGGAGAGGATGACCCCTTCCGCCGCCTCGGGGGCGCACAGGCTCCGGCGGAACAGTGCCCCGTCGATCAGGACTTTCTGGGCGCCGAAGCGCTTGAGCCTCTCCGTCAGGGCCACGATCTGATCCGTCATGGATGGGCCCGCCAGCTCCACGAACCCGTCGGACAGGGCCCGCAGGATCGCCACCTCACCGAGGGGGGTGTGGATGCCGGTCATGTCCAACATCTCCCCCGTCACGTCGCACTTGGGGAGCAGCCCCCGGGCCGTGGCGAACAAGGTGCCCCCCGTCACGTAGATGGGGGGCTTGCAGGTGCCGGTGACCAGGTCCTCCCGCTCCCCGTCCCGACCTATGGAGGTGAGCGCAAGGACGACGCCCCGCGCCCTGGCCCCACGAATGAGGGCGTTCAGCGCAGTGGTCTTCCCCGCATTCTTGCACATCCCCGCAAGGCAGACGGTGGTATGGGGCGCGACGAGGTCAAAGAGCATAGGTTACTTCCACAAATTATCGGGATACAATCCGGCGGCCTTCATCTCCCGGATGCTCTGCTGCAGGGCGGGCATGTCCTGCTTGTAGGTGACGCCGTGCCACTTGGCGGCGCAGTGGAGTACCTTCACGCTGGCCTTGCCCTCCACAATGAGATCGTTGGTGAGCCGGGGCACCAGGTATTCGCACTTCAGGGGGTTCTTGGGCAGGTTCTCGTCCAGGAACGCCGGGAAGCGCTTCTCGGCCTCCTCCAAGAAGTCGGGCATGTAGCCCCAGAAGTTCATGGACACGGTGTCGTCGGGATCGAGGGCTGTGTAGGTCTTGCCCTCATCCTCGGTGAAGGCGATGCCGCCGTCACGCTTCTCGATGCGCAGCCGCTCCGCAATGGAGGTCAGATTGTCGTGCTCGTCCACCACGCACACGCCCCGGGCCACATGGCCGTTGTCGGTGACGGTGTTCTTGAGCAGGTAGCCCACCATGGCGTACTCGCCCCTCTTGTGGGGCTCCTTCAAGTAATCGAAGATGGTCCTATAGGCCTCGCGCCCGTAGAAGTCGTCGGCGTTGATGACAGCAAAGGGGGCGTCGCCGATCAAAGCCTTGGCGGACAGGACGGCGTGGGTGGTGCCCCAGGGCTTCACCCGTCCCTCGGGGACGCTGTAGCCCGCGGGGAGGGCGTTCATATCCTGGAAAGCGTATTCGAGCTCCAGGAAGGGCCGGACGCGGCTGCCGATGACCTCCTCGAAGTCCTCGGCCATCTCCCGTTTGATGATGCACACGGCCTTCTCTCACGTGGCCTTCCTTGTCCACCGGGTCCATCTGCTTCAAGCCGCCGTACCGGCTGCCCATGCCGGCTGCCATGATGACGAGAATGGGTTTCTTCATTTTCCAATACCTCCAACTTTTTGTATGTGATGTGTTTATCCGCGCTTACAGCTCCTTCGGGCCGCCGCCGATGCTGGCCACATAGAAGGCGCAGGGGTGGCCGATGGCCTGTTCATAGGCCCGGCCCACCTGCTCCATGACCGCGTCCACGGTGTTCCGATCCACGATGGCCACGGCGCAGCCGCCGAAGCCGGCGCCGGTCATCCGGACCCCCAGCACACCGGGGCACTTGCGCGCCTCGTTGACCAGGGTATCGAGCTCCTGGCAGGACACGGCGTACAGATCCCGCAGGGAGTCGTGGGAGGCGTTCATCAGCCTGCCAAAGGAGACCAGGTCCCCCGATCGCAGCGCCTTGCAGGCCTCCAGCGTCCGGGCGCACTCATAGACCACGTGCTCCGCCCGGTCCCGCTCGATCCCGTTTTCGATGAGGTGCCTGTTGGCCTCGAAGGCTTCCGGCGATACCGAAGCGAGATCCTTCACAGGCAGCGCTTGCTGCAGGGCCTTCAGAGCGCTTTCGCACTGGACCCGACGCTCGTTATACTTGGAGTCCGCCAGGGTGCGGCGCTTACAGGTGTTCATAATGAGGATCACGTTGTCACCAAGCTCCACGGGCACATACTCGTAGCTCAGGGTGCCGGTGTCCAGGAACACCGCGGCGTCCTCCTTGCCCAGGGCGATGCTGAACTGGTCCATGATGCCGCTGTTGAGGCCGATGAACCCGTTCTCGGTCCGCTGGCCCAAAAGCGCCAGCTCCACGTTGGTCACGTCGAGGCCGTAACAGGCCCGGAAGGCAGCCCCCGCCACCATCTCCAGCGAGGCGGAGGAGGAAAGGCCCGAGCCGTTGGGAATGTTGCCGTAGATCAGCATCTCGAAGCCGGAGCTGAGGGCGATGCCCCGCTCCCCCAGGGCAAAGAGCATGCCCAGCACGTAGTTGGTCCACTGGTTCCGCGCCTCACAGCGCACGTCGGACAAAGTCCCCTCCAGCACGCCCAGCTGGGGGAAGTTCAAAGAATAGAACCGGAGCCGGTCGTCCGGCCGCCGCCGCAGCAGGCACCAGGTGCCCATGGTCAGGGCGCAGGGCAGCACGTGGCCGCCGTTGTAATCCACATGTTCCCCGATCAGGTTCACCCGGCCCCCGGCAAAGAAGACGCGGGGCTCGTCGCCGGAGCCAAAGGTCTCATAAAACGATTGGATCAACTCTGCTTTCGTCATGTTTCCTCCGGTGTGATGCAGTATAGATCGGAGCCGAAATCGCCCAGCATCCGAATGTCCTTGTTGTACCCCGTGCCGATGAACCGGGTATGGAGGGGCACCCCCTCCGCCAGGGCTCGGCCCGTGGCGGTGAAACTTTCCTCCCCGTCAGGGAGCATAAAGAACTTGTCGATGGTGCGGATGATAAACCCGCCCTTCTTCACGCTCACGGGGGCCACGTGCTTGAGCAAACTGGCCAGGGGGCCCACCCGGACGCCCCGGGTCTGCCGCTCCACACGGTATGCCGTATCGGGGTCCAGGCCCGGCACCCGCAGCACGTCCGCCGGTGCGGCGGCCTCATTGTCCATGAGGAAGCGGGCGGCCACAGCCTCCCTCTCCCCTCGGGCCACCCAGGTCTCCATGCCGTTCTGACGGCCGAGGCGGGAGAACTGGCCAAACTGGAAGGTCTTGCGGTGGGCCTTGTAGAATTCCATATCCTTCCTGGCTTCCTTTTTCTCCGCGGGGGTCAGGGTGCCCAGATCCATCTCCCAGCCCAACGCCCCGAAGGCGGAGGTAGCAAAGCGGGTGGAAAGCGGCGTGTCCCGCAGGGTCTGCTGGTGGGGCGCCTCGGAGATATGGGCGCCCATGGTGGACACAGGATAGAGGTAGCTCAAGCCCCCCTGTATCTTCACCCGCTCGATGGCGTCCGTGTCGTCGCTGGCCCAGATCTGCTGAGAGTAGCAGAGCATCCCCAGGTCGAACCGGTTGCCGCCCGAGGAGCAGCTTTCAAAGAGGATGTGGGGCCGGGGATAGAAGATGCGGCCCAGCACGTCGTAGAGCCCCTTGATGTACTCGTGGAAAAAGGCCCCGTTCTCGCAGAAGGGGGAGTACATGTCGCTCATGTGCCGGTTCATGTCCCACTTCACGTAAGCGATGGGGCAACTGTCCAGGATGCGGCTCACGTTCTCCACGATGTAGTCCCGGACCGTCGGGTTCACCAGGTCCAACAGGAGCTGGTTCCGCCCGTAGGAGGGCTTGCGGCCGGGCAGCTTCACCGCCCAGTCGGGATGGGCCCGGTAGAGGTTGCTGTTCTCGTTGACGCTCTCCGGTTCCACCCAGAGGCCGAAGCTCATGCCCATCCGGTTGATCTTCGCGCAGAGGCCCTCGAGGCCGTGGGGCAGCTTCTTCTTATCCACGGTGTAGTCCCCGAGGCCGCCCTTGTCGTCGTTCCGACCCTGAAACCAGCCGTCGTCCAGGACGAACAGTTCAGCGCCCGCCTTTTTTGCCCGCTTGGCCAGGGAGAGGATCTTCCTCTCCCGAAAGGAAAAAAAACAGGCTTCCCAATCGTTGCAGAGCACCGGCCGTTCCTTGCCCTTCCAGTCGCCCCGGATCACGTGCTCGTTGATGAAGTCGTGAAAGTGGGCGGACAGGCCGTTGAAGCCGCCGTCGGAATAGGTCATGACCCCCTCCGGCGTCTCGAAGGCTGCGCCGGGAGCCAGGGTGTAGCGGAAGCAGCGGGGGCTGATGCCCGCCATGACGCGGACGAGGCCGTTCTCCGCCTTCTCCACGGCGGTGTAGTGATTGCCGCTGTACAGAAGGTTGAAGCCCCAGCAGCGCCCCTGCTCCTCCGAGCAGTGGGCTTCGGAGAGGAGCACGCCCGGGTTGTGCTTGTGGCCGGAAGCGCCGGTGCTGCCCTCGTTCACGTAGATGCCGGAAGCTACGGGCCGATCGTGGCGGCGGGCCTCCCGGATCCATCCGCCGTCGAAAGTGGTGAAGGTGAGCTCCGCCGCGGGCACCATGTCCAGCATGTAGCTCATAAGCTTGTCGATGACGATGGGGGCCTCCCCCCCGTTCTTCAGCACCGCCCGGCGGGTGATCACGTCCTCCCGGAAATAGCCGGTATAGATGAGGTCCAGGGTCACGGGGGCCGCCTTCTCCTTCAGGTGGAGGATCAACGTCTCGGCGTCGTCGCCATAGGCCGTGGGCAGCCCCTCCATGGGCCGGGGGCCGGAGGCGGTCTCATGGGAGACGTAGACGAAGTCGTTGGTGAAGGTTCCGTCGGGGAGGGTCAACTCCGCAGGCGGGTTGCGAAAGTCGCCCTTGCCCACGCCGCTCCATTCGAGGGGCAGATCGTCCAAACAGTAGGTGTCGCTGCTCTCGTCATACAGGATGGAGGAACCCCGGGCGATGGTGGTCTTGGCCGCCAGGGCCGCGCCGTCGGCGACGGACACAGGGCCGCCGTAGTGGAGGTGTTCGAGATGGCCAAAGGGGGTCACCCGAAAGAGATAGGCCGTGTGGGCCGTGGCCAGGCGAAAAACGTTGTCGTTGCACTCGATCATGGCTGTACTCCTTATGATAAATACTCGGTATCCCACCCTACTGGGGCCGCACCTCGATCAGCACCGCCTCCCAGGGCTTCAGCATGCAGTCGATCCTTTCGGTGCCGTGGGTGGACAACACGGGAAAGCCCAGCAGGGGGAGCCTTGCGGGCTTTGCTGACCAATTCACCGCCACGATGACCTTCTCCGCCCCCAGCCGCCGCTCAAGGATCATCCAGCCCTTCTCCCGGCTGACCAGGCGGAAGCTGCCCTGCTTCAACACGTCGCTGCCGTTGCGGTAGGCCATGAGGGTGCGGAACCAGTTCAGCACGGAGTCGGGATCGCTCTCCTCCGTTTCGGCGTTGATGGTCACATGATTGCCGTTGACCTTGATCCAGGGGGTGCCGGTGGTGAAGCCGCCCTCAGGGCCGCTTGTCCACTGCATGGGTGTCCGGGCGTTGTCCCGGCTGGCCTTCTTCATGCGCTCGAATATCCTTGTGTCGTTCAAGCCCAGCTTTTTCAGAGTGGGCACCATGTTCTTAGACTCCACGTCCTGGATGTCCGCCATGCTGGTGAAGTCGAAGTTGGTCATGCCCAGCTCCTCCCCCTGATAGACGAAGGGGGTGCCCCGCAGGGTCAGCAGCAACGTCAGGATGGCCTTGGCCGCCGCCGGGCTGTTGTCCCCAAAGCGGGACAGGGACCGGGGCTGGTCGTGGTTCTCAAAGTAGACCGCATTCCAGGGGAGCTTCTTCTGCCACTTGATGAGGCTTTCAAAGAGCCGCTGGGCCTTGAACTTCCGGGGCAGCCACTTGACAAGCCAGCAGTCCGCGTTCATATGCTCGAAAGAGAAGACCATGTCGAGCTCGCCCCGGTTGGGGTCCGTCAGCTCCCGGGCCTTCTTGGGGGACACGAGGACGGTCTCGCCCACGGTGAAGCAGTCATATTTTGAAAGCACGTCCCGCCGGAACCGCTGCAGCAGCTCGTGACAGCCGGGCCGGCCGATATAGTATTCACTGCCCACCAGGGCGCCCTTGGGAAAGCCGTTCTTCAGGCTGTCCTTCCAAAGAAGGTTGATGACGTCGCACCGAAAGCCCGACACGCCCCGGCGGAGCCAGAAATCCATGACCTGCTCCACCGCCTCGATGACGGCAGGGTTCCGGTAGTTGAGGTCCGGCTGGCCCTTGGCGAACAGGTGCAGATACCACTGGCCCCGGACCTCGTCAAAGGCCCAGGCCCCGCCGCCGAAGAAGCTGGTCCAGTTGTTGGGAGGGCGCTTGCCCCGGCCATCCCGCCAGATGTAGAAATCCTCGTAAGGAGCCTCCCGGCGGCGGCTCTTCTGGAACCAAGAGTGCTGGTCGGAGGTGTGGTTGATGACCAGGTCCATGACGATCCGAAGCCCCAGAGCGTTGGCCTTTTGGATGAGCTCGTCCATGTCGCTGAGGGTGCCGAACTTGGGGTCGATGTCGCAATAGTCGGAGATGTCGTAGCCGTTGTCCTCGCCAGGGGAGCGATAGACCGGGGAGAGCCAGAGGATGCCCACTCCCAGGGATTTCAAATAGGGGAGCTTGGAAATGATGCCGGGGATATCGCCCATGCCGTCGCCGTTGCTGTCGCAAAAGCTCATGGGATAGATCTGATAGACCGCCTGTTCCTTCCACCACGGTGTCATAGGTGCCTCCTCTTATGCGCACACGGTGACCAAATACTTGGGAATGAGCTCGATGGGCTTATAGTTGAGCTTGCTGTATCGGATGCCCTCGTCCCCGGCGTCGTCCTCCCGGTTCACGTAGGTGAAGCCGGTGCCCATGAAGTTGACGAAGGCCTGGGCCATGGCCGGGTAAGCGCCGGCGGCGTTCACGTCCGCCTTCTCCGCGTGGGCAAAGAGGGTGTCCCCCTTGATCTCGCCCACAGAAAGGGCCGTGATGCCCAGCCGGGTGACCAGGCAGGCCGCTCGCTGATTGAGCCGGCAGGCGAGCTCGATAAGGTCCATGGTGCCCTTCAGCTCGTTGCGCTCCACCTCACTCATCTCGGGGTGCTCCGCTTCGATCCGCTCCAAAAAGGCTATGCATTCCGGGAACATATCCTCGGTGATCTCCCGGCACTCCGCCTCGGGGAACTCCTTGTAGAACCGGTTCACATGGTTCTTCTGGCTGTGATGCTTTTTGCCGCTGAAGGTGCGAAAGGTCTCCGCCTCGTAGAGATAGTCGAACCAGTCCCGCTTCTCCTCCGCAATGAACAGGTTCCCGTATCGGGCCTCCACGAGGGGCAGCTGATCCGCCCCCACGCAAGCAAAGCGCAGCTCCTCCCCCATCGCCCGGGCGTCCACCTCGGCGGCGGCAAAGCCAGCGTTCACGTCCCCGGGACCCACCGGCACGGAATAGCAGGGGCCGATGTGCTTATACACCGACCTGGTCACCAGGGTGTCCCCGGCGATGGTAAAATGGGTCTTAAAAATCCTGCGCCACTGGAAGGTGACCCCCGCCGTGTTGTCGCAAATGCGGTTGGTGCAGGCAGAAAAATACGGCTCCGTCGCCTCGATGTTCCGACAGTTCACCGGGATAAACTCGCTCATGCCATCCCCGATCGGGGACCTCCTCCTCCGGGCCCGCCTGCGCGGGTCCCTTTGGATATAAGTATATCAGAGAGGGGGACGTTTGTGAAGAGCTTCACGGTTTTTCTTGACGACTGAGAAAAAAGCGCATACAATAGGGGCAACGATCATCATCCCATTTGGAAAGGACCCCTATGCAGCTGATCGCATTCGATCTGGATGGCACTTTGTGCAACACCATTGAAGATATAGCCGGCTCGCTGAACCGAGCCTTGGAGAAGCACGGCATCGACCCCTATCCCCTGTCCACGGTGCAGGGCATGGTGGGCCGGAGCGTGGCGTATATGTGCCAGCGGGCCATGCCCCATGGCCGGGAGAACGACTGGAAGCCCGTGATGGACAGCTTCTTTGAGGACTACACCCTCCACTCCCTGGACCACACCCGCCCCTACCCCGGCGTGGCGGAGGCCCTGCAGGCCCTGAAGGAGAAGGGATACCTCCTGGCCGTGGTCACCAACAAGCCCCACGCCCACGCGGTGCACATGATCTCGGAGCTGTTCCCGCCCCACGGGGACCTGTTCTGCCAGGTCCAGGGCCAGAACAGCAAGTTCACCCTGAAGCCCCATCCTGCCAGCTTGCAGTTCGTGCTGGACATGCAGAAGGTGAAAAACGCCAACGCCCTCTATGTGGGGGATTCGGAGGTGGATTTCCAGTTTGCCCGCAACAGCGGCCTCCACTTCTGCGGCGTCAGCTGGGGATTCAAGGGCCGCCCCTTCCTGGAGGGCCTGGGCAGCGAATTCGTCATCGACGAACCGAAGGAGCTGCTGACTGTCATGGACAAGCTGGAGAAGGGAAACTGATCTAAATAATAAGTCACGGGGGGGCCAAGGCCCTCCCCTACGTTTTTTATACGTTCAAGGCAAATCATCCAAAACGGGCGATTCGTGAATCGCCCCTACGATCCCACACGTCACATACAGGAAAACGCGGGTGCCGTAGGGAACAGTTTGCCCATCCTGCAAACGGCTGCCTGTTTTATCACATTGTCCGGCGCGTTTTGCGTCAATCGCGGATCAGTCGCTCGTTCAGGGCATCCTTCAGGAATGGCGCAAACATGAAGTCGTCCACGCCTTCCAGGAAACGATGGAAGGATGCGCCATCGAAGTAATACAGCACGTCTTCGTCCCAGTACAGGAACGTACCGTCCTCCAGCATACGGAGCCACCGGGACGTGGTTTTGGGGATGGAATCGAGGATCACCGTCACCCTGTCGCCGTCGAAGCGGCAGAGCCTTCCTTCGCTGCGATAGTACAACAGCTGGGTTTCTCCCTCCCCCGAAATATGGTAATCGTTCCAAAGATCGTCCACGACGCCCACCAGCTTTCCCTTAAAATACAGGTCGCAGGTGATGGTGTCCTCGGTCTTGACCACGATATAGTCGTCCCGGAAGGGCACGACCATATAGTTGTCGTCCGAGATCAGCGTCGGCTCCGAAACGCCGCTTCTATCCACGGTCACGGCGTAGGTGGCTCGATGCATATACGCCCCGGCGCCCTGTGCATCCGAAACGGTTCCGTAGACGATCTGTTTGCCGCCCTCCAGAGTATTTGAGAGAAACACGCGCGTATCGGCTTCTTTCGCGCAGATCAGTAGCGGCGCGTCGTCGCCGAACTGGACGTACAGGGAGCCGTCACGGAAAAACTCATACATGCCGGATTCTGTGGTGTTCGGAGATTCGACATTTTCGAGCAGCTTTTTCTTCTCTGCGCCGTCAAACTGCCAGTATGTGTGATCCTGTTCTATCCAGCGGATCGTCCCATCCGGCTTGATCAGCCCAGGCCAGTATTCCTTATAATTCTCCGAAAGCAACAGAGGTTCAGCGCCCTTTCGGTGCAGCGTCAAAGTTTTTCCTTCGACCGCCAGCACCGTTTGGAGATCCTCGCTAATATCTTCGATCCAGCTGCTAATTTTTTCCGGCTCGCCGCCCTCCATCATACAATAATCCCCCAGGGGATCGTCCATATAGAAGACCAGGGCATTCCCGTCCGGGGACAGGCTGAACTGATCGACGTTGCCCACGCTCTCTTCGATGCGCTTTGCTTCTCCATTCTTATACAGATACAGAGCTTCCAAAGGCTTGCCGCCGACCTCGCCGCCCTCATTTTTCAGGAACAGGAACTCATTGCCGCCCTGGGAGGTCGCAAAGCGCAGGACGCCATTCACCGCGTCCGGGTCCACCGTCATCGGGGTCTTGTGGGGATCGTCCAGGTCGATGATGCGCACGGTGCCGTCGCCGGGCTCGATGAACGTGAGCGCCGTGCCCTCGGTGAGGTAATTGTACGGGTCACGCGCATATATTCCGCCCTGGTGGAGCAGAACCGATTCGCCGTAGGCATAGAGATACGTGGCGCCGTCAGACTCGTAGACGAGCAGATGGTCCTCCAGGTTCACCGGTTCCACGGTCGTTGGCAACGCGACGACCCCTTCCGTCACGGGGAAGCGGTCGGGCTCTGCAAGAACATCGGCGATTGCCGCCGGGGATTCGGTCGGTATGGCTGTCGCCGCCGATCCGTCGGGTGTGGTTGCCGTGGGACGCACCGCTTCCTCCCGCCGGGCCGCTGGCACGCAGGCAAACAATACGAGGCATAAATATATACTGATAATCCGTTTCATTTGACTGCCCTCCTTGTCTGCATCGAGTATATCAGGGAGATTCGTCATGGATGCGGAATAAGTATGAATTCTGCCGCCATATGATAAAAAATGTCTGCATTGGCTGGGATCAACCCTGCCAATTCTTGCACACGTCCACCCAGGCGGT
The DNA here is from genome assembly GCA_902761365.1 of uncultured Eubacteriales bacterium. Classification (GTDB taxonomy): domain Bacteria; phylum Bacillota; class Clostridia; order Christensenellales; family CAG-138; genus RUG472. Next base: position 15,448 of record CACWJZ010000023.1, on the reverse strand, counting down.
GAAGCCCGAATAGGCCTCCAGCTCCGGGATGGTCAGCTCGATGGCGCTGTTGCTGCTGCCGCAGGCCGGGAACACCGTGGCAAACCGCTTCAGGGACTCGTCCAGGTAGACCGTCACGCCATCGTTGACGCCGAAGGGACAGACGCCGCCCACGGCGTGGCCCACCAGGGCGATCGCTTCGTCGGGGGTGAGCATCCTGGCCTTGGTGCCGAAACGGGCCTTGTATTTGGGATTGTCGATCTTGGCGTCCCCCGCCGCCACGATCAAAATGGCGTGGCCGTCCACCAAAAAGGACAAGGTCTTGGCGATCCGGCAGGGCTCGACCCCCAGGGCTTGGGCCGCCAGCTCCACGGTGGCACTGGACACGTCGAACTCCCGCACCCGATCCTGGGCACCGTATTTTGAAAGATAGGCCTTCACCGCTTCGATGGACATCTGATCCTCCCCTCCGCCGAAGGGGCGCAGCCCCTTTCAGCAGCCGTTTTTTATCAGCCGCTTTTTACAGTCGTGTTTTTATCAGTATAGGGTATGCACCCCGAAGAATCAAGCCGGAGATGGCCCCATTTAAACCGTTTTCTCAAAATTTCGTCGCAAAATCCGTCTTGGAGGAATAGCGTCTTGACTTCCCGGCAAAGGATAGGTATGATGAAATCAAGATTTTTGCACGCAGGTGATCCATATGAAAAACAAGCTCAGGGATAAGCCATGGTACAACAACGCGGTATCGCTGTGTGTCGCCGTGATCCTCTATGTGGCGCTGACCAACTGGACCGACGTTCGGGGGGCGATCGGCACCTTCTTCCGCTATTTCTCCCCGGTGATCTGGGGCGCCATCATCGCCTACATCGTTAACCCCCTGTCCGGGCTCTACGGGCGGACCCTGTTTCGGGCCATCAAGAAGGACAAGATCAGGATCTTCCTTTCCAATCTGCTGACCTTCATCACGGTCATCCTCTTCTTGGTGTTCCTGCTGCTCATGCTGATCCCCCAGCTCATCGAGAGCGTGGCCACCTTTGCCGGGAACCTGGATGGGTATGTGGCCTCCCTCCACACCATGCTGAACTCTCTGGGCGTGTCCGCCACGGCGCTGGATCTGGACAAGTTCATCAGCTCCTCCGAGGCGCTGATCGAGACCGTCACCGCGTTCGTGAAGGAGAATCTGAGTGTTATCCTCTCCACCTCCGTGGGCGTGGGCAAGGGGGCGCTCCAGTTCCTCATCGCCTTCCTGCTGTCCATCTACCTGCTGGGCGACAAGGCCCGGCTCAAGGCCGGCGGGCAGCGGCTCCTCACCGCCGCTTTAGGACAGCCGAAGTATGAGAAGCTGGCAAAGGTCCTGCGCCGGTGCCACTCCATTTTGAACCGGTACATCGTCTTCAATCTGCTGGACAGTCTGATCGTGGGTGGAGCCAACGCCATCTTCATGGGCATCGTGGGCATGCCCTACGTGGGCCTTGTCTCCTTCCTGGTGGCCGTGACCAACCTGGTCCCCACCTTCGGCCCCGTGATCGGCGGCATCATCGGCGGCTTCGTGCTGCTGATGGTGAACCCCTGGCACGCCTTGGCCTTCCTGATCTTCACCGCCATCATTCAGACCGTCGACGGCTATATCCTCAAGCCCAAGCTGTTCGGGGATTCCCTGGGCGTCTCCGGCCTGTGGATCCTGGTGGGCGTCATCGTGGGCGGCCGGGCCTTCGGCGTGGCGGGCATTTTGCTGGCCATCCCCGGGGTGGCCATATTGGACTTCCTCCATCGGGAGCACCTGCTCCCCTGGCTGGAATCACGGCATAAGGAGTAATCGACCCATAGACAAAGGACTGCCGCTTTCTCAGCGACAGTCCTTTTTGATTGCTGTTTATTTCGTACCGGTCAGGGCGATGCCGTTCACGTATAGGGTGTAGCCGTTGGTGATGACGCGGGAAGCGTTGCCGGTGAAGGAGGTCACGTAGGTATCGCCGGTCAGCGTCCAGGTGGAGGTACCGTCCAACGTCACGTTCACTGTGCCCACTTCGGTGGAGACCGTCGCCCCCTTGGCGTTGGTGACGGCGCCGCTGACGGTGCCGATGAAGGCGGACCCGTCGGTCAGATTCAGCGTCAGGGTGGCGTTGCTGCCCACCAGCAGCAAGCCCTCCAGGGTCTGGCCCTTCGCGTTCAGGGTGGCCACATTCCCGGCCCCGCTCCAGCCATCGTCACAGACGGAGAGGAGCACGCCTTCGCCGTCCTCGTTGACCACCGTGACCCCGTTCAAATTGATGATGGCGTTGGTGTTGGTCACGTGGAAGACGTGGCCGTTTTTGCTGGTCAGGGTGCCCCCGGTCATGGTGAACGAGGAGGTGCCGCTGTCCGCATCGCCGGACATGGACTGGTAGATCATGATGGTGTCGAAGAAGGAGGCGTTGCTGTTGCACTTCGTGTTGTTGGCCGTGAGATCGCAGTCCGTGAGCTCGATGCTGTTCTTGCCCTCGATGCACACGCCCTCGGACAGGTTGGACGTGAGCGAAGCGTTGGCCACATGGATCTCCGCCGTGGAGTAGATGGTCGGGGAGCCCAGGCCGTGGGAGGTGTAGGTGCCCCCGTCCACGTAGACCGTGCCGCCGCCCCGATCCGTGCGGATGGGCGCGGAGGACTGGCCGGAGGTGGTGACGGTGAGATCATAGGCGTAGGTCACGCCGCCGCCCGTGGTCATGATGCCGCCGGAGCCGCTGCCCGTGGTGGTGATGACGGTGTCCCGGACGGTCACGGTGGTGCCGTCCCCCGCAGCGCCGTTCCTGCCGCCGTTGCCGCCGTAGCAGAAGATGCCGTTGGCCCCGGAGGCGTCGGAGGAAATTGTGCCGCCAGTGATGGTGACGTTGGCCCCATCCTTGACGAGGATCGCCGCGTTCAGGCCGTAGAAGTTGCAGCTGTCGCCGCCATTGGAGCTGCCCGACTTGGTGACGGTGGGATTGGCGATGGTGACCGCCTCCGAGGTGGCGACGAGCAGGGCGCTCTGGTCCACGGTGTCGGTGGCATAGGTTTGATCGGTCTGGCTGTCAGCGGAGGTGATCTCCACCGCGCCGGAGTAGTCGATGTCCGCGCTGCTGCCCCCGGGACCGCCAGGTCCGCCGCCGGGGCCCCCAGAGGGCGGCTGGCCCATGCCCCCGGGCGGGGTGCCTTCGGGCCGTTCCCCGGCGGGCGGCTGACCCATGCCCTCAGGGGGCGTGCCTTCGGGCCGTTCCCCAGCAGGCGGCTGACCCATGCCCTCAGGGGGCGTGCCTTCGGGGGGATTCCCCACGGGCGTCCCGTCCTTGGTCTGCTCGTCCGTGGCCGTGCTCTGGACGGCTTCGGTACTCAGGGCCGTCGTTGCGCTTTCGACGGTCTGCTCCGACTCCGTGGCGCTCTGGGCGGCGAAACCGCTGCACCCCAGGACGAGCCCCATCAGCAGGCACAGGGCCATCAACAGGCAGGTCCATCTTGTATATCTTGTTTTCATTTTCGGTGTCCTCCTTGATTTCGTTGCCCCATCCTACGCCTTGAATCTTAAATCTATCTAAATAATAGATCGAAAGCAAAAAGTTTTTTACAAGCTCCGATCCGGCCCGGGCTTGCTTTTGGCGGGCGGCGCGAGTAAGATATAGATACGGTTTTTCCCGAATTCACGAAAGAGGCGTCGAAAGCATGCGAAAGCGGAGCCTTTTGGGCAAGTGCATAGGGGTCCTGGGCCTGCTGTTCCTGCTGGCCTGTGTCAAGCCCGCCGCCACGGTGGAGGTGGCGCCTACGGTCCCGCCCACGGCGGAACCCACCCTGGTCCCGACGCCCACCCCGACCCCCACGCTCCTGCCGCCGGTGGCGGTGCTGGTGACGAAGATGCCGACGCCTACGCCCACGGTCAGCCCAACGCCCAGTCCCACGCCGGAGCCCACGCCGACCCCGGCGCCCACGCCCACGCCCGCCCCCTTCAAGGCGGCATCCATGCCCCGGGACCTGCGGCCTGTCCGATACCTGACTGCCGCCGAGACCGCGGGGCTGTTCTACTGGGCCGACAAGGATATGTACCTTTCCTATGGTCGGGTGGGGAACGACGAGCCAGGCTTCTATCCTGCCGACGAAACGGGCCGCGTGGCCCCTGGCAGCGCCAGGGTGGAGCGAACACTGCTGGTGCCCCTCTATACCCCCGCCGAGCCGCCCCAAAAGGAGGGAGAAAAGCTGCTGGTCCTGTACCTGCCCACTCAGAGCGTGGTATCTTTCCACGGGGAGAGCGGGGAATGGATCGAGGATCGGATCATGATCTGCTCCTCGGGCAAGGGCAAAAACGGCACCCCCGTGGGTAAGTACAAAATCTACGAGCGATACGAGTACAAGCTCCTGGGCTCCGAGGAGGAGGACACCCTGTGCTTCGGGTTCTGGGCCTGCCGGTTCTTCAAGGGGCACCTGTTCCACTCCGTGCCCATCAGCTACGACGCCGGGTACGACAAGGCCAAGGCCCATCGGATGACCAAGATGCGCAACTATGAAAAGCTGGGGACCATGGCCTCCCACGGCTGCGTGCGGCTGACGGTGGCGGACGCCAAGTACATCTATGATCTGAGCCAATTCGAAACCGTGAACGTGTGGGTCACCAAGGACAAGGGCCCCACGCCCCCCAGACCGCCCAAGATCATCTGGAGCGAGCCATACACCGATCGGCAGGGGCGCGGCTGGGACCCCACGGACCCGGACCCGGCCAACCCCTATCTGGGGCAGAACTGAAAATTGTCACAGACAAACAGCCTCCCGGCTTTGACGCGCTGGGAGGCTTTTTCGTGGCTTTATTCGATGTTCTCCGTGGCGATCACGTTCACGCCGGAGCCGCAGACGTTTTCGATCACCACGTCCCCGATGTGGACCGGCGACGTCACGGTGGTCCCGCGGATCGCCTGCAGGGCGTCGAAGATGAGGGGCTTGCGGATGGGGCGCTGGGTCTTGACGGACAGAGGCACATGGGTGCCCGCCACGCCCACCAGGGCGGTGACCATGCGGGTGGGGTCCGTGATCTCCGTCTGGGCGTAGGCCTTGCCCCGGGCGCAGGTGAAGCCCTGGATGTTGGTGACTTCCTGCCCGTCGTAGTCCGCCGTGATGCGGCAGCCCATGGGGCAGTTGATGCAGGTCAGTTCGTATTTCATGCTTGCGGCACCTCGATTCGTATCAGAATGGAATCGGCTTTGTCCAGCCCCTGAAGCTTTTGGGCGGGAAGGCTCAGATTGACCATCTCCCCCGGCGCCAGGATCATGGTCCGCTTGGACAGGATCTCCTTCCCGTTCATCTCCACGATCACCCGGGCGTTGCGGTACACGTTCCGGGGCCGGAACATGAAGCTGACGGTGCCCTCGGCCTTCTCGGACACGAACTGGGGCACGATGCCGCCTACGCCGAAGCCCATCTCCACGGGCACCTTCCGGCCGCCCTGGGGGAGCTGATCCTGCACGTACCGCCAGGCGTTGGCGCCGGCCTTCTTGGCTTCCTCGGAGACGAAGTCCACCAGATCGTGGACGTGGAGCACGTTGCCCGCGGAGAAGATGCCGGGCACGGAGGTCTGCAGCTGCTCGTCCACCACGGCGCCGGAGGTGCTGGGGGCGATCTTCACGCCGGCCATCTCGGAGAGCTCGTTCTCCGGGATCAGGCCCACGGACAGCAGGAGCGTGTCGCAGGGGAAGTCCTTCTCCGTGCCGGGGATGGGCTTGAGGTCGGGACCGACCTCCGCCACGGTGACGCCCTCCAGATGCTCCCGGCCGCGGATGTCCACCACGGTGTGGCTGAGAAGCAGGGGAATGTTGAAGTCGTCCAGGCACTGGACGATGTTCCGCTTGAGGCCGCTACTGTAGGGCATCAGCTCCACGCAGGCGTGGACCTTGGCACCCAGGAAGGTCATGCGGCGGGCCATGATGAGGCCGATGTCGCCGGAACCCAGGATGACCACCTCCTTGCCGGGCATCATGCCCTCTAAGTTGGTGAACTTCTGGGCCGTGCCGGCCGTGTAGACGCCCGGGCAGCGCTCGCCGGGGGTGCCTAAGGAGCCCCGGGGCCGCTCCCGGCAGCCCATGCAGAGGATGACGGCCTTGGCCTTGATATGCTCGAGCCCGCGGGTCCGGGACACGCAGGTGACCACCTTGTCGGGGGACACGTCCAGGACCATGGTCTCGGTCTCATAGGGGATGCTCAGCGCCTCCACCTGCCGGATGAACCGTTCCGCATACTCGGGGCCCGTCAGCTCCTCCTGGAAGGTGTGCAGGCCGAAGCCGTTGTGGATGCACTGCTTGAGAATGCCGCCCAGCCGTTCCTCCCGATCCAGGATCAGGATGTCGCGGGCGCCGGCTTCATAGGCGCCCACCGCCGCCGCAAGGCCGGCCGGGCCGCCGCCGATGATGAGAATGTCCGTGTTACGCATGGTCCTTGCCCTCCTCGAAGAGATAGCCCTGCAACAGCCGGGAATCGCCGCCGAACTTGGTGACCTCCAGGGGGGAGATGCCCAGCTCCTCGGCCAGGATCTCCACGGTCCTGGGCGTGCAGAAGCCCGCCTGGCACCGGCCCATGCCGGCCCGGGTGCGGCGCTTGACGCCGTCCACGTCCCGAGCGCCCACGGGGCGACGGATGCTCTCCCGGATCTCCGCCTCGGTGACGGTCTCGCAGCGGCAGACGATCTTGCCGAAATCGGGGTCGGCCGCGATGGCCGCCGCCCGTGCCTCGTCGCTCATCTCCCGGAACTTGGGGATGGCCTTGCGGATGGGATCGAACGCGGGGTTGGGCTGCAGGTCCAGCCGCTCCGCCACCCGCTCCGCCGTCCATTGGGCGATGGCCGGTGCGGAGGAAAGGCCCGGGGACTCGATAGCGCAGCAGTTGAAGAACAGGGGCGCATCCTCCGCCTCGCCCAGGATGAAGTCGCCGGTGTCGCCGGTGGCCCGCAAGCCCGAGAAGGTGGTGATGAAGCCCCGGGTGGGGATGTGCTCCCAGGTGCGGCTGGCGCCCCGCAGGGCCTTTTCAAGGCCCTCCGCCGTGGTCCGCTTGTCCTCCTTGTCGTCGATGTCCTCCGCGGTGGGGCCCACCAGCACGGTGCCGTCCACCGTGGGGGCGACCAGGATGCCCTTGCCCATTTTGGTGGGCAGCTGGAACATGGTGGCGTGGAAAACGTCCTTATACTTTTTGTCCAGGATATAGTACTCGCCGCGGCGGGGCCGGATGTGGACCTTGCGGGCAGAGACCATGTTGTTGAGCACGTCGGCGTAGGTCCCGGCGGCGTTCACCACCGCCCGGGTCTCGAAGGTCCCGGCGGTAGAGACCACCTGCCAGCGGCCGTTATCCAGCTTTTTGACCTCGGTCACTTCCGCGTTGCGCCGGAACTCGGCGCCGTTCTCGGCGGCGTTCTCGGCATAGGCCACGGTCAGCTCGTAGGGGCAGACGATGCCGCCGGCGCCCACCAGCAGCGCTTCCTTGGCCTCGCTCCCCACGTTGGGCTCCCGCCTTCTCAGCTCCGCCTCGTCGATGATCCGAAGCTCGCCGCGGACGCCGTTTTGGATGCCCTGCTCCAGGAGCTTTTCCAGGGCCGGATGGTCCTCCAAGCTGAAGGACACCACCAGGGAGGTGTTCCACTCTACGGGCACGTCCAGCTCCTCATGGAGCCGATCGAACATGGCGTTGCCCAGCACGTTGAACTTGGCCTTCAGGGTGCCGGGCATGGCGTCGTAGCCCCCATGGATGATGGCGGTGTTGGCCTTGCTCTGGCCGTTGCAGATGTCGTTGGTCTTCTCCAGCAGCAGCACCCGGGCTGTATGGCGCATCAGCTCCCGCGCTGTGCCGCAGCCCACCACGCCGCCGCCCACGACGATCACATCATATACCTCGTTCACCTTTCGTCTCCTTTACATATCTTCTCTCGCCCAGCCGAAGGCGCATTTCACCGCCCGATGCCAGCCGGTCAGCTTCTTCTCCCGCTCGATGTCCCCCATCTCGGGCGTGAAGGTCCGATCATTGGCCCAATTTCTCTTCACGTCCTCCTTGCTTTTCCAGTAGCCCACGGCAAGCCCCGCCAGATACGCCGCGCCCATGGCCGTGGTCTCCACACACCGGGGCCGGAGCACCGGCGTGCCGATGATGTCGGACTGGAACTGCATGATGAAGTCATTGGCGGAGGCCCCGCCGTCCACCTTGAGGGCCTCCAGCCGGATGCCGGAGTCCTTCTCCATGGCAAAGAGCAGGTCTGCGGACTGATAGGCCAGGGACTCCAATGTGGCGCGAATGATGTGGTTCCGGTTCACGCCGCGGGTCAGGCCCACGATGCAGCCCCGGGCATACTGGTCCCAGTAGGGCGCGCCTAAGCCCGTGAATGCCGGGACCACGTAGCAGCCGTTGGTATCGGGCACCAGGGCGGCGTACTTCTCCGAGGCCGGGGCGTTCTCAATGAGGCCCATCTCGTCCCGAAGCCACTGGATGGAGGCGCCCGCCACGAAGACGGAGCCCTCCAGGGCGTACTCCACCTTGCCGTCCAGACCCCAGGCGATGGTGGTGACCAGGCCGTTCTGGGAATACTTGATGTCGGTGCCGATGTTCATGAGGGTGAAGCAGCCGGTGCCGTAGGTGTTCTTCGCCTCCCCGGGGGTGAAGCAGGCCTGGCCGAAGAGGGCTGCCTGCTGGTCCCCCGCCGCCCCGGCCATGGGGATGGGGCCGCCGAACCATTCGGGGTCGGTGTAGCCAAAGAGCCCCGAGGAGGGGCACACCTCCGGCAGGATAGCCTTGGGTACGTTCAGCTCCTTCAATATCTCATCGTCCCACTTTAGATCCCGTATGTTGAACATGAGGGTGCGGGAGGCGTTGGAGTAGTCGGTCTTATGGACCTTGCCCTTGGAGAGCTTCCACATGAGCCAGGTGTCCACGTTGCCGAAGAGGACCTCGCCCCGCTCCGCCCGCTCCCGGACGCCCGGCACGTTCTCCAGGATCCAGCGGACCTTGGTGCCGGAGAAGTAGGCGTCGATGACCAGGCCGGTCTTCCTGCGGAAGGCGTCCACCAGGCCCTTCGATTTCAGGCTGTCGCAGTACTCGGCGGTGCGGCGGCACTGCCAGACGATGGCGTGGCAGACGGGCTCGCCGGTGGCCCTGTCCCAGACGATGGTGGTCTCCCGCTGGTTGGTGATGCCCAGGGCCGCGATGTCCTCCGCCCGGGCGCCGATCTTCTCCATGGCACGGCGGCAGACCTGGAGCTGGGTCTCCCAGATCTCGTTGGCGTCATGCTCCACCCAGCCGGGCTTGGGGTAGTACTGGGTGAACTCACGCTGGGAAACGCTGCAGATCTCCCCCTTCTCGTTGAACAGGATGCACCGGTTGCTGGTGGTGCCCGCATCCAATGCCATGATGTACTTAGCCATTCGCGTTTCGGTCTCCTTTACTCGCATACTCGTCCCGCCGGTGATCCAACGCCGCGGGCGTGACAGAACAAGAACCATGCCCCTTCCCAAGAACGCATGGTCCCCTCTCTTTCAACGCTCGCTTGTTTGCCTGTCACGCACTTCGTTTTTCCTCACCGATCGCATAGATTTCATGGTATCAATATATCACGTCCCGGGATGAATTGCAACGGCGTATTGAGGTGCCGCCACGGCGCAACGCCCACATGTTTCGCGCAAGAAGCACTTCATTTCCCTGGATGGCCGTGGTATACTGACGGGGAGGTGAACTGCTGTGTATTACGATCTCAAAGAGTTTCCCGACCGAGTCACCCGAAGCGCGGACGGGGTCTATCGCTGGGCATATCGGATGAATCCCCGCCGCAACAAGCACGCCCTGTCCATCATGGTCAAGGTCTATGGTTCCATGGGCGTTCTTGCCGCTGTTGGGCTGCTCATCGTCGGCTCCCCCAACCCCATGACCATGTCCCGCTGGGATATGCCACTGATGGTCCTGGGGCTGTTTCTGGGGCTGTTCCTGCTGACGGCAGGCATCCTGTACCTGATGGGCGACGACCCCATCCCCTTTGCCATGGACGAGGAAAAGGTGACCACCTTCCGGGGCAAGTCCGCCGGTCCCCATACCTTCAGCCGGGTCCGCCGCGTCCGGCTCCTGCCCCAGTACGACGCCATCCGCCTGGAATTAGGGGTAACTTTATATATTCCACCGGAGGACTATGACATGGTGAAGGCTTTCCTCCTGGAGCATTTGCCGCAAAACGTAGACATCCGAGAATGACCGCCGGTCTTTACAGGAGGGCGTTTTTTCTGGTATACTATTGGATATGAAATCATTTTGGAAAAAAGCCATAGCTCTGCTCCTGCTGACGGTGCTGGTCCTGCCCGGCTGCACAAAGCAGCCTACATCGGTCCAAGAGAGTGCCGTCACGGCATCGCCAGCTGCCACCGATGCGCCCACTCCGTCGCCGGAGGCTACCTCTACCCCCACGCTGACGCCCACATGCACACCTTCCCCCACCCCCACCTGTACACCAACCCCCACGTCGACGCCGACGCCGACTCCAACCCCCACACCTACACCGACTCCCACACCCACGCCGACCCCTACGCCCATCCCCCTGAATCGGCTGGACGGACGCAAGGACGTGGTGGCGCAGCTCTTCCCCCTGCTGAGCTGTTCGCCGGAGCCCACACACACGCCACCGCCCATGTCCACGGCCAACCCGCTGAATGAGGACCTGGGCAAGTTGGGCGCCATGGTCTTCGCTCACGTGCCCATTTTGAACTGGCCCGGCGAGAAATCCCCTGTGAAGGGACGGGAGTCCTTTCATCTGTTCTACATCCACAACGTGTATAACCGGCAGTACTATTACGTGACCACTCAGGAGGGGCTGACCGGCTACGTGAAGGCTAGCCAGTGCGTGATCCTCACCCAGGAGGACACGGACCGGTATTTTGACGCCGTCCAGCAGCTCCAGCGGACCGTGGATTTCTATTCCCCGGACGCCCTGATCCGGGAGCTGCAGACCGGGGAGGACGAAGGCTCCATGGCGGACCGCATCTACGCTGCCCTGGGGCGGCTGGGGCTGGACTTCGACCCCTTCTACTATCAGGTGTACCAGAAGCAGCTTGACAACGACGAACGCTACCCCATGTTCTACAAATCTCCCGTCTACAACTCCCTCCTGTTCAAGCTGTTCAACACGGTGGGGACGCTGGTCTATTACGACGGCCAGCCTACCCAGTGGGAGTACATTCCCTCCGACGGGACCCTGGAGAAGGGGGACATCCTCTTCTTCAGCGAGCCGTTGGAGAAGGGCAGCAGCGGGGTGCTGGACGGGTACGAATTCGTCATGAAAGGCCCCTTCTCCGGGGCGCTGACGGGCTGCGGCGTGTACATGGGCGATGGGAAGGCCTTGCTCCTGCGAAGCGGACAGATCAAGGCTGTGGACTGGACAGACGACCTGAAAGCGTCCCTGGACTGCGCCCGCCGCATCCACCTGGAGGTCTTCGACGAAAAGCAGCTGATCATCGAGGAGATGATCGCCCAGACCTATGACTGTCTGGGCACGCCGTACAACAACTTCCAGCGACAGGGGGAGTATTCCTTCGACTGCTCAGGCCTCATCTCCTGGCTGCTGATCCGCATGGAGATCACCCCCGCACTGTACGGCCGTCAGCCCTTCAAAGGCACCAACGCTTCCGGCTTCTCCCGGATCGATCATTATTACTGGCACTATAAGCGGCACATCTATCTCAAGAACCCCGTCACGCGGGACCCGAAACAGGGCCTTCCCGACATGGACGCCCTGCAGCGAGGCGACCTGGTCTTCCTGCGCAAGGTGGCTAACGATTCGAAGGTGGGGCACGTCATGATCTACCTGGGCAAGGGGCGGGTGATCCATTCCACCCAGATCGAAGAGGAGTACAACGGCACGGTAGTGGCCTTCTTCCGGCCTGAGCTGCAGCTCCTGTATCAAAATGCTCTCCGGATCGACCGCATCACCCCGCCGTGAGGGTTTCAAATGAAAAAAACGCCTTCCATCTTGAACCGATGGAAGGCGTTTTGATATGTTTCAGTCGATGCTCTCGATGCGCAAGGAGGTGTAGTACAACCGCTGCAGAGCCCTGCGGAAATTGGCCACCACAGTCCCGGAGTACTTGCTGCTGAGCCAGGTGGAATGGATCACCCGCCCTTCACCCAGATAGATCATCACATGGCCAACAGTGCCGCCTTTGGATCTGAGCAGAAAAATGATGTCCCCTCGCTCAAAGCCATCCAGGGACGTAAGCTCCTCTCTCATAGGCACAGGCGTGGTCATATGGACCTGTTTCTCGCCACGCCATACATAATTCTTGATATTGGACAGGCCCGACGCGGAACTATCCGTCCATTTATGGTATACATATCCCTTGGGATACATCTCCATCCGCACTAACAGCCAGGATATGAGGCCTGAGCAGTCAAAAGAGAAGTCCCCCGTACGCTTGAAGCTGTTGTAGGGCGTGCCCAGGCAATCATAGATCTGGGCGATCATGTCTTCAATGATCAGATGCTTGTCATCGTACACCTCGGTGTGGATGCGGCGAGCAGAGTCGAAGCTCTTGAAAAGCTCGCTGGCGGCAAAGCCGTCCATGCGCTCCACCCGACCCTCCTTAAGGGTCAGGATGCTGTCATTCCCCAGATACACAGCGCAGTCGGTGATGTTGCCCGAATGTTGCCCGGCTACAACGAACTCGCATTCCTTCAGGACCCCCGTGTTCCGCTTGGGCAGCTCAGAGAAGAAGAGGATGTCCCCCTTCTGCAGCGCCCCCGTCACAGGCACATACTCCCACTGGGTCCTGTGGCCCTCACAGTAGACCAGACTCCCTGTGGAGTTGAAGAGCTTGAACAGGAGGGAGTTGTATACCTCGTCCTTATAGTAACGCGGATACTTGGTATCGTCCTGCAGGTCCTTCTGATACACCCGATAATAGAAGGGCTCAAAGTCCAGTCCCAGTCGACAGAGGGCGAAATAGATCCGTTCCTCCATGCCGCCTCGAACCTCCGAATTGGTCAGCTCCGTCACAAAGGCATCCGGAGAATACCTGCTTGCGGTGAAGGTGAGCTGCATGGTGGCGGAAAGATACGCTTCCAGCTGCGCCTCGGTCAGGGGCGTGATCTGAGTGGTCTTCACATACCCCTCCCGCCCCTCCTGGGTGGTGACGCGATAGAAATCCCGATGGATGCTATGGATATAAAGCAGGTGGTAGGATTCCCGCGCCAACACTTCAGCGGACTCATTGGGTTTTGCATAGATGGGCACGTTGGCAAAGACCATGGCGCCTAACTTTCCTATGGCTTCCACCCGTGGGTCCGGGGTAGCCAGGGGCTCCACCGTAGGCGTGGGCTCGGGCTCTCCCATCCACAGAGGGAAGAGGAATCGCTGCACTTCATCTTCAAAGTCTCGCCGATACATGGGCACCGAGGTGGGTGTAGGCGTCGGCGTGGGCTCAAGAGTGGGTGTGGGTGTCGACGTGGGCTCGGGGGTCGCGGTGAAGGTGGGGATCGGCGTGAAGGTGGGGGCCATAGTGACGGGCACCGCCTGTACCGCAATCGTGGGTTCGGGGGTCGAGGGGACCTCCGTGGCCGTAGGCGGGGGCAGTGTCGCCACGGCTTCGTAGGCTTCCACCTGCTGATGGCAGCCTGGCAGGGCGATCAACAACAGACACAAACTCAATATGCAGATGGATTTCCAAAAAACTCTCATGTCCGACAGTATACCAAACGGAATGACCCTTTGTAAAGCAGTGTTTCCTTCCCTTTCCCTAATATATCTTTTGTTATGGTTCCTCGATGACGGTGATGCAGACCCGGTCCGGACCGGTAAAGGACAGGCATCTCAAGTCCGTGTATGGGTCCCGGCAAAACTCGCCCACCTGGATGCCGTTTTTCTCCAGCCGCTTTTTGATCTTCCCCAGGTTGCGGGCGGAGATGGTGAGATACTGGACTGGGATCATCTTCCTTTTGTTGAAGCAGATGATCTCCACCTGGGAGCTGCCCATGACCAGCAGGAACCGGGTGTCGATGTCGTCCAGGCTCACGACTTGCTTCTTCACCCGAAAGCCCAGCTTGTCCACATAGAAGTCCCAGACCGCCTCTTCGTAGGTTGCCAGGAGCGTGGTGCGGGAGAGGCCGATCCGCCGTGCAAAGGGGTACAGGGTCATGTGCCGGGCGTGGCGTTTCCAGCGGTGGTAGGCCTTCAGCTCCCGCTTCCAATCGGGATGGGTCACCACGTATGCGATGGAGATGAACAGCAGCTGTCCGATGAAGCCGCCCAGGGTGTTGGACAGCAGATCGTCCAAGTCGTAGAGCCCCCGGCGAAAGATGAGCTGCATGTTCTCTGTGATGAGGGAGATGACGAAGCAGGCCAGCACCGGGCGAATGGTGGCTTTGGCGCGGAACCAGTTGAACACATACGGGAGCAGATAGCCCATGGGCACGAACAGCATCACGTTCAGATACACCTGGGATATGTCCTGGGGGCGGATGACCTCGATGCGGGAGAGGCCCTCCACGACACCCTCCCGGAAGATGGTCACGATGACGTCCACCAAGCCCTGCTCAATCTCCACCGCGTTGTACAGATCCTGGAAGGGGGCCACGTGGACCTGGTAGGCGTTGCCGGAGCTGCGGGAGAAGAACACGATCCCCATAAATGCCGCCATATACAGCAGGAAAACCGCATAGAGCACCATCTGCCGGAGCTTCAGAAGGGCGTCGGCGTTGGCGTTCTCGCTGAGGCCGTGCTGCAGGTTCAGGCCCAGCCGGCGGCAGACCCTCCGGTCAATAAAGGGCAGCAGCACGATGAAGACCGCCACGAAGGCAGTCACGGCCAGGATGGTGATGGGGCTGTTCACTGGAATGGTCATACCAACAGTATACGCGCGGGATCGCCCTTTGACAATAACCTTCGCGCATAAAAAACGCCCCGCCGGGGCGGGGCGCAAGGGGGGACAATGGTTTTGGCTCAGGCGCGCTCGATGAGGCCGTAGTTGCCGTCCTTGCGGACGTAGAGCACGTTCACGTCGCCGGTCTCGGCGTTCTCGAACACGAAGAAGGAATGGCCCAGCATCTCCATCTGGAGCATGGCCTCCTCCTCGCTCATGGGCCGGATGGCGAATTTCTTGGTGCGCACGATCCGGGGCGTGAAGGTTTCAGGCTCCTCCGGCGCCACGGGGGCATAGTCCGCAATGACCTCGCCGGACTTGCGGCGACGATCCTGGCGGGTGCGATACCGCTGCACCTGCTTCTCCAGCTTGCTCACCACGTTGTCCAAAGACGCGTACATGTCGCCGGAGGTCTCCTCTGCCCGGACGATACGGCCCTCATAGGGAACGGTGACCTCCACGATGTGGCGGTTCTTCTCTACGGCCAAGCTCACCTGGGCGTCTGCATCCTGGGGGAAGAACTTGGAGAGCTTGTTCAGCTTCTTCTCCGCGGTCTCCCGCATGTAGTCGGAGACTTCAAGGTTTTTTCCGGAAATGGAAATACGCATATCTTT
>CACWJZ010000022.1 GCA_902761365.1 uncultured Eubacteriales bacterium | reverse complement strand
TACGCCAACAACGTCTACGCCGGGAACCCGCCCGCCAACCCCTACGAGCAGGCATTGGTGGACAACTGCATCGGCGAGTACGGCGTCTGCATCGACGATCTGGGCGGCGGCCGGTTCCGCTACCTGATCGCGGGCAAGTACACCGGCGGCCCCGTGCCAGAGGGCATGGTGCTCTACGAGTTCCCCCGGGGGGAGTGGGCCGTGTTCGACTGCGTGGGCCCCAACCCCCAGACCCTCCAAAGCGTCAACACCCGCATCTTTCGGGAGTGGCTGCCCGGCAACCCAACCTACGAGCTCAGCGGCAATGCCACCGTGGAGTGGTACGACTGCATCCACGGCGAGAAAAATGACCCCGACTACCACAGCGCCATCTGGGTGCCGGTGCGCAGCAGATAGAAAGATAGAAACGTTTCGGAAAGCACGCGCCTTTTCACAAAAAGGTGTGTGCTTATTTCTATGCTCTGGTTGCATACTTCTGTCAAAACCTGCTCAGAATAGGAACAAAATGATTGCAAGACGAGGTGAAAGATGAAGGCGACCGGGATCGTGCGCAGGATAGACGAGCTGGGGCGGATCGTGATCCCCAAGGAGATACGGCGGACGCTCCGCATACAGGAGAGCGACCCCATGGAGATCTACATGGGGGACGACGGATGCATCCAGCTGAAGAAATACTCCTCCGTGGGCGGCCTCAAGGAGGTGGCGGAGGAGTACGTTCAGGCCCTCAACGGGGTCTTCGGGCTCACGGCGGCGGTGACGGACAAGGAAAGCTGCGTGGCGGCGGCGGGGCGGCAGCGCCGGTGGCTCCAGGACAAGCCCCTGCTGGACGCGGTGCGACGGCGGCTCCTGGGCCGACAGGTCATCGAGGAGCGCAACGCCCTCTTAGCGGAGGGGCAGGAATCGCCCTTCACGGCCCTGCTGGGGGTGCCCATCCTCCTGGAGGGGGACAGCGTGGGCGGCGTGTTTCTGCTGAGCGCCGAAGGCGGCCCGGCCCTGGGGGAGAGCGCGTTGCAGAGCCTCAAGACCGGGGCGCTGTATCTGGGGAAGCTGCTGAACGTGTGAGGCGGGCGATTCGTGAATCGCCCCTACGGGAAAAGATTAGTGCATCGTTGTTCTGCGGGAGGGGCAAGCCCCTCCCCTACGAGGCACTCTTGTCCCACATCCGTAGGGGCCGCGGCTTGCCCGGCCCGCGTTGGAGCGATACTCGGGCGGGCGATTCGTGAATCGCCCCTACGGGAAAAGATTAGTGCATCGTTGTATTGCGGGAGGGGACAAGCCCCTCCCCTACGAGGCACCCTTGTCCCACATCCGTAGGGGCGGATCACGATCCGCCCGCTTTTGTGCACTGAAGCAGGCCGTCAGGAAGGATGGCAGAAGCCGTTTTTATAGTTAGCTATGCGAAGGGCCGAAAAAACGGCTGATTTGCGATGTTTACATCGGAAAAGGACGCAGCTATGCGTCCTTTCTACCTTCTTTTGTGACGGCCTGCGCCGCGGGGAGGAAACCGCGGTGGCTTTGGCGTGTATGGATCAATACTCTTGATAGAACTCCTCGCCAGTGATGGTGTTCACATAGAGGCTGTCGGCGCCCCAGCCCATGATGCCGCTGCGCTCCGTGGCGTAGTGCTCGATGTACATGAGCCGGCCGTCCGTGAACCCGAACTCGTACCAGCGGCCGTCCATCATGTAGGCGTCGATGGTGCAGCCGTGGCCGTCGTAGACGGCGTTCACGTCCACGGTCCGCACGTTCTCCTTGCCGAAGGTCTGCTCCGCCACGTACTTCACGTAGTGGATGTACTCCACGCCGCCCATCTCGTCATAGGGGATGTTGATGAGCTTCAGATCGTCGTCGGGGTTATAGAGCTCGTTGCAGGTGGCCCGGACGATGTAGCCGGACTTGGCGGCGATCTCCATGTCCACGAGGCCGTCCTTGTGGATGTGGTAGAAGTTCTCCCGGTAGCCGGACTTGTCCAGGAAGTAGGTGATCTCCCAGTCCTTCAGATTGTAGTCCAGCTCCTCCACGGCCTTGCCCTCGGCGTCCCGGCGCTCGGCAGCCCGGCCGTTGGCGGCGGATAGGAAGGCGCGGTAGAGCCCTGTCACCTGCGCCACGGTCATATCGCCCTCGGCCACCTCGTTGGGGCTGCCTTGGACGAAGTTCGGCTCCGCCACCAGATGGACCACCTCGGGGCTGTGGCGGATGTCCGCCTGGAAGCAGACCCCCTCCTGCATGCTGTACGTATCCTGATGGACCAGGATGCCGTGGAGGGTGTTCATGGTGTAGCACAGGGTGATCCACCGGCCGTCGCTGAGCTCGAAGGCGAAGAACTGCTCGATCCAATTCCCAGCCCGATCCCGGCTGCCGCCCATGTTCTCCATCCCCTTGCCCAGGGTGGTGCCCAGGTATTCCGCCACCTCCTTGGCGTCCTCCTTCTCATGGAGGGTCGCGGTGGCCGGGAACTTGGCGTTGTCCGCGATGAGCAGGTTCAAGTCCTTCTCCGTCAGCACGCAGACGAAGCTGTTGTTGGTGCCGGTGACCCTGAGCACGTTCTCCCGGTAGCCCGCCTCGTCCACATACCGGGTGACGGCGGCGTCGGCGAAGTCGTGATAGTCCCCGCCGTCGTTGAACAGCAGGTAGTAGACGTCCTTGACCTTCTTCCGGGCGGCCTCCGCCAGGGCGTCGTCCACCTTGTCCCCCTCCTTCCAGGTCTTGGCCTGGTAGGAGAAGGTGTTGGTGATGCGGGGGAAGATGTCCTTATACCGCCACTCCAAATGCAGGATGTCCTCGGACACCAGCTCCGCGGGCATGACCGTGGGCGCGGGGGAAGCTTCCGTCAGCCCGATGGTGCCGGGGGCCTCCGTGGGATTGGTCGTGGCCTCCGCCTCGGCGGCGGAGGTGCGGATGAAGGCGTCCTGCATCTGCTCCCCCTCAAAGAGGCGCAGCCCGCCCCAGAAGAGGAAGCCCAGGGCCAGCACAGCCAGGAGGGTGGTGATCAGCACTTTGTTTTTGATCCAGAAAAGTTTCATGGTCTTGTTCGCTCCTTTCTCAAGTTGACACCGTCAGTATAGAGCGGGACTTGTAATGGAGTCTTCATCAACTTGTAAGGGAGTTGTAAAAGGTCAACGTGGCCACGGTCCCCCCGTCCGCGCCCCGGGCGAAGGTGAGCTTGGCCCCGTGGGCTTTGGCGATCTGGTGGCAGAGGGGCACGCCCAGGCCCCCGGTGGGGTGCAGCTTCTTGAATTTGGAGGGGTGGTTCACGTAGTTCAGGGCCTCGTCGGTCATGCCGCGGCCGTGGTCCGTGACCGTGAGCACGTTGGGCGCGGCCAGGAGCTCCACGGGCGCCCCCGCCGGGGACGCCTTCACGGCGTTGTCCACCAGGTTGTTGAGGAGGGAGGAGAGCATGGCCCGGTCCCCGAACAGAGTGGGCCAGCGGACCGCATAGGTCACGGTGGGGTAGGTCTGCCGGATGTGGTCGAAGAGCTCCTCCACGTCCACGGGGCCGAAGGGGGTACTTTCCTCCCGGGCGTTGTGGAGGGTCAGGAGCCGGGCGGAGATGTTGGAGAGCCGGGTGCTCTCCTCGGCGATATAGCTGGCCGCCATGTACTGCTGCTCCTCGGAGAGCTTCACGTCCCGCAGGGTCTCGGCGTAGCCCTTCATGGCGGTCAGCGGCGTACGCATCTCGTGGGCCAACCGGCTCACGGGCAGGTTGACCCGGTAGAGGAGGGCGTAGAGGGCCGCGGCCATGACCAGGGCTACCAGGGTGCCGGTGAGGGCCGCCGCCGTGACCTGGCGCTTGAGCAGGGCGTCCGTGGCCGCCGCCTCCTTCATGTACAGGAGTTCAAAGCCCGAGGGGAGCCGGTCGCTGACGAAGAGGTACAGCCGCCCCTGCTCCCGGAGGAAGCCCACGGTGCCGGGGGCCTTGTCCACGGGGAAGGGCAGGGTGCTGTACAGGGGAGCTGCCGATTGGGTCACCTGAAAGGTCAGGCCCGTGTTGGCGTAGTAGTCCAAAAACGTGCGCAGCACCGGGATCTGCCGCCCCTCCGGCGCCTTGGCCATGGTCACCTCCAGGGCGCCGGCGATGGCCCGCTCCTCCCGCAGGGCGGTGTCCGTGGCCCCCTTCACGGTGGCGGTGAGGGCCGGCGCGGTGACGCCGAACATGCACCCGTAGAGGATCAGGGCGCAGAGGAGGGTGGACAGCAGATAGGTTTTTTGCCAGAGTTTCATGGGTGTACTGCCTTTTTGTGTTCAGAGGTCCTTCGACTCGCTTCGCTCGCTCAGGATGACAAACGGGGGGCTTATTCCTCGAAACGGTAGCCGTTCTTGTAGATGGTCTTGATATGGTCGTCCAGATCCAGCTTCCGCCGGAGCTTCTGGATGTGCACGTCCACGGTCCGGCTCTCGCCCAGAAAGTCCGTGCCCCAGGCCTCGGAAAGGAGCTTTTGCCGGCTGAGGCACACGTTCCGATTCTCGATGAGGATGTGCAGGAGCGTGAACTCCTGGGGCGTCAGGTCCACCCGCTCCCCCCGCAAGAAGACCTCATGGGCGTTCCAACGGATGACCAGATCGTCGATGCTGTACTCCGTTTCCTCCCGATGGGTCCGCCGAAGGACCGCCTGGACCCGCGCGAGGAGCTCCGCCACCTCGAAGGGCTTCACGATGTAGTCGTCGGCGCCCAGGCCGAAGCCCCGGACCTTGTCGGTGGTGGCACCCCGGGCGGTGAGGAAGATGGTGGGCACGTCCCGCACCTTCTCCATGACCCCGAAGCCCTCCATGTCCGGCAGCATCACGTCGAGGAGCATCAGGTCGAATCCCTGCTCCCCCGCGGCGTGGATGGCGTCCCGGCCCGTCAGGGCGGACACGCACTGGTGGCCCACCATCTCCAGATTCAGCTTCAGCAAATCGTTGATGGCCTTTTCGTCCTCTACGATCAGTATCTTCGCCATGTTTTCCCTCTCTGTTCCTCTTCTTGATCATCAGTATATCAGATAAGTTGTAATGGCGTTGTAAAATATATGCGGAATTTTGGGCGGAGGCGCAGTCGTGAACACGTGCTGTTTTTTACATGTGAGGTGGTCAGTCGCTTTCATATATAGAGCCTTCTGCTTGACAGAGATAAAAGAATAGGGATATAATATCTCAGAATTGAATACAGCAGTCGGTGCCTTTGCCGCCGGGTTCGGGGGCAGAGGGTAAAAGGGAAACAGGTGAGAAGCCTGTGCGATCTCGTCACTGTATGCGGAAGAGTCCATCGAGCGCCATGGGCGCAGCCACTGGGAGACCGGGAAGGCGATGGGCGAAGGGCCGCGAGCCAGGAAACCTGCCGTCTGTCGGTACGGAAAAATGTTTTTCCAGATCACGAGGGATTGATCGTGTACCATGCTCCCGTCTTGGGGCGCTCTTTACACGCAGTCTCTTTGCCGCATGGCGAAGGGCTTTTTTCGTGCCGTGGATCTTGCTGATGTACGCATCACATACATCGGGGGATGCTCAGGCGTCCCAAGAAAAAACAGGAGGAGGAACCAATGAAAAGAAAGATCGCACTGTTTCTGGCCCTCGTCATGCTGGCTGTGGTCGGCGTGACGGCGCTGCCCGCCATGGCGGAGGGAGAGGAGCCCTCTGAGGCCGATAAGGCTGCCGCCGCCAAGGTGGCCGCTCTGATTGACGCCATCTACGTCCAGCAGCGGACGGAGACCACCGACGCGGACTGCGCCGCCGCCAAGGCCGCTTGGGACGCCCTGACTGACGCCCAGAAGGAGCTCGTCGAGGGCGAGTTCGCCGATCCCGACTACTTTGGCCGTGCGGACGGCATCGGTGAAAACGAGCTGCTGGTGGTGAGCTTCGGCACGTCCTTCAACGACAGCCGGGCGGAGGACATCGGCGGCATCGAGAAGGCTCTTGAAGCGGCGTTCCCGGAGTGGGCCGTGCGCCGGGCCTTCACCGCCCAGATCATCATCAATCACGTCCAGGCCCGGGACGGGGAGTTCATCGACAACATGGACCAGGCCCTGGAGCGTGCCGTGAACAACGGCGTCAAGAACCTGGTCATCCAGCCCACCCACCTCATGCACGGCGCCGAGTACGACGAGCTGGTGGAGGCCGTGACCAAGTACGCGGACAAGTTCGCCACCGTGACCGTGGCTGAGCCCCTGCTGGGCAAGGTGGGCGCCAGCGCCGCCGCCGTGAACAACGACAAGCAGGCCGTGGCGGAAGCCGTGGTGGCCGAGGCCGTGAAGGCGGCCGGGTTCTCCAGCCTCCATGCCGCGGAGAAGGACGGCACCGCCATCGTGCTCATGGGCCACGGCACCGCCCACGTGGCGAAGGTGACCTACTCCCAGATGCAGACCCAGATGAAAGAACGTGGAGGGCGAGCCCGAGGAGACCGCCTGCGAGGCCGTCATCGAGGCCGTCAGCGCCGCGGGCTACACCAAGGTCATCCTGCGGCCCCTGATGGTGGTCGCCGGCGACCATGCCAACAACGACATGGCCGATCCCGAGGACGAGGAATCCTGGCTGAGCATGTTCACCGCCTCCGGCAAGTTCGAACAGATCGACTGCCAGATCGAGGGCCTGGGCCGGATCGAGGCCGTCCAGAAGCTCTATGTAGACCACGCCAAGGCCGCCGTCTACGCCATGAAGCCCGCCAATGAGACCGACGAGGAAGCCGGCAAGCGGGTGGGCGCCCTGATCGACGCCATCTACGTCCAGCAGCGGACCGAGGACACCGACGCCCAGTGCGCCGCCGCCAAGGCCGCCTGGGACGCCCTGACCGACGCTCAGAAGGAGCTGGTCGAGGGTGAAGAAGCCGATCCCGACTACTTTGTGCGGACGGCATCGGTGAAAACGAGCTGCTGGTGGTGAGCTTCGGCACGTCCTTCAACGACAGCCGGGCGGAGGACATCGGCGGCATCGAGAAGGCTCTCGAAGCCGCGTTCCCCGGCTGGGCCGTGCGCCGGGCCTTCACCGCCCAGATCATCATCAACCATGTCCAGGCCCGGGACGGGGAGTTCATCGACAACATGGACCAGGCCCTGGAGCGGGCTGTGAACAACGGCGTCAAGAACCTGGTCATCCAGCCTACCCACCTCATGCACGGCGCCGAGTATGATGAGCTGGTGGAGGCCGTCACGAAGTACGCCGACAGGATGAACGTGGTGGTGGCCGAGCCCCTGCTGGGTAAAGTGGGCAAGGACGCCGCCGAGGTCAACACCGACAAGGAGACCGTGGCGAAGGCCGTGGTGGAGGCCGCGGTGAAGGCCGCCGGGGCCGAGTCCCTGGATGCCCTGGAGAAGGACGGCACCGCCATCGTGCTCATGGGCCACGGCACCGCCCACGTGGCGAAGGTGACCTACTCCCAGATGCAGACCCAGATGAATGAGCTGGGCTACAAGAACGTGTTCATCGGCACCGTGGAGGGCGAGCCCGAGGAGACCGCCTGCGAGAACATCATCAAAGCCGTCAACGAGGCGGGCTACACCAAGGTCATCCTGCGGCCTCTGATGGTCGTGGCCGGCGATCACGCCAACAACGACATGGCCGACCCCGAGGATGAGGAGTCCTGGGTGAGCCAGTTCACCGCGTCCAAGCTCTTTGAGAAGATCGACTGCCAGATCAACGGCATGGGCTCCATTGCGGACGTCCAGGCCATCTACGTGGCCCACGCCCAGGCCGCCATGGATGAGAACGGTCTGAAGGTGGAGGCCGTTGCGGACACCGCCGCCTCCGTCCTGGCCGACGGCACCTACAAGGCTACCTTTAAGTGCCTGGACAGCTCCATGTTCAAGGTGAACGAGACCCAGAATGGCCAGGGCACCCTGACCGTGAAGGACGGCAAGATGGTCATTCACATCAGCCTGACCTCCAAGAACATCGTGAACCTGTTCCCCGGCCTCAAGGAGGACGCCCAGAAGGAGGGCGCCGTTTGGCTGCAGCCCACGGTGGACACCGTGACCTATGACGACGGCACCACCGAGGAGGTCTTTGGTTTCGACGTTGAGGTGCCCGCCATCGGCGAGGAGTTCGACCTGGCCCTCATCGGCAAGGCCGGCAAGTGGTACGACCACAAGGTCATCGTCACCAACCCCGTGCCCGAGGCGTAAGCGCGGAAGGCACAGACAAACCCTCAATACAAGCGGCGCGGCGGCTGTTCAGGCTGCCGTGCCGCATAGCTGTATTCAAAGAAAAAAGTTTTTGCGTAGAAAGGATGCTTCACATGAGAAGGAAGACGCTTTGCATCGCGCTTGTGCTCCTGCTGCTGGCGCTGGCCGCGGGCTGTGAGAAGAAGGCCAAGGCCCTGGCGGACGGGACCTACACCGTGGCCGCCACCCTGAACGGCGGCACCGGCAAGGCGAAGATCGCCTCCCCCCTGCAGCTCACGGTCCAGGACGGCAAGATCACGGCCACCCTCGTCTGGAGCAGCGCCAACTACGATTATATGAAGGTGAACGGCGTCCGCTACGACGCCGTGATCGAGGACGGCCATTCGGCGTTCACCGTGCCCGTAGCTTCCCTGGAGGAACCTCTCCCTGTGGTGGCGGACACGGTGGCCATGAGCGCGCCCCATGAGATCGAGTATACGATCACCTTTGACGCCGCCTCCCTGGCGGCCTCCGGCAAATGAAGATGCTGACGAAAAGGATCATCTGCCTGCTGCTCCTGGGAGCCTTAGTGCTGGGGCTCTTTTCGGGATGCAACGGGGAAAAAACGGCTCAGACGCAAGCCGCCGGCCCCGACTGGAGCACCTTTTCCGTGGTGCGGCAGGTGCCCTTGCAGCACGCCACCCAGTTTTCCCTGACGGAGTACGATCAGGGCTACACCCTGCTGGACATCCCCACCAGCGGCCGGTTTTTGATCGTCCCCGCGGGGGCCGGGGTGCCCCAGGGGCTGGACGCTGACGTGGTCCCGCTCCACGCTCCGCTCGACAGGATGTACCTGGCCGCCACCTCCTCCATGGACTTCTTCCGGGCCCTGGGCAGCGTGCCCGCCATCCGCCTCTCCGGCACGGATGTCAACGGCTGGTACATCCAGGAGGCCAAGGACGCCCTGAGTAGCGGCGCCATGCGCTTCGCGGGCAAGTACAGCGCCCCCGACTACGAGCTGATCTTCGCGGAGAAGTGCGACCTCGCCATCGAGTCCACCATGATCTATCACAGCCCTGAGGTAAAGGAGCAGCTGGAGAAGCTGGGCGTCCCCGTGCTGGTGGAGCGCAGCAGCTACGAGGAGGACCCCCTGGGCCGCATGGAGTGGATCAAGGTCTACGGCGCCCTGCTGGGCAAGCTCGAGGAGGCGGAGAAGCTGTTCGACGGGGAGGTCAAGGCGGTGGAACCGTTGCTCGATCAGCCCCAAACCGGCAAGACCGTGGCCTTCTTCTACATCACCGCCACCGGCACCGTGAACGTGCGCAAGAGCGACGACTATGTGCCCCGGATGATCAGCCTTGCGGGGGGCGATTACGTGTTCCCCGACCTTAGCAGCGGCAGCGCCCTGTCCACCGTGAACATGACCATGGAATCCTTCTATGACGGGGCCAAGGACGCGGACCTGCTCATCTACAACAGCACCATCGACGGGGAGCTGTTCACCCTGGAGGAGCTCCTGCAAAAGAGCGCCTTTCTGAAGGACTTCAAGGCCGTCCGGACCGGGAACGTCTGGTGCACGGGCAAAAACCTGTTCCAGGAGCCCATGGGCCTCGGCAAGCTCATTTTGGACATGCACCGGGTGCTGACGGACGAAAACGCGCCTGGGGAGCTCACGTATCTGCATAAGCTGACGGCGGGAGGCAACTGACCATGGATAGACGGGTGCGGCTGTGGATCGGCTTTCTGGGCCTCCTGGTGGCCCTGCTGGGGCTGATCGTCTGGAACGTGAACGCGGGGAGCGTCCACGTGTCCTCGGGGGAGATACTGTCCATCCTCCTGGGGCGGGGCGGCGACAACGATGTCATCGTCCGCAGCATCCGCCTGCCCCGCATCCTGGCCGCGGCCCTGCTGGGCGGGGCCCTGGCCCTGTCTGGCTTTCTGCTGCAGACCTTCTTTGCCAACCCCATCGCCGGCCCCTTTATCCTGGGCATCTCCTCGGGGGCGAAGCTGGTTTTGTCCCTGACCCTCATCGGCTTCCTCTCCCGGGGCGTGGCCGTGGGGTCCATCGCCCTTATCCTGGCCTCCTTCGTGGGGGCCATGCTGTCCATGAGCTTCGTACTGCTGATCTCCTCCAAGGTCAAGCGGATGTCATTGCTCATCATCTCCGGCGTCATGATCGGCTATATCTGTTCCGCCGTGACGGACTTCGTCATCACCTTCGCCGACGACGCCAACATCATCAACCTCCACCACTGGTCGCTGGGCAGCTTTTCTGGCATCACCTGGAGCAACGTGGGCGTCATGGCCGCGGTGATCCTGCCGGCCCTGGTTGCGGCCTTCCTGCTCAGCAAGCCCATCAGCGCCTACCAGCTGGGGGAGGTCTATGCCCAGAACATGGGCGTCAACGTCCGCGCCTTCCGGGCGGCCCTGATCCTCCTGTCCAGCGTCCTCTCCGCCGCGGTCACGGCCTTCGCGGGCCCCATCTCCTTCGTGGGCGTGGCGGTGCCCCATCTCGTTCGCAGCATCTTCAAGACCGCCAAGCCCCTCGTCATGATCCCCGCCTGCTTCCTGGGCGGGGCGGTGTTCTGCCTTCTATGTGACCTGATCGCCCGGACGGCCTTCGCGCCCACGGAGCTGTCCATCAGCTCCGTCACGGCCCTGTTCGGAGCGCCGGTGGTGATCCTGGTCATGCTCAGACGGCAGAAGGAAAACCTGTAAGGAGGGCCCATGGATACCTGGTACATTCGCACCGAGCATATGGACGTGGGCTACGACGGGGTGCCCCTCATCCGCGACATCGAGATCGGCGTCCGTCGGGGGGAGATATTGACCCTCATCGGACCCAACGGTTCCGGCAAATCCACCATTCTGAAGAGCATGATCTGCCAGCTCAAGCTCCTGGCGGGCATGGTCGTCCTGGACGGCCGGCCCATGGCCGCCATGGGGGAGGGGGAGATCGCCCGCAAGATGGCCATCGTCATGACCGAGCGGCTCCGGGCGGAGCTCATGACCGGCGAGGACGTGGTCGCCACGGGCCGCTACCCCTACACGGGCCGCCTGGGCATCCTGACCAAAGCGGACAAAGCCATCGTGCAGGAGGCCATTGCCCTGGTCCACGGGGAGGCGTTCGCCCAGCGGCCCTTTCACCAGATCAGCGACGGGCAGCGGCAGCGGCTGCTCCTTGCCCGGGCGGTCTGCCAGGAGCCGGAGGTCATCGTGCTGGACGAGCCCACCTCCTTCCTGGACGTGAAGCACAAGCTGGAGCTGCTGGAGATATTGAAGGGGCTGGTCCGGGAGCGGAACGTGGCCGTATTGATGTCCCTCCACGAGCTGGATCTGGCGCAAAAGATCTCCGACCGGGTGGTCTGCGTGGCCAACAACGCCGTGGACCGGTGCGGCACGCCGGAGGAGATCTTTACCAACGAATACATCGAAGCCCTCTACGGCATGGAGAAGGGCAGCTACAACGCCCTCTTCGGCTCCCTGGAGATGGCGCGGGTACCGGGCGAGCCCCGCGTCTTCGTCATCGGCGGCGCCGGCAGCGGCATCCCCGTCTACCGGGCCCTGCAGCGGCGGGGCGTACCCTTCGCCGCGGGCGTGCTGGCCGAGAACGATGTGGACTACGGGGTGGCCCGGGCGTTGGCCGTGGAGACGGTGTCCGTGCCCGCCTTCACGCCCGTCGGCGAGGCGGCCATGGACAGGGTGCGGGCGCTGATTTCGACCTGTGCCCATGTGGTCTGCTGCCTGGATGGATTTGGAACCACGAACGAGGGCAACCGCATCCTGCGGGACGAGGCGGCGGCCCGGGGCAAGCTCCTGCCTTTGGACCGGCTCAGCGACCTTTGGACGGGAGGGGAAGCGCCATGAACCTCTATGCCCTCACCGCTCTGTCCGTCTTCGCAGGGTTCGGGCTGGATTGCCTGCTGGGGGACCCCCTGAGCCGCCTGCATCCCGTGGTGCTCATGGGTAAGCTGATCTCTCTGTTTGAAAAGCAGCTGCGCCCCCGGTTCCCCCAGACGCCCCCGGGCGAGCGGACCGCGGGGACCATCATGGCCCTGGCGGTGCCCCTCATCAGCACAGGCGCGGGCCTTCTGCTGCTGTATCTGGCCTGGCGGGTCCACCCCTGGGCTTACTTCGCTGTGAGCGCCTTTCTCTGCTGGCAGTGCTTCGCCGCCCGGTGTTTGATGGCGGAGGCGAAGAAGGTGGTGACCTGCCTGGAAAAGGAGGGTCTTTCCGCCGGCCGCCGCCAGGTGGGGATGCTGGTGGGCCGGGACACGGACAGTCTGACGGAACCCCAGGTGGTGAAGGCTGCCGTGGAGACCGTGGCCGAGAACACCTCCGACGGGGTGGTGGCCCCCCTCTTTTGGATGGTCCTCTTCGGCGCTGCGGGCGGGCTCTTCTACAAGGCCGTGAACACCATGGACTCCATGGTGGGCTATAAGAACGACAGATATTTGCATTTCGGCCGCTGCGCCGCCAAATTCGACGACGTAGTGAACTATGTCCCCGCCCGGCTGTCGGCCCTCGCCATGATCGGCGCGGCCTTTCTGCTGCGGCTGGACGGGAAAGGCGCCTTGCGTGTGTGGCGGCGGGATCGGCGCAACCACGCCAGCCCCAACTCCGCCCAGACCGAGTCCGCCTGCGCCGGGGCCTTGGGCGTGCAGCTGGGCGGCAACGCCAGCTACTTCGGCAAGCTCCATGAGAAGCCCACCATCGGGGACCCGCTCCGGCCCATAGAGCGGGCGGACGTGGCGCGGGCCTGCATTCTGATGTACGGGACCAACCTGTTGCTGCTGGCTCTCTATGGGATGATCCTGCTGCTGGGAGGGGCACTGCTATGATCCTCGACAAGGGTTACGTCCACGGGGGCGACATCTATTCCCGCCCCATCCGCCTAGACTTTTCCGCCAACGTGAACCCCTTCGGCACCCCGGAGGCGGTGCGGGCGGCGGTCCGGGCGGCGGCAGAGGGCCTCTCCGCCTATCCCGACCCCTGCTGCGGCCCCCTGCGGGAGAAGCTGGCGGCGGTGAACGGGGTGACGCGGGAGAACGTCATCTGCGGCAACGGGGCGGCGGAGCTGATCTACCAGTTCGCCGCGGCCCTGCAGCCGAAGAAGGCGCTGCTCCCGGTGCCCTCCTTCGCGGACTACGAGAGCGCTCTCGTGGCGGCGGGCTGCGAGCCGACCTTCTACCCCCTTCAGCGGGAGAACGGCTTTTTGCTGGGCCCGGACATTTTGGACGCCATCGGCCCCGACACGGACCTTTTGATGCTCTGCTCCCCCAACAACCCCACGGGCCGGTCCGTGCCCCGGGAACTGTTGCTTGCTATCCTGGATCGGTGCCGCAAGACGGGGACCTGGCTGTTTTTGGACGAGTGCTTTTTGGAGCTGGTGGACGAGGACAAGGCCTTCTCCCTGGCGGAGCATCTGGCGGCGGGAGACCGGGTCTTCCTGCTCAGGGCCTTCACCAAGGCCTACGGCATGGCGGGCCTGCGCCTGGGTTACGGCCTCTGCAAGGATGGGGCGCTGCTGGAGAGGATGAGCCGCCTCTCCCAGCCCTGGAACGTATCCACCCCCGCCCAGGCGGCGGGCCTCGCGGCCCTCTCTTGCCCCGACTGGCCGCAGCGGGCCCGAGCCCTGTTCCAGGCGGAGAAGCCCTGGCTGTATGGGCGGCTGACCCAGCTGGGCCTGGGCGTGCTGCCGGGGGACGCCAACTTCCTCTTCGTCACGGGGGTGCCCGGGCTGTATGGGAAGCTGCTCGGTCAGGGCGTGCTCATCCGGGATTGCGGAAACTATCGGGGCTTGCAGGCGGACGACTGCCGCATCGCCGTCCGCACCCGGGCGGAGAACGAGGAACTGTTGAGGACCATGGAGGAGGCGCTGCGTGTTTGAGACGGGCATAGAGGGCCATTACGCCCTGGTGGACGGGAAAAAGCTCCGCTTCGGCTACACCACCGGCACCTGCGCGGCGGCGGCGGCCAAGGCGGCTGCCCTGCTGCTGCTCACGGGCCAAGCGCCTGTGGCAGTGAAGATACACACCCCCAAGGGCATCGACTTGCGGCTGCCTATCGAAGAATCGAAGCGGGAAGGCGACGCTGCCCGCTGCGCCGTCCGCAAGAACAGCGGCGACGACCCGGACGTGACCGACGGGGCCCTGGTGTGCGCCCAGGTCCGCGTCAGCGCCACCCAGGGCATCCATATCGACGGCGGCGAGGGCGTGGGCCGGGCGACAAAGCCCGGGCTCAAGGTGCATGTAGGCGCGGCGGCCATCAACCCCGGCCCCCGGGCCATGATCGAGCAGGCGGTCCGGGAGGCCCTGGAGGAAGGGGAGCCCGTGCCGGGACTGGACGTGGTGATCTCGGTGCCCGAAGGGGCAGCCCTGGCGGCGAAGACCTTCAACCCCCGGCTGGGCATCGTGGGCGGCATCTCCATATTGGGCACCAGCGGCATCGTGGAGCCCATGAGCGAGGAGGCGCTGATCGACAGCATCCGCCTGGAGATTCGCCAGCGCAAGGCCCTGGGGGACGAGCGCCTGATCCTGGCCCC
This sequence comes from uncultured Eubacteriales bacterium, assembly GCA_902761365.1. Classification (GTDB taxonomy): domain Bacteria; phylum Bacillota; class Clostridia; order Christensenellales; family CAG-138; genus RUG472. The sequence continues at coordinate 20,439 of CACWJZ010000022.1, read as the reverse complement.
GGGCAACTACGGCACGGACTTTCTCAGGGACACCTTCGGCGTGGGCGAGGACCGCATCGTCAAGGTTTCCAACTTCATCGGCCGGGCCCTGGACGCCGCGGCGGAGGCGGGGTTTTCCAAGGTGCTGCTGGCGGGCCATATCGGCAAGCTCATCAAGCTTTCCGGCGGCATCATGAACACCCACTCCCGGGAGGGCGACGGCCGGGCGGAGCTCATGGCCGCCTGCGCGCTCCGGGCGGGATGCGACGCCGACACGGCCCGGGCCATCCTTGATTGCGTCACCACGGACGAGATGCTGCGCATCCTGCGGGAGAAGGGGCTGCTGGCCCCGGCCATGGAGCACATGGCCCAGCGGATAGAGCTGTATGTGAGCGCCCGGGTGAAGGACCTTTTGACCGTGGGCGTGCTGGTGTTCTCGGATGGCTATGGGCCTCTGTGCGCCGCCGGTGCGGCCAAAGAATGGCTGAAAACAAGGGGAGAGGGGAAGGAGAAAGAGCTATGATCCATTTTGTAGGCGCGGGCTGCGGGGCGGCCGATCTCATCACCGTGCGGGGCAAGGCCCTGCTGGAGCAGGCGGACGTGATCATCTATGCCGGTTCCCTGGTGAATCCGGCGCTACTGGAGTATAAAAAAGAAGGCTGCCGTGTGTACAACAGCGCCAAAATGACCTTGGAGGAGGTGCTGGCCGTCATGCTGGACGCGGAGGCCGCGGGCCTTTCCACCGTGCGCCTCCACACCGGGGACCCCTGCCTCTACGGGGCCATCCGGGAGCAGATGGACGAGCTGGACAAGCGGGGCGTCGATTACGACTACTGCCCCGGCGTCAGCGCCTTCTCCGGGGCGGCGGCGGCCCTGAAGATGGAGTACACCCTGCCGGAGGTTTCCCAGAGCGTCGTCATCACCCGCATGGCGGGGCGGACCGCGGTGCCCGAGCGGGAGAGCGTTCGGTCCTTCGCCGCCCACGGGGCCACCATGGTCCTGTTTCTGAGCGCCGGCCTGCTGCGAGAGACACAGGCAGAGCTGCTGGCGGGAGGCTACGGCCCCGACACCCCGGCGGCCATCGTCTACAAGGCCAGCTGGCCCGACGAGAAGAGGTGCCTGTGCACCGTATCCACCCTGGCGGACTGCGCCAAGGAGAACAGTATTTCCAAGACGGCGCTGATCATCGTGGGGGACGCGGTGCAGCAGAGCGGCTACGCCCGCTCCAGGCTCTATGATCCCACCTTCTCCACGGAATATCGGCCGGCCAAGGAGTGATCTATGACCATCTGGCTCATTTCCTACACCGCCCGGGGCCGGGCCCTGGCGGCGCGTGCGGCGGAAATTTTGAAAGGGGCAGGCCACGATTGTCGGACCTTCGCCCTCCCCAAGTTCTGCGGCGACGGGGACGAACCCTTGACCCGGTCCGGGGCGGACTGGGCCGGGGCGGGCTTTGCGGAGGCGGACGCCCTGCTGTTCTGCTGCGCCTCCGGCATCGCCGTCCGGGTCATCGCCCCCCATGTGCGGGACAAGCGGACGGACCCGGCGGTGCTGGTGCTGGACGAGGGCGGCCGGTTCGTGATCCCCCTGCTCAGCGGGCATCTGGGCGGGGCGAACGCTTTGGCGCTGGACGTGGCGAACCAACTGCACGCCACCCCCGTGCTGACCACGGCCACGGACGTGAACGGCCTCTTTGCCGTGGACGTGTTCGCCAAAGCAAACGGCCTGCATATCGAGAGCATGGCCCTCTGCAAGGCCGTCTCCGCCGCTTTGCTGGCGGGGGAGAAGGTGGGCTTTCGCTCCGATCTTCCCGTGGAGGGCGCGCTGCCTATGGGCCTGACCACAGGGGACGCGGACCTGGGCATATACGTTTCGGCAGGAAACGGCCAGCCCTTTCCCCGGACCCTGCGGCTCACACCCCGACCCTATGCCGTGGGCCTTGGCTGCCGCCGGGGCAAGAGTGCGGAGGAGTTGGAAATGTTTTTGCTGGACAACTTGCAGAAATGCGGCGTGGGGCTCCATGAGCTCAGGGCCCTCGGCAGCATCGATTTGAAGAAGGACGAGCCGGGGCTGGCGGCCCTCAGCCAAAAGCTGGGCCTGCCCTTTGTGACCTATTCGGCGGAAGAATTGAAAGCTGCCCCCGGGGACTTCACCCCCTCCGCCTTCGTGCAGGAGGTGACGGGCGTGGATTCGGTGTGCGAGCGGGCGGCGGTGCTGGCGTCCGGCGGGACGTTGGCGGTGCGAAAGGTGGCGAAGGACGGCATGACCTTTGCCCTGGCCAAGAAGGAGGAGGCGATCCGATTTGAGTAAGCTGTATGTGGTGGGCATCGGCCCCGGCAAGGTCGAGGGCATGACGTACGAGGCCGCCCGGGCCCTGGAGGAGAGCGACGTGATCGTGGGCTACACGGTCTACGTGGACCTGGTGAAGGACCGTTTCCCGGACAAGACCTTTTTGACCACCCCCATGCGCCGGGAGGTGGAGCGGGTGGAGCTGGCACTCGCCGAGGCGGCGAAGGGCAAGACCGTGGCTATGGTCTGCAGCGGCGACCCCGGGGTCTACGGCATGAGCGGCCTTTGCGAGGAGCTTGCGGCGAAGCACCCCGGTGTGGCGGTGGTGACCGTCCCCGGCGTGTCCGCGGTCCTCAGCGGCGCCGCCATCCTGGGGGCCCCCCTGATGCACGACTTTGCCGTCATCAGCCTGAGCGACCTTATGACCCCCTGGGCCACCATCGAGAAGCGGCTTCGGGCGGCGGCCGCGGCGGACTTCGTCATCTGCCTCTACAACCCGTCGAGCCACAAGCGAAAGGACTATCTGGCCCGGGCCTGCGAGATCGTCCTCGAAGCGGCGTCCCCGGAGACCGTCTGCGGCGTGGCGCAAAACATCGGCCGAGAGGGGGAGAACATCCGCACCATGACCCTGCAGGCCCTGCGGGACGCCCAGGTGGACATGTTCTCCACCGTGTTCATCGGCAATTCCCAGACCAGGATCATCGGCGGCAGGATGGTCACGCCCCGGGGGTACGACCATGACTAAGGCGCTGCTGTTTGCGGGCACCACCGAGGGGCGCAAGATTGCCGAAGGGTGCCGGGGAAAGGACATAGATTTGACCGTCAGCGTGGCCACGGAGTATGGGGAGACGCTCATCGATCCAGCGGACAACGTGCATGTGATCTCGGGCCGCAAGGACGGGAACGGCATCGCCGCCCTGATCCGGGAGACCGGGGCGGAGCTGGTCATCGACGCCACCCACCCCTACGCCGCGGAGGTGACGAGGACCCTGCAGGCGGTATGTGCCCAGGAGAACGTGGCGTATCTGCGCATCCTGCGCCGGGAGGACCACGAGGATATGACTGGCTGCGTGTTCGTGGACGACACCCAGGGGGCCGTGGCCTATTTGAACGGCACGGAGGGGAACGTGCTTTTGACCGTGGGCAGCAAGGAGCTGCCCGCCTATATGGCGGTGCGGGACTGGCAAAACCGGCTCTACGCCCGGGTGCTGCCTCTGCCCGCCTCCGTGCAGCTGGCCTTCGAGCTGGGCATGGAGGGGAGCCACCTCATCTGCATGCAGGGCCCCTTCTCTCAGGAGATCAACGAGGCCATGCTGCGGATGCTGGACGCCCGGTATCTCATCACCAAGGACACCGGCGCCGCAGGGGGCTTCTCGGAGAAGCTCAAAGCCGCCAGGGCCTGCGGCGTGACGCCCGTGGTCATCCGCCGGCCCCTCGTCGAGACGGGGGTCAGCGTGGCCCAGTGCCTGAGCCTGCTGGGCGAGCGCTGCGGCTGGGCCGCGGACGCGAAAAAGCACATCACCATGGTAGGCTTGGGCATGGGGGACCCCGGCACCCTGACGCGGGCCGCCGAGGACGCCTGCCGCCAGGCGGACCTGATCGTAGGCGCTCAGCGGGTGACGGACGCTCTTCAGCGCTTCGGCAAGCCCACCCAAAACGCCGTGGCGGCCCGGGAGATCGAAAGGATCATCCGGACCACGCCTGCCGAAAACATTGCGGTGGCCATGTCCGGGGACACGGGCTTTTACAGCGGCACCAAGGGCTTGCTGCCCTTGATTTCGGATTTGCAGCCCACCGTCCTGCCGGGCATCTCCTCCATCTCCTGCTTCACCGCCAAAGCGGGCACGAGCTGGGATGACGCCCTGCTCCTCTCCGCCCACGGCCGGCCCTGCAACTATGTGACGAAGATCCGTCGATCCCCCAAGACCATCGTTTTGGTGGGCGGGGATCGGGGCGTGAAGGACCTGCTTTGCGTGCTGCGAGACAACGGCCTGGGCCATCTTCCCGTGACCGTGGGCGAAAACCTGTCCTATCCCGAGGAACGGATCGTCCGGGGCACCGCCGGGGAGCTGGCGGCGCAGACCTTTGCGCCCCTCGCCCTGGTGCTGGTGGAGAACCCCGACGCCAAAGGCGCCGTGCTGACCCAGGGCCGCCCCGACGAAGATTTCCTCCGCACCGAGGTGCCCATGACCAAGTCCGAGGTCCGCGCCGTGACCCTAAGTAAGCTCCGCCTGACGCGGGACGCCCTCTGCTGGGACGTGGGGGCCGGCACCGGCTCCGTGTCCCTGGAGATGGCGGAGGTCTGTGAGGACGGCATGGTCTACGCTATCGAACGGAAGCCCGAGGCCTGCGCCCTCATCGAAGCGAACAAGAAGCACCTGGGCGTCACCAACGTGCAGGTGATCGAGGGGGCCGCCCCTGACGCCCTCCGGGACCTGCCTGCGCCCACCCACGTCTTCATCGGCGGCAGCGGGGGAGAGCTGAAGGAGATCATGGCCCTGGTCCTGGACAAAAACCCCGCCGCCCGGATCGTGGTGAACACGGTGACGGCGGAGACCTTCGCCCTGGCTCTGGACGCCCTGAAGAAATTGCCGGTCACGGACGTGGAGATCGTGGAGCTCTCCGTATCCCGGGGCCGGAAGGTGGGCGGGTATCACCTGATGACCGCCCAGAACCCCGTATACCTTTTCTCCTGCCGGGGAGGACAGCCCAATGGTTAGCCCCCGCCTGCTGTTCGCCGCCCCTGCTTCAGGGAGCGGCAAGACCACCATCGTCTGCGGCCTGCTGCGGGCCTTGAAGAACCGGGGCAAGGGGGTTCGGGCCTTCAAGTGCGGGCCGGACTTCATCGATCCCCTGTTCCATGAAACCGTGGTGGGCGTGCCCTCGGGCACCTTGGACCTGTTTTTCAGCGACCGGGACCAGCTCAGGCGCCTCTTCTGCCGCCACGCCGCCGGGGCCGAGATCAGCCTCATTGAGGGGGTCATGGGCTATTACGACGGCCTGGGGGCCGCCACGGACCGGGCCTCGTCCTACGAGGTGGCCAAAGCTCTGGACGCCCCCGTGGTGCTCGTCGTGGACAGCCGGGGCCAAAGCCTGTCCGCCCTCGCTGCCCTAATTGGCTTTCTCCGGTTCCGGCTCGACAGCCGCATCCGGGGCGTCATCTTCAACCGCATGAGTGAGGGCGTGTACGGCGCCCTGAAGCCCGAGGTGGAAAAGCTGGGCCTTCGGTCCCTTGGGTATGTGCCCCGGGCCCCGGAGGTCATGGTGGAGAGCCGGCATCTCGGCTTGGTCACCCCGGGCGAGATCGAAGATTTGGGCCAAAAGCTGGATGTGTTGGCCGCCCTGCTGGAGAGGACCGTGGATGTGGACGGCCTATTGAAGCTGGCCGCCGAGGCCCCGGCCCTAATTGTGCCCCCGGCGCCGCCCCTGCCGATCCTGCCCCGCACCCGTATCGCTGTGGCCCGGGACGAGGCCTTCTGCTTCCTGTACCGGGACAATCTGGACCTGTTGGAGGACTGCAGCGCGGCGCTGACCTTCTTCTCCCCCCTCCATGACAGGGCCCTCCCCGAAGAGACCCAGGGCCTGCTCCTGCCCGGGGGCTACCCGGAGCTGTATGCCGCGGCCCTGTCCGCCAACGAGCCCATGCGCCGGAGCATCCGGGAGGCCATCCAAGGGGGTCTGCCCTGCCTTGCCGAGTGCGGCGGCTTCCTCTACCTCCACCGGGAGCTGGAGGACATGGAGGGTCGTTTCCATCCCATGGCGGGGGTCCTGGACGCCAGGGCGTATCGGACAAGTCGCCTGGGCCGGTTCGGCTACATCACCCTGAGCGCCAGGGAGGACACCGCCTTTCTCCCCGCGGGGGAGAGCGTGCGGGGCCACGAGTTCCACTATTTCGAGAGCGAGGCTTGCGGCGACGCCCTCCACGCCCAGAAGCCCACGGGCAACCGGGGCTGGGACTGCGGCCACAGCCGGGGGAACCTGCTCATGGGCTTTCCCCACCTCTATTATCCCTCGAACCCCAAGCTCATAGAACGATTCCTGCGCGCCTGCGCCAAGGAGGTATAGATGGCGAAATCGATCATGGTCCAGGGCACCATGTCCAACGCGGGCAAGAGCCTGCTGGCGGCGGGCCTCTGCCGGGTGTTCCGGCAGGACGGCCGGAGGGTGGCCCCCTTCAAGGCCCAGAACATGGCCCTCAATTCCTTCATCACCCGGGAAGGTTTGGAGATGGGCCGGGCCCAGGTGGTCCAGGCGGAGGCGGCGGGGGTGGAGCCCTCGGTGCTGATGAACCCCATTTTGCTCAAACCCACGAATGATATGGGCTCCCAGGTCATCGTGAACGGGGAGGTCTGGGGGCAGATGAGCGCCCGGGAGTACTTCGCCGTGAAGCGGCAGCTGCTGCCCGAGGTCATGCGCGCCTACGACGCCCTGTCCGCCCAAAATGACGTGATCGTCATCGAGGGGGCGGGAAGCCCTGCAGAGATCAATCTGAAGAACGACGACGTGTTCGTGAATATGGGCATGGCCCGGGCGGCCAAGGCCCCCGTGCTCCTGGTGGGGGACATCGACAGGGGCGGGGTCTTCGCCCAGCTCTACGGCACCGTGGCTCTCCTCGATGAGGCGGAGCGGGCCATGGTGAAGGGGGTCGTCATCAACAAGTTTCGGGGGGACGAGCGCATCCTGACCCCCGGCCTTCGGCAGCTGGAGGACCTGATCCACATCCCCGTGGTGGGGGTGGTGCCCTATGTGAAGCTGGACATCGACGACGAGGACAGCCTCTCCGAGCGCCTCACCAACCGGGCAGCCCAGCTCATCGACATCGCCGTCATCCGGCTGCCCCGGCTGTCCAACTTCACCGACTTCAGGGCCCTGGAAGCAGTGGAGGGCGTGTCGGTCCGGTATGTGGACAAGCCCGCCGCCTTCGAGGAGCCCGATCTCGTGATCCTGCCCGGCACTAAGAACACCATGGCGGACCTCCTCTGGCTCCGACAGAGCGGCCTTGAGGGCAAGGTGCTGCGCTTCAGCCATGCCGGCGGGCCGGTGCTGGGCATCTGCGGCGGCTATCAGATGCTGGGGGAGGAGCTCTCCGACCCCCTGGGTGTGGAGCAGGGGGGGACCCTCCGGGGCATGGGTCTGCTGCCTGTCAAGACCGTGTTCACCGAGCAAAAGACCCGCACCCGGGTCAGCGGCGCCTTCGGGGCCGTGGGCGGCGTCCTCGCGTCCCTGTCCCATCAGCCCTTCGAGGGGTACGAGATCCACATGGGCGAGAGCACGGGCGGCGCGCCCCTGACCGGCTTTGCCAACGAGCTTTCGGGCGAAGCGCACCCGGACGGCTGCCAGCAGGGCAGCGTCTACGGTACCTACGTCCACGGCATCCTGGACCACGACGATGTGGCGGGGGCCGTCATCCGGGCTTTGGCGGAGAAAAAGGGCATCGACCCGGCGCTGCTGGGCAAGGTCTCCGGGGCCGAGCACAAGGAGCGGCAATATAACCTGTTGGCTCAAACGTTGCGGGAACACATGGACATGAAAACCATCTATCGCATCCTGGAGGAGGGGATCGCATGAACATTCAAAATCTGCCGCCCATGGAGATCGAGAAGGAGAGCTTTCGCATCATCACGGCGGAGCTGGGGGACCGGCCGCTGGACCCGGAGCAGGCGCCCATCCTCAAGCGGGTCATCCACACCACGGCGGACTTCGACTACGCCGACACCCTGTACTTCTCGCCTGACGCCGTGGTCCGCGGCAAGGCGGCCATCCGCGGCGGGGCTACCGTCGTCACCGATACCCAGATGGCTCTGGCCGGCATCAATAAGAAAACCCTTACTCGCTTTGGCTGCGAGGCCCGCTGCTTCATGTCCGACGAGGACGTGGCGGCGGAGGCCCGGCGCCTGGGGGTCACCCGGGCCCGCATCTGTATGGACAAGGCTGCCCGCCTGGGCGACGACGTGATCTTCGCCATCGGCAACGCCCCCACGGCCCTGATCCGCCTGCGGGAGCTCATCGACGGGGGCTATCGCCCCAAGCTCATCATCGGCGTGCCCGTGGGCTTCGTGAACGTGGTGGCGTCCAAGGAGCTGATCATGGAGACCTCCGTCCCCTGCATCGTGGCCCGGGGCCGCAAGGGCGGCAGCAACGTGGCCGCCTGCATCGTCAACGCCCTCCTCTACGACCTGGACCCCGCTCGGGGCAGCTAAGGGTCAGGCTTCGGCTTTCTTGAATCATATTGCATAGAAAAAAGCAGCGTTCCCGATCATACGAGCGTGGACGCTGCTTTTGTTGTTCCCTGATTGGATGTTGAGCTCATACCTCGGTTCGAAGCGCTGTTTTCGATACGTTCGGCAGGCAGGCGTGTCCCTCTGAAAAGAAGAAGCCGCAGGAAAAACCTATACGCCGCTCCATGGGTTCTCATCCTTTCCGTGCAGGTAACTGGCGCCTCCCAGGCCTAAAACGGCGAGGACGGCGCAGAGAAAGCCTATGCTGAGCAGGAGCAGGGGCTCGGAGGCCGGTGTGTCCAGGCGAATATCTCCATACCAGGTGGGGTCGTAGAGGATGGGGATCTGATCGCCCGGGGCCAAGGTCTTGTCCTTATAGGGCAGAAGGGCCTCCCGGGTAGCGCCGTCCGCCTCGTAGGTCACGTAATAGGCGCCACCGTGGACGTACATCTCTATGACGGTGGCCACAGCCTCGTTCCGGGCGTCCCGATCCTTCTTGTCCCTGTCGAAGACGAAGCCCCCCAGCAGCAGGACGGCCAGCGCCGCCGCCAGTACCATTCGGCTGATAAAGCGCAACAGATCCGCCAGGGCCAGGTTTTCCGCGTGTTGGTTAGATCCCCCCGTTTTCCCCATGTCATCCTCCAGCTTTTACCACAGCCACAATAAGTATCGAAGATACCATAGCTTATACCTGGGCAGCTTCTCTTCCAGTTCTCGCTGGGCGGCCTTTACATGCCCGGCCATGGTCTTTTTCTGCTTCTCGTCCAGGATGTGATCGGAGAAGGCGGCTTCGTCCGCCAGCCGTTGGGCCTTTTCGCTGGGAGTGGCCCCGTGACGGACCAGCCGCAACAGCTCGCCATACCCATATAGTACGGCCTTTCGTCCGTCCCCTTGGAGTATCCGCCGCATGCGGTTTCGACACACCCGCTTGCGGAGCTTGATATAGAGGAACACCAGCAGCGGCAGCAGCAGCAGCCACAACAGCCACAACAGCCAAGACCTTCCAGAGTCTTCCGGGTCCTGCTCAGGCGCCTCGGGCTCCGGCGTGGGCGTGGGTGTGGCCGCCCCGCCCTGGGGCGGCTCCGGTGTGGGCGTGGGCGTGGTCTCCCCGCCTTGGGGCGTGTCTTCGGGCGTAGGCTTCGGCGTGGGCTCGGGGGTCTCCTCCGGCTTTGGCGTATCCTTCGGCCCCAGGGTCTCCTCCGGGGCGACCGTGGGCGGCGGAGTCTCCTGTTCCGGCTCGTCGCCGGGGCCCGCCTCGGGGGCGGGTATATCCAGCCGCGGATCGTCGCCGCCGGTGGCCTCAATGGGCACCCAGCCCCAGCCCTCCACATAGACCTCGGTCCAGGCGTGGGCGTTCCGGTCCGTGACCTCCACCCAGGTATCCGCCTCCCCCACCGTCAGGGCGAAGCCGATGACGAATCGGGCCGGGACCCCCTTCGCTTGCAGCAGGGCGGTCAGGGCGCTGGCGTAGTGGACGCAGTAGCCGCGCTTGCTCACCGTCAAAAAGTACAGGGCAAAGTCCTGGTCCTTGGGCGTGTCCCCCGGCTCCAGATCGTATTCCGCCGTGCCCCGGAGGATGGCCGCTATGGCTTGGGCCAAGGCATAGGGGTCGTCCGTGCCTGGCAGCTCGTAGGGCTTCAAAAAGGCTTGGAACGCTTCCCGTCGGGTCTTGGTCAGGGTCACATAGGTCTTCTTCGCCCAGGCGGCGTAGGCCTGCTCCGCCTCGCTCCCCATGCGGGGCACCAAACGGTCGGGCAGGGACCGGTAGGCCCAGCTGTAGGCGGACAGTTTGCGGTCGGCCACGATATAGTTCTCCCGCACCTCTCCGGGAACGGCGGCACCCTTGACCACGGCATAGGGGGTGTACAGCAGCGACGTATCGGCGCCGCGGACCTCCAGCCACTGCCGGGGATCGGGCAGGGACCCGCCCAGGGTGAACAGGGATTCTCCGTCGGCGTACTCGCTGGTCAGGGACCAATAGCGGCCGTCGTACCGGCCGTAGGAGGTGCCCCTGAGATACAGCAGCCCGGTCGAGCTCGTTTTCACGTCCATTACATGCTCGCCGGTGGCCTTGAGTTCGCCCTCCCGCGTCAGGTCCTCCCGCTCTCGAACGTCCCTGTCGAAGAGACGGTTCATCCTTTCCCAGACGCTGGCCGCCTGGCGCATGACCTGTTCCACACGCTCCTGGGTGGACAGAGGCTCATATTCCTTTTTGGGGTAGATCTTGGTCAAGAGCAACACGGTCAAAAACAGCGCCGCCAACGCCAGGAAGGTGACCCGGCCGATGCCGCCGCCCCGGTGGAGCCTGAGCCCGCTGGTGAAGAGCACGCCGCCGTAATAGAGGCCCACCAGCACCCCGGCCCAGCCAGACGGCTGCATGTCCGTATAGATGAGGGCCAGGGCCACCAAGGGCATGGGCACCAGGAAAGGCAAAAACATGGACTCCCCGGACACCAGCCCCCAGCTGATGAGCAGGGCCACGGCCACCATGATCGCCCCCACGAAGAAACCGATGAAGTAGGCGTAGTTCTCCACGCCCGTCGGCATGGTACCTGAATCGCTGATGAAGGGGATGGTGCGGGCGAGGACGCTCTGGATGGTGCGGATGGCCACCACCGCCCCGCTGTAGAGCTTCCGCCAGCGGAAGATGCTGATGAGCAGCACAGTAGCGCCGAAGGGGATCAGCATGTAGGTCCCCAGCTCGGGCACGGTGAAGAGCAGCGTCATAAAGCCGCTGATGATGAGCGCGGTCAGGATAAGGGCGACTGGATGATAGGGCAGATCATAGGCCGTGACCACGCAGAGGGGTGCGCCCAGGGTGCCGCAGAAGACCAGCAGCCAGGTGCCGAAGAAGGCGAGATAGGGGAACTTTTTCATAGCTGCTTCGCCCCCTCTTTGGCCATGGGCCGGATGCTGTAGACCAGCTCATCGGGCTTGTTCCGGTCCACAGGTCCCCTGGATTTGTCGGGCCGGCGGGAGAGGATGGTCTCCATGAACTCGTCCAGGCTGTATTTATCCTTGATGTAGGCCTCCAGATGGGCCCCGAAGCAGATGCGGTGGGGGATGCCCTTCTCCACCAGGGCTGTACTCAGGTATAACAACTGATCCATCTGGCTTTCCAGCTCCTTGGGATCGGTGCTGGCCGTGATGGACAGGGTGATGCGCTTGCGCTTCATGAGCTGGGGCTCCCGGACGATGGTGTCGTCCAGCTTGGAGCTGAGCTTCCAGTGGATCACGTTGAGGGGGTCCCCCTGTCGGTAGGGCCGAAGCTCATGCTCCTCGGAATAGCCGCCGCCGGGCTTGGGCTTCAGGGTGATGGCTGAGTCCTGATCGAGCTCCGGCATGGGCTGGGGCTTCTGGGGGATGGGCAACACGGTGTACACGGCGGGGTCGCAGCGCCGGACGGGGATGGCGAAGATGCCCATATAGTCCCAGGCCCAGACCCGTCCCAGACTGCAGGAGATGACTCCGCACCGTTCGCTGGGCAGGGGCAGACTTTCCTCCGCCTTCAGCACGCCCCAGTAGCTGCACTTGCGCTTCTTCAACTGATCGCCGGTGAACCGGTTCTCCCCGCTGAAGGTCATGGACAGGCACCCTACGGGCAGGAAGCATCGGCTGTCCACCTTCAGCCGGGCGGCAGCGCTTTCGCCCCGGGGGGAGGCTCCGGAGGCGGACAGCAGGACCCGGACCCGCAGCATGGCGGGCAGGCTCACCAGCAGGGAAACGAAGGGCATCAGGATCAAAAAGCGCAGCAACAGAAAGGACAGATACTGTCCGTACAGGCTATGGAACACCACGCCCATGATAAGGCCGGTGAGATAGATGATCCGGCGGCTGCCCATCATTTGGCCACGGGGGCGGGCACGGATTTGAGGATGTCCTCGATGAGGGCCTCCGCCTTGCGGCCGGCGGCCTCCGCATCGGGGGTCAGGATGATCCGATGAGTGACGGTAGCGGGATAGATGAGCTTCACGTCCGCCGGCAGCACGTAGTCCCGGCCCTGGACCCAGGCCGCGGCCTTGGCCATGGAGGTGACCGCCAGGGACGCCCGGGGGCTGGCCCCCTGCAGGATGGCGGGGTTGTTCCGGGTGGCGTTGTTGAGACGGATGATATACTCCAAGATCTTCTCGCTGACGTAGGTCCGCTCACACTCCTGGCGCATGGCGGCGAGGCTCCCCTTGTCCGCCATGCAGCGGACCTTCTCAAGGGGGTTCCCCTGCTGCTTGCGGGTCAACATTTCCTTCTCGTCGGAGGGCTTGGGGTAGCCCAGCGACAGGCGGACCATGAACCGGTCCATCTGGGAATCGGGCAGCAGCTGGGTGCCGGAGGCGCCCACGGGATTCTGGGTGGCGATGACCACGAAGGGATCGGGCACCGGGTGGGTGACTCCATCCACGGTGACGGTCCGCTCCTCCATGGCCTCCAACAGGGCGCTCTGGGTCCGGCTGGTGGCCCGGTTGAGCTCGTCCGCCAGGAACAGGTTGCAGAGGATGGCGCCGTCCTTGTACTCCATGGAGCCGGTGGCCTTGTTGTACACGGAGAAACCCACGATGTCCGAGGGCAGCACGTCCGGGGTGAACTGGACCCGGTTGTATTTGAGGTTCAGGGCCTTGGAGAAGGCAAGGGCCATGGTGGTCTTGCCCACGCCGGGGATGTCCTCCAGGAGGATGTGTCCCCCGGCCAGGATCGCAAGGAGCGCCATCACCAGCACGCCGTCCTTGCCCACCACCGCCTTCTTCACTTCATCCAGGATGCCTTTGGGATCGTTCATATATGCCTCCCGCCTTTTGGCGTCAATATTCTACCTATATATTGTAATCCAATATATCACAAAATTGCAACATGGAGGTTAAGATCGCGTAAACCTTTTTCTGGAAGGCCCGTTACGGGGATCGTTATCTCCGTATCGGGGCAAGACAAAGACAAAGACAAAGATAAAGATAAAGAAAAAGAAAAAGACAAGGACTTTTTTCTCTCTCTACGCGAGAGAGCGCCTTCGGCGAGAGAGAAAAAAGCGCCCCCCTATATATCTCCATATCCGCCTTGAAGAAACGGCCTGTTTGTGATATGGTAGGGGCATCTGAACGAAGGAGAGTTTTGCTATGCTGTCTGTCGTCTATCGCGGCAAGGGCGACTTCGCCCTGTTGGAAAAGCCCATGCCGAAGCTGCTGGACGAAAAGGACGCCATCGTGCGGGTGACCCTTTCCTCCATCTGCCAGAGCGACATCCACATCAAGCACGGCAGCGTCCCCCGGGCGGTGCCCGGCACCACCGTGGGCCATGAGTTCGTGGGCGTGGTGGAGGAGGTGGGCCCCGGCGTCAGGAAGCTGAAGCCCGGCATGCGGGTGGCCGCCAACGTGGAGACCTTCTGCGGGGAGTGCTTCTTCTGCAAGCGGGGGTTCGTGAACAACTGCACCGATAAAAACGGCGGCTGGGCCCTGGGGTGCCGGATCGACGGCGGCCAGGCGCCCTACGTGCGGGTGCCCTTCGCGGACAATGGGCTTACGCCCATCCCCGAGGGGATCAGCGACGAGAAGGCCCTCTTCACCGGCGACATCCTGGCCACGGGGTACTGGGCTGCGGGGCTCGCCGAAATACAGCCCGCCGACACGGTGGCCGTCATCGGCGCGGGGCCCACGGGCATGTGCACCCTTATGAGCTGCCGGCTCTACAGCCCGGCCACGCTCATCGCCATCGATACCAACGAGGACAGGCTCCGGCTGGCCCGGGAGAAGGGCCTGGCGGACGTGACGCTGAACCCGCTCACATGTGACGTGGAGGCGGAGGTCAAGGCTCTGACCGAGGGCCGAGGCGCGGACACGGTGCTGGAGGTGGCCGGTGCGAAGAACACCTTTGAGCTCGCCTGGCGGATTGCCCGGCCCAACGCGGTGGTCTGCGTGGTGGCCCTCTACGATGAGCCCCAGACCATCCCCCTGCCCGACATGTATGGCAAGAACCTGATCTTCAAGACTGGCGGCGTGGACGGGAACAAGTGCGAGGAGATCTTGAAGCTTATCAAGGCCGGGCGGCTGGACCCCAGCTTCCTCATCACCCACCGCTACGCCCTCAAGGACGCCACGGCGGCCTACGACCTGTTCGAGGCGAAGCGGGACGGGGTCATCAAGGTGGTTTTGGTGCCTTAGTAGTTTTCTGTTGCCGCTTTTTCTTTTCAGGTGAAAAGAAAAGCCTTTTGGGATAATAGTAAAGGTTGACAAACAGCTTATCCCAATTGAAGTTCTTTGGGTCTTGCCTTTTCTTTCAAGAGAAGGTAAGGAAGCTTTCAATCATTCCATAATAAAAGAGGTCCAAATGAAAACACTGCTATATGTAGATTGCTGCATTCGAAGGGAAGCGTCCAGGACGCGGAAACTGGCGGAAGCGTTTTTGGGGAACCTGCCCAAGGGGTGGAAGGTGGAGAAAGTCACACTCATGGACGAGCCCCTGCTGCCCCTCATGGAGGGCGGCTTTGCCCAGCGGGACCAGCTGCTGCAGCAGGGGAATCTCAAACACCGCCGGTTCGACTATGCCTGGCAGTTCCAGAAGGCAGACGCCATCCTCATCGCCGCGCCCTTCTACGACCTGTCCATCCCGGCCCTTCTCAAGGTATACATTGAGAACGTGTCCGTGGACGGCATCACCTTTGAATGCGACGAGAACGGCCTGCGCGGCGCCTGCCGGGCGACCAGCATGACCTTCCTCACCAGCCGGGGAGGCTTCTACGAGAACAGCCCCGACGAGATGGGCTCCCGGTATATGGAGGCCATGTGCCGCTTCTTCGGCACGGGCGTCTACCGCTGCATCGCCGCCGACGGCGTGGACATGGACCCGTCGAAGACCACGGGCATCCTGGCTGAGGCCTGTGAGCGGGCAGCACAGGCGGCAAAGGCGCTGTGAGTATCATGTTGTGAGCGCCCATGGAGCAGCGAACCGCAGGCGCGATCCTCGGATCGCCCGCCTGCTATGAGTTGCCTGGCGGGCATGACTTACACTTTCGATACATGATTCGCGTTGACGCACAGGATACTGTAGATCGAAAGGAGGAGCTGTATGGAATATCGGATCGTGGACGGCTTGGACAACATGGCGCTGGCGGACATCGTGCGGCTCCTGCGGACCACCTACTGGGCCGGGGAAAGGCCGGCGGAGGTCATCGAAGCGGCCGTGCAAAACTCCGACTGCTACGGCGTCTGCCTTCCGGGCGACCACCGGCTGGTGGCCTTTGCCCGGGTGGTCAGCGACGGCGCCACCATGTACTACCTGGCCGACATGGTGGTGGACGAAGCCTGGCGCGGCCGGGGCCTGGGCACGGCCCTGGTATCCCATATCGTAACCTGTCCGGCTTACGCGCCTCTCCGGGGCTTCCTCTTCACCCGGGACGCCCACGGCCTCTACCGCAAATTCGGCTTCGAGCCCGCCAGCGAACGGGTCATGGTGAAGGCGCCGAAGGGATGACCGATACGCGCACAAGCTTTTGCGTTCAGAGGTCCTTCGACTCCGCTTCGCTTCGCTCAGGATGACAAGTTTATTTGCTGGGGGGTGAAAGATAATGCAGGAGAAAAACTATTATGTGTATATCCTCGCCAACAAGACCAACGCTGTTGTCGACATCGGTGTAACGAACGATCTCATGCGTCGCTTGTGGGAACATCGCAACGATATGGCTGACGGCTTCACCAAGCAGTATCACGTTCATAAACTGGTGTATTATGAATGCACCACGGATGTGAATGAAGCTATCGCTCGGGAGAAGCAGCTGAAGGGGTGGCGCAGAGCCAAAAAGAACGATTTGATCGAGAGCGCCAACCCTGCCTGGCAGGACCTGGCGGGAGACTGGTTCACAACCCTTCCTGCTGCCCACTAATTCATCTGTCATCCTGAGCGAGGCCGTAGGCCGAGTCGAAGGACCTCTGAACGTATTAGGCTCTCCCGCTTGTCATCCCGACCGAGCGTAGCGAGTGGAGGGACCTCTGAACGTAGTAATTTTGAAACGGAGGCTTATGCTATGTCCATCGGCGACCGTATCCTGATCCTGGGCTGCCCCGGCAGCGGGAAGAGCACCCTCGCCCGGGCCCTGGCGGCGCGGACGGGGCTGCCGCTGGTGCATCTCGATACCGTCTGGTGGCGGGCGGACGGAACCCATATCCCCCGGGAGGACTTCGACCGGGCGCTGGACGGACGGCGACTACAGCCGGACCTATGAAGTCCGCATCCGGGCCGCGGACACGGTGATCTTCCTCGATTACCCCGAAGCCGTGTGCATGGACGGCATCCGCGCCCGGGTGGGCCAGCCCCGCCCCGACATGCCCTGGGCGGAGCAGTCCTTAGACCCCGAGCTGGTTGCCCTGGTCCAAAACTACCGCCGGGACAACCGGCCCCAAATCCTTTCCCTCCTCGCCCAATACCCGGACAAACACGCCCTGATCTTCACCGCCCGCCAGGAGGCGGAGCAGTGGCTGTCCCGGCTCTGAACTTAAATCGTGCGACCATTGCGAACGGGAGGAACGAAATGAAACGCATCCTTATCCTCAGCCTATGTTTTGCCATGATCGCCTGCGCACCCATAGGGAAGCAGGGCGAAGCGCCTCTGGCGAGCGCTTCGATGCCGGAAAGCGCTGCGGCACCGGAACAGGCAGCCCCCGAGACGATGGCCGTACCGGAAGCGGGGCAGACCCCCATCGTTATAACGATCCCTGCCGCCTCCAAAACGGTCAAGCTGTCTGCAACACCGTCTTCCCTGCCGGGTGGGGAGAGGGAAGCCGCGCTGCTCTATGGAGGGGAGCATGTGAACCTGTTTCGCGGGCGGTCCGACGATTCCTGGGGGATCATCCTGGAGGAATTCACCTGGGTCGGGCACAATTACATCTATCAGAGGCTTCCCAGCACGTCGGGCCTCGACGATCTCACCGTGACGGAGATCCGGCCCGAAGCCGATGAACACCAGTCGGAAGCTTCGTTTTATATCCATTATCTTGACATAAGCGGGGAGGAGCGTATCTTCTGCATCCATCATCCGGCGTCGGACGGTTCAGACTTCTATCCGGTGACGAACGAACCGGAATTGACGCTTTCGGAACAGGAAAGGCTCGTTTTTGAAGATGTGATGGTGATCGGCGTTTTGTATGATGCCGGGCCGAAATCCTTTGCAGAGGAGCCGTCGGACGATTGGGAGCCCCTGTGTCAGCGTACGATCCTCGATGCGCTGTACACGCTGCACGACAACGCGCTTCCGCCGTATCTCTCCGGAGAAGTAAAAGGAAAGTATTGTGTTTTGACGCAGACGGAGCTGGACAGCTTCTTCCGCTGCATCATCGATCGACCGAATCTGGTGCCGGATCGGGCATATCCGGCACTTCAGGACGATATGATATTTGTGGAGGAGGATTGGTCGAGCCTGCTGCCCGGACAGGTGCCGGTCGGGGATAACGATTGGTATGTGTGGGCGGAGCTCAGGCAGGCGGTCCTCTCTGAGGATGGCTCTATCACCCTATATGGCTGCACCGGGATCAACGACGATTATTGGAAAGCGATCCGTGTGCGGGTCGTTCCGGCAGACGGCTCTCTTGGCTGGCGGATCGAACAGACGGAGGCCTGCGGAAGGACCGACCTTCGATACGACCCTTCGATCGTCTTCGCGCCGGTACGGTGATCCAAAAGAATGGAATCGCACACAAAAAAGCCTCCCGATCTTGGGAGGCTTTTGTGGCATCAGTGCGTCAGGACTCCCGGCCCAGGCGGAACGCCTTCCTGTTGAGTTCCAGGAACTTGGGGGGGACGGTGGTCTCCAGGGACTGCTGCCAGACGGACTCCGGAAGGTCCATGGCCTTGGAGAGGACGCCGGTCAGGACCACGTTCACGGCCTTGGGGCTGCCCGCCTGCTCCGCGAGGGCCAGGGCGTCCACGGCGATCACGTTGGCCTTCGCCTTCAGGTCCTCGAGGACGGTCTCGGGGTAGGCCATCTGCCCGGTGATCACGGGCATGGGCAGGATGTGCTGGGTGTTGGTGATGATGGTGCCGCCCTTCTTGAGATAGGGCAGGAACCGGCCCGCTTCCAGGGCCTCGAAGGAGAGGATATAGTCCGCCTCCCCAAGATCGATGAGGGGGGAGCGGACGCTGTCGCCGTACTTCACGTAGGTCACCACGGAGCCGCCCCGCTGGGACATGCCGTGGACCTCGCTGAGCTTCACGTCGCAGCCCGTGGAGATGAGGGCGTTGCCGATGAGACGGGAGGCCAAGAGGGTGCCCTGGCCGCCCACGCCGACGATCATGATGGACTTTGTTTCCATAGCTAACCTCCTTACCTTACTCTGAGATGGCGCCGAACTTGCAGAGCTGCTGGCAGAGGCCGCAGCCCACGCAGAGGGTGGGATCGATGGAGGCCTTGCCGTCGAAGACGATGGCGGGGCAGCCGATCTGCATGCAAGCCTTGCAGCTCCGGCACTTGTCCTGATCGATGTGGAAGGCCGGCTTATGCTTCACCCACTTCAATAAAGCGCAGGGCCGCCGGACCACGATGACCGAGGGTTCGTCCGCCGCCAGCTCCTCCTTAATGGCCGCTTCCGTGGCCTTCAGATCCTGAGGATCGACGACCCGGACCCGCTTCACGCCGCAGGCCTCCGCGATCTTCTCCGCGGAGAGCTGGGCCGTGGGCTGCTCCTTCAATGTCATGCCGGTGAGGGGGTTCTGCTGATGGCCGGTCATGCCGGTGATGGAGTTGTCCAGGATCAGCACCACGCCCACGCCCTGGTTGTACACCAGGTTCACGAGACCGGTCATGCCGCTGTGCATGAAGGTGGAGTCGCCGATGACGGCCACCATCTTCTTGGCCGCCTCGGGGCGGACCTTCTCAAAGCCGTGCAGCACGCCGATGGACGCGCCCATGCAGATGGTGGAATCCATGGCGGACAGGGGCGCGGAGGCCCCGAGAGTATAGCAGCCGATGTCGCCGGAGACGGTGACCTTCAGCTTGTGGAGCACATGGAACAGGCCCCGATGGGGGCAGCCGGGGCACAGCACCGGCGGCCGGACGGGCAGCGCCGCGTCCAGCTTGTCGCTCTCGGGCAGGGGGCGGCCGAAGGCGGCCCGGATGCGGTTCTGGGAGAACTCGCCCAAAAGGCCCAGCTCCGCCTTGCCCAGATCCACCCGGATGCCGAGATTCCGAAGATGGGTCTCGATGATGGGGTCCAGCTCCTCCACCACGGCCAGCTTGTCCACCTTACTGGCGAAGTCCCGGATGATCTTTTCCGGCAGGGGGTTCACCAGGCCCAGCTTCAGCACGCTCACCTCAGGCAGGGCTTCCTTCACGTACTGGTAGCTGATGCCGGAGGTGATGACGCCCCAGGTGGTGTCGCCCATCTCCACCCGGTTGAAGGGGCAGTTTTCCCCGTATTCACGCAGTTTCTCGGTCCTTGCCTCCACCACCACGTGCTGGGGGATGGCGTTGCCGGGGGCCATGACGTACTTGCGGGGGTTCTTCACGTACTCCTTGAGGGGCGCTTCCTGCCGGTCGTGGAGCTCCACCAGGCTCTGGGAGTGAGCAACGCGGGTGCAGGTGCGGAACAGCACCGGCGTGTCGTACTCCTCCGAGAGCTCGAAGGCCAGCTTCATGAAGTCCCGGCACTCCCCGGAGTCGGCGGGTTCCACCATGGGCACCTTGGACGCGATGGCATGGTGCCGGGAATCCTGCTCGTTCTGGGAGGAGTGCATGCCCGGATCGTCGGCCACGGCGATGACCAAGCCCCCGTTGACGCCGGTGTAGGCGGCGGTGTAGAGGGGGTCGGCGGCCACGTTCAAGCCCACGTGCTTCATGGCGCACATGGCCCGGGCCCCGGCGATGGACGCGCCCAGGGCGGCCTCAAGGGCGCACTTCTCGTTGGGCGCCCATTCGGCGTAGACCTCCGGGAACTTGGCCGCTTCCTCGGTGATCTCCGTGGAGGGCGTGCCCGGATAGGAGGAT
>CACWJZ010000021.1 GCA_902761365.1 uncultured Eubacteriales bacterium | reverse complement strand
GTCGATCGTGACGCTGCCGGAGGTCGGCGTGAGGATGCCGCACATCATCTTGATCGTCGTCGATTTCCCCGCGCCGTTGGCGCCGATGTAACCCACGATTTCCCCGTCCGGCACGGTGAAGTTGATTCCGTCCACCGCCCGGGTCTCCTCATATTTGCGTGAAAACAGCGTTTTCACCATCCCGGACAGACCTTCCCCGCGGATGGGCTTTCGAAACACCTTCGTCAATTCATTTACTTCGATCATGGGAAAACGCCGCCTTTTCTGCAAGAACTGCTGTCCTGCAGTTCATTTTTAGCATAAAAAGCCACGGTTGGCAAGCCTGGAAGCTATTTTGTTGATGCAGTCTTTCCGCATCCAAATTGTTTCGAGCGGGAGCAGAGAGCTGTGGCTGTGATGTTGAGCGTGTGGAATTGATCGAAAAGAGATAAAAAACACCTTGACAAAACGCGCGCCCGCGCCTGTCATGCTTTCCCCCTCGTTGTCATCCTGACCGAGGGAGCGAAAACGGGAAAACAGTTCAAATAGGGAAGGTCGAGCGACCGAGCGGAAGGATCTCTGATCTTTCAACAGACTATTGCAATCTTCCTGTTTGCTATCGGGGAAAAATCTGCTATACTATATGTATCTATTGGCAAAGAATGGAGATCTTATATGAGCAGAATGAGCATCCTGAACGCCCCCGGCCAGCAGACGGAGGGCTTCTGCATGGTGAAGAGCGCGTCGTTGCGCACGGACAGCAAGGGCGGGTCCTACATGGATATGGTGCTGGCGGACGCCGGCGGCGAGTGCGTGGCCAAGATCTGGAACTACGGCCCCTCCATGGGCATGTTCGAGCCCGAGGACATCGTGAAGGTCCGGGGCACGGTCACCATCTGGAAGGACAGCGAACAGCTGAAGATCGAGCGCATCCGCCAGGCCACCGAGGCGGACCAGGTGGACATGTCCAAGATCGTCCCCTGCTCACCCCAGGACCCCGAGGCCGCCTATGAGATCTTGTGGCGGGAGACGGAGAGCTTCAAGGATCAGGACCTGAAGCGGCTGGTCCAGTACCTGATGAAGGAACACAAAAAGGAGATGCTGTACTATCCCGCGGCGGTGAAGCTGCACCACGCCACCCGGGGCGGCTTTTTGGAGCACACCCTGAACGTGGTCTCCATGGGCAAGGCCGTGGCCGCCCGGTACGAGGCGCTGGACGGGGAGCTGATCGTGGCCGGGGCCATCCTCCACGATCTCGGGAAGCTCACGGAGCTGGACACGGGCAGGCTGGGCGTGGCCTCCGCCTACACCGCCGAGGGGCAGCTGTTGGGCCACATCAATATCGGCATGGCCGAGGTCCGCGCCGCGGCGGAGCTGCTGCAGGTGCCCGAGGAGACCGCCGTGCTCATCGAGCACATGCTCCTCTCCCACCACGGGCAGCCGGAGTTCGGGTCGCCTAAGCTCCCCATGTTCCCCGAGGCCGAGGTCCTCTCCACGTTGGACCGGCTGGACGCACAGCTCTTCGAGATGTTCACGGCCCTGGACGGCGTCCTCAAGGGCGGCTTCTCCGAGCGCCAGTGGGCGCTGGACAATCGGCAGCTGTACCAGCATGGGAGGAAAGGAATGAAATAAAGCATCCCAACCTTTTCTTTCAAGAAAAGGTTGGACCAAAAGAACTTAAGAAGAAAAAAAGCTTAAGTGGTAATCCCCATTACCTTCTTAAGCTTTTCTTTTTCCGCCGCTTTTTCTTTTCACTTGAAAAGAAAAAGCGGCAAAATAAAAAATTATTTCCTTCTCTTGCTTTTCGTCAACTCAAAGCTCTGGTGCAATAAAAACTTCAGCCGGTCGTCAGAGGCGGAGCCGTCCAGGAGGACGGTGACCCAGTGGACCTTGCTCATGTGGTATGCGGGGAAGACGCCCGGCTCGCCACGGAGCATGGCGGACAGGATTGGGTCGCACTTCAGATTCACGGCGTCCACCTCGCCGGGCTCACCGGGATAGGCGTACCGGCGCGGGATCGGCATGGACAGGGCGAACCACTTGCGGTTGTCGGCGTGGCGGAACACGGCCCCCTCCGGCGAATCCAGCCAGGGATAGTCCGGCGTCACGCCATATTCCCTCTCGATATAGGCGAACAGCTCTTCCTTGGTCATTGTTTCACGTGAAACATCACTCCTCAACGCCCAGGATGGCGTCGCAGATGTTCATAAGATCGTCGCGGGAGAAATAGGAGATGATGATCTTCCCCTTCTCCTGGTCCCCCTCGATGGCCACCTTGGCCCGCAGCCTGCTGCGGATGGCGCTGGCCGTCTGGCGGACCTCCGGGTCCATGCGCCGGCTGACCCTCTTCCGGGGCAGGCCGTCCAGGCGCACCGCCTCCTCCATCTGCCGCACGCTCCAGCCCTCCTTGGCCGCTTTCTGGGCCAGCTTCTCCGCCTTCTCGGGATCGTCCAGGCCCGCCAGCATCTTCCCGTGACCGGCGGACAGGGTCCCGTCCTTCAGCATCCCCTGAACGCTCTCGGGCAGGTTCAACAGCCGCAGGGCGTTGGTCACCGCCGGCCGGCTGCGGCCGATGCGGCGTTGTGCTGGACCATGAGGAACCGGATGGCCGCCGCTTCCTCCACGGGGTTCAGATCCTCCCGCTGCAGGTTCTCGATGAGGGACACCTCCTGGAGCTCGTGCTCCTCCTTGTCCGTGATCACGGCGGGCACCGCCTTGAGCCCCGCCAGCCGGGCCGCCCGATACCGGCGCTCCCCGGCTACGATGGTATACCGGTCCCCCTGCCCATAGAGGATCAGGGGCTGGACGATGCCGTGGGTTTGGATGGACGCGGCCAGCTCCTTCAGCTTCTCCTCGTCGAAGGTCTTCCGGGGCTGATCGGGGTTGGTGTCGATGTCGTAGACGGACACCTCCTGCAGGCGCGCCGGGCCCTTCCCTGGCTCGTAGCTCTCCAACAGGGCGTCCAGGCCCCGCCCCAAGCCTTTCTTGTTCGCCATACCCATACCTCCTTACGCTTTCTCCACCAGCTCCGCCGCCAGGGTCCCGTAGGCCGCCGCCCCGGTGCTCTTGGGGGCGTAGAGGCTGATGGGCAGGCCGAAGCTGGGGGCCTCCCCCAGGCGCACGGACCGGGGGATGATGGTGTCATAGACCTTGTTCTTGAAGAACCGCTTGACCTCGCCCACCACCTGCTGGCTGAGGTTGGTCCGGCCGTCGTACATGGTCAGGACCACGCCCTCCACCTCCAGATGGGGGTTCAGGCTCCGGCGGATGAGCTTCACCGTGTTCATGAGCTGGGAGAGGCCCTCCAGGGCGTAGTACTCGCACTGGATGGGTACCAGCAGGGTGTCCGCCATGGTCAGGGCGTTCAGGGTCAACAGCCCCAGGGACGGCGGGCAGTCCACGAAGATGTAGTCGTACCGGTCCCGGATGGGCGCGATGGCGTTCTTCAGCCGCTGCTCCCGGGCCAGCAGGTTCACCAGCTCCACCTCCGCCCCGGCCAGCTCCATCCGGGAGGGCATGAGCTTCAGGGTGTCGATCATGGTGTCCCGCACGGCGTCTGCCGCGTCCACGTCGTTGATGAGCACGTCGTAGACGGAGGCTTCCAGCTTGTTCTTGTTGACGCCCAGGCCGCTGGTAGTGTTCCCCTGAGGATCGATGTCCACCAGCAGCACCCGCTTGCCCAGCTGGGCCACGCAGGCGGACAGGTTCACGGCGGTGGTGGTCTTGCCCACCCCGCCCTTTTGATTGGCGATGCAGATGATCTTAGCCAAGGATCGTTCTCCTTTGTCGAGGGATGGTATCAGTATACCGTACCCTGCCGGAAAATGCAAGACGGGCGGGGCATCCTGCCCGCCGCGCCGATATGTTTCACGTGAAACATAAAAAAGAGGCGGAACACCGCCTCCCATCGTCGGATCCTTTTATTGGTCGCCGCCGCCCGCATTCTCGCCGGAAATCTCAGTTGCGCTTCCGGCGACCTCTGTGGTCTCGACGATCTCCTCCGCGATCTCCGCTCCCGCCGCCGGCGGGGGCGTCTCCGCTGCCGGCTCCGCCGCGACTGCAAAGTCGTTGACGGTCTTCTGGCTGCGGATCAGCAGGAAGAGGCCCAGGGCGAAGATGAACAGGGAGATGAACTGGCTGGTGGACAGGGCGCCCACAGAGCCGCGGAAGTCGTCCCGGAAGAATTCGATGATGAACCGCCACACGGCGTAGAGGACCATGTACCAGCCCGTGACCGTGCCCCGGCGGGGCTTCTTCAGGAAGATAGCCGTCAGGATGCCGGAAAGGATCACCAAAAAGCCCGCCTCCATGGGCTGTGTGGGCAGCCGCGATACCCCGTCCAGCACCACCGCGCAGGGGCCAGTGTATTCCATGCCGTAGCAGCAGCCGGCCATGAGGCAGCCGATGCGCCCGCCCGCATGGGCCAGGCAGAAGCAGGGGGCCATCAGGTCCGTGAAGGTGAGAATGTTCCTTTTCGTCTTGCGGCTGGCGAAGAGCAGGCCCAGCAAGCCGCCGAGAAGGCCCCCGTAGAACACCAGGCCGGCGGAGATCAGATCCCACACCTCCGCCCAGCTGTGGGGCATCTGGGGCGGGTCCACCACGAAGTAGAGGAGCTTGGCGCACAGAAAGCCCAGCAGAATCGCCCAGATCAGGGCATCCAGGAGGTTGTCCTCGCTGAGGGGCGAGCCCTTCTTCCGGAGCCGGAACACGGCGATCAGGGCAAAGACGGTCCCCACCATGGTGCACAAGCCGTACATGGGCAGGGTGATGTTTCCGATATGGATGAACGGATGCATGGAGCGGCAGGCCTCCCAGCAGTTTTTTTGCATCTTACCATACTTGCCTCCCCTTGTAAAGTTTGTTGACAAAAGCTCACAAAGGTTATACATTTATAGATCAGGAAAACAGTTTATTTCACCCTTTTGAGGAGGCATTCATGGCAGCTGTCTACGATCCCAAAGTCATCGAGCCCAAGTGGCAAGCCCGCTGGGCGGCGGAAAAGGCCTTCGAGGCCACGGAGGACTACACCAAGCCCAAGTTCTACGGCCTGGTGGAGTTCCCCTATCCCTCCGGCGCCGGCAGACTCCTTCGGCCTGCCCGCGGAGAACTACGCCATCAAGACCAACACCCATCCCCATATCATCACCACCCGGAACGTGGAGCACTTCAAGGACCAGATGAAGCGGGTGGGCTATTCCTTCGACTGGTCCCACGAGATCTCCACCTCCCTGCCCGACTACTACAAGTGGACCCAGTGGATCTTTTTGAAGCTCTTCGAGCATGGGCTGGTGTTCCGGGCCAAGACCCAGGTGAACTACTGCCCCCACTGCAAGGTGGTCCTGTCCAACGAGGATTCCCAGGGCGGCAAGTGCGACGTGTGCCACAGCGACGTCATCCAGCTCCCCAAGGACGTGTGGTATCTTCGGATCACCCAGTACGCGGACCGGCTGCTCAGCGGCCTTGACACCGTGGACTACCCCGACTCCATCAAACAGCAGGAGATCGAGTGGATCGGCAAGTCCACCGGCGCCTTCGTGAACTTCGCCATCCAGGGCGTGCCCGAGGCGCTGGAGATCTACACCACCCGCTGCGACACCCTCTTCGGCGTGACCTTCATGGTCATGGCCCCGGAGCATCCTCTCCTCGACAAGTACAAGGACCGGATCGAGAACTGGGCCGAGGTGGAGGCCTACCGGGCCGCCTGCGCCAAGAAGACCGAGTTCGAGCGGACCCAGCTGGTCAAGGACAAGACCGGCGTGCGGCTCAAGGGCTTCACCGCCATCAACCCCGTCAACCGCAAGGAGATCCCCATCTTCATCGCGGACTACGTGATGATGGGCTACGGCACCGGCGCCATCATGGCCGTGCCCGCCCACGACGAGCGGGACTGGGAATTCGCGCGGAAGTTCGGCGTGGACATCATCCCCGTCATTGAGGGCGGCGACATCGAAACGGCCGCCTACACCGGCAACGGGCCCATGATCAACTCCGACTTCCTGAACGTCTATGACAACAAGAAGGACTCCATCGCCGCCATGCTCCGCTTCCTGGAGGAGAAGGGCATCGGCCACAAGGGCGTCCAGTATAAGATGAAGGACTGGGCCTTCAACCGCCAGCGGTACTGGGGCGAGCCCATCCCCCTCATCCACTGCCCGAAGTGCGGCACCGTGGGCGTGCCCTATGAAGAGCTGCCCCTGACCTTGCCCGATGTGGAGAACTTCGAGCCCGGCACCGACGGCCAGAGCCCCTTGGCCCGCATCCCCTCCTTCGTCAACTGCACCTGCCCCAAATGCGGCGGTCCCGCCAAGCGGGAGACCGACACCATGCCCCAGTGGGCCGGGTCCAGCTGGTACTATCTGAGGTTCATCGACCCCCACAACGACAAGGTGTTCTGCGACAAGGAGAAGATGAAATACTGGATGCCTGTGGACTGGTACAACGGCGGCATGGAGCACGTGACGCGCCATTTGCTCTACTCCCGGTTCTGGCACCAGTTCCTCTACGACATTCAGGAGGTCAACACCCCCGAGCCTTACGCCAAGCGCACCTATCAGGGCCTCATCCTGGGCCCCGACGGGGACAAGATGAGCAAGTCCAAAGGCAACGTGGTGGACCCCATCGACGTGATCGACCGGTACGGCGCGGACACCCTCCGCACCTACGTCATGTTCATGGGCGACTATATGGCGGCCACCCCCTGGAGCGAGCAGAGCGCCAACGGCTGCAAGCGGTTTTTGGACCGGGTCTGGCGGCTTCAGGACATGGTGGCGGGCGAAGGCGAAAGCAAGGACATGCGCGCCAAGGTCCACGGCTGCGTCAAGAAGGTCACGGACGACATCGAGCACATGAAGTTCAATACGGCCATCGCCGCCATGATGAGCCTGGTCAACGACTTTTATTCGAAGGACGCCATCACCAAAGACGAGCTCCATACGCTGCTGGTGCTTCTCGATCCCTTCGCGCCCCATATCGCCGAGGAGATGAACGAAGCCCTTGGCTATGAAACGCCCCTCTATCGGACCCCCTGGCCCACCTATGAGGAGAGCGCCCTGGTGGCGGATTCCGTGGAGTACGGCATCCAGGTCAACGGTAAGGTCCGGGCCCGGCTGGCCCTCCCCGCCGACATGGACAAGGCGGCCGTGGAGCAGGCGGCCCTGGCGGCCGAGGCCGTGCAACCCTTCCTGGCCGGGAAGACCGTGCGGAAGGTGATCGTGGTGAAGAACATCGTCAACATCGTGGTTGGCTGATGTGCTCATATAAAATACAGGAGGTAACAACAATGCTGCAAGGAAAAGTGGATCTGGGTTCTTTGGTGGGCGGCGGCCTCGCCGAGCTGGCCATCAATATCGTAAGCGCCCTGTTGATTCTGGTCGTCGGCCTGTGGCTGGTGAAGCAGATCGTGAAGCTGGTCAAGAAGGCCAAGCCCATCCAGAAGCTGGCCCCCGAGGTGCAGACCTTCACCGCCAGCGCCGTGAAGGTGCTGGGCTATGCGCTGGTCATCGTGATGGCCATCACCACCGTGGGCGTGCCCACCGCCTCCATCCTGGCCGTGCTGGGCTCCTGCGGCCTGGCCGTCGGCCTGGCGCTCCAGGGGTCCTTGGCCAACCTGGCGGGCGGCATCATGCTCATGATCTTCCGGCCCTTCAAGGTGGGCGATTTCATCAGCGACGGCGCCCATGACGGCACGGTGAAGAAGATCACCCTGTTCTACACCGTCATCGCCACCGCCGACAACCTGCAGATCACCCTGCCCAACGGCGCCCTGGCCAACGCCGCCATCAAGAACCTGAACGCCAACGACATCCGGCGTCTGGACATCGACGTGACACTGAGCCCCGCTGCCGACAAGGAGAAGGTCTGTGAGCTGCTGCTGGACTGCGCCAAGAAGAACGAGCTGGTCCTCAAAGACCCGGCCCCCGAGGCCCTGGTCACCGTCACGGAGGGGGGCCTGCCCACCTTCAAGCTCAGGACCTGGTTTAAGTCCGGCGACTACTGGACCGTCTACTTCGGCCTCAACGAAGCCGTCCAGAAGACCCTCACCGAGAACGCCTTGCCGCTCGCTCATCAGCAGGTGGATCTGCACACGGATAAGTAAAAAGATTTCTTTTGCCGCTTTTTCTCTTTCGAAAAAGAGAAAAAGCGGCGGAAAAAGAGAAACTTAAGAAGAATAATGGGAAGTACAGTGTAAGCCATACTTCCCATTAGTGTTTCTTTTGGGTGCCTTTTCTTTACAAAGAAAAGGCACAATTGCTTTCAATAAAATCCTTACTCCTCCGGCGCCACCACCGTGCCGATGAAGAGGACCGTGCCCTCCCGGCTCTCGATGGCGTAGAGGAAGGGCCGGGTCAGGTGGAAGTCCACCTTCTCCTGATTCATGGTGAACCCGGCGTTCTTGGCCATTTCGATCATGGTATAGGCGGCGGCCACCACCCCGTTCTCGTCAACACCGATGTGGCTCTCCTGCAGGACCCGGCTGATGTACGCCGGTGTGTCCGTCATGGTGGAAAAGTCCGCATCGCCCGTAAAGCAGGTTTTGACACCCAAGCCCATCAGCGCTTCCTCCAGGTCCGTCCGATCCTGGAAGGTGAACCGGGGCACCATCAGGCTCACTTCCACATTCTGTCTCTCGGTGCCGCCCGTGAGCAGTTCCTGAAGCTTTTCCGGGCCGCCCAGCAGACTATCCAGGGCCACGCCCTCGTCGGGCAGCACGAATACCATCCGGCCCACGTCCCTGAGGGCTATGGCATACCTGAGATACCCGTCGCCCCGGACGATGGTCGCGCCGCTGTCCGTCCGGCGCATGTAGTTCACGTTCAACTCCTGGCCGTCCCGGCCATAAAAGGTCCCCGGCTCCGTCCGATCCTGGTCGAAGGGCACCCGCCATCCGTCCTTGAGATAGATGGTGTTGAGGAGCACGGCCAGGGTGTCTGCGTCGAACTTCATGGCGTCCTCCGAGACCTCGATCTTCTCCCGGGTCTTCTCCCTGATCCAGGCGGCGATCCGCTGTCCCGCCTCCGCCTCCCCGAAGCGGACGGACTCGGCGCTGGCATCGTAGCTGTCCGCCAGGGTCTTCAAATACGCCTCATGGAACGTGACGTCCCCGTCCTGGATGCCAAGAAAGATGGCGTTGGCTAAAATGAGCTCGCCGGTCTCCCCCTTCGCGGACAGCTCCCGGAGCATAGCGCTGGCCTTAGTGCGCAGATCCTCGATGGATTGCTCCCCCAGAAGCTTCAGCATCTCCGCCTGGGTCTCCCCCTGAGCGCCCTCTGCGGCCATGGCGACAGCCAGGTACACGCTGATGGGGGACAGGTTCTTGTTGCCCTTCCCGTCGATCAGGGCGGCGGACAACTTGTTCAAAAAGCTGGTATACCCATCGATGACGGGCAGCTTCACCGCCGGGTCGTCGGTGGATACGATAGGCAGATCGATGGGCGGCTTCATGGACGACGATCCCTCCTGTGTCTGCGTGTTCACGTCTATAGCATCCTCTTTCTTCTCCTGGAGTATGGCGCCCTTCGTGCATCCCGTCAACAGCAGGACGATCAACAGCCAACTGATATGTTTCTTCATTGTGATTCACCTTCCTTCTTTGCCAACAACACCGGGAAAAGGTTCCTCAGGTTGCACTGTATGGAAAAAAAGGACCTTCCGGCCTCTTTTACTGATAGATCCTCAGGGACGGCAACAACCGAATATACAGGACCCCCACGATGTCGTCCAGGGAGATGCAGCCGATACCCACCTCCCGGCTGTCCTCCAGATACTGCCGATCGTCGGACAGGACGAACACATGGCCCTCCGGCACCCGCACGGTGTCGAAGTCGTCCGTATGATACGCGCCGTATTCCTCGGTCAACCGGTACTTTTCGTCGATCCACACGGCGCCGTTCTTCCCGCTGACGGTCTCGCCGCCTGTGGCCACCACCCGCTTGATGAGCAATTCCTCCGTACCGGGCCGATAGAAGGCCACCATATCCGTGCGCTCGATCTCGCGACAGTACTTATAGATCCGGTCCACCAGCACCAAATTTCCCTGCCGCAGGGTGGGCGCCATGGAATCGTTGCCCATCTTCACCCAGCCGAACCACACGAAGCATACGAAGCACATGAACAGGGCCGCCAAAATGGTGCTGAACATCCACCGCCACAGATTGTGCCGCCGATGAAGCCATCTGAAGGTGTCCCGCCGCAGGTGCGTGCCTTCGTTCCTCATACGTCGTATTGGACCTTGGGCATCTTCTGCGCCCGGGAGAAGGGCAGCAGCACCCGGCTCACCCGGCCGATGATCCGCTCCACCGGGATGCTCCCCACCATGCCGTCCGTGCTGTCCCGGGATACAAGGCGGTTGTCGCCCATGACGAAGACGCAGCCGTCCTCCACCACGTAAGTCCCGTCGTGCTTGGAGGTCATGCCCGTGGTCACGTAATCCTCCTGAAGCCGGACGCCGTTGACGCTGACGACCCCTTCCTCGATGGTGATGGTGTCCCCCGCGAGGCCGATGATCCGCTTGACGCAGGTGTATTCGTCGTTCTTGGGGTAGTAGCAGATGACCACGTCCCCCCGCTGCATGGGCTTCAAAATATAGGAAACCTTCTCCACCGCCATGTAGTCCCCGGGCAGCAGGGTGTTCTCCATGGACGAGCCCCGCACCCGCATGGGCTCCATGAGCACGGAACGGATGGAAAAAGCCAGCACCATCATCAGCAGCAGCGTGATGATGTATTCCAAAACGTCCCAGAATTTGCCGCCCTTAAGGTGCTCGTTCCGATGGGACACCAGCCTGATCATCTCTCTTTTTTCTTTTTTCGTCAGCATTCCTCGTCCTTCCCGGACGGCACCAGCTTCTTGGCCCGCCGCAAAAACTCCAGCCGATCCAGCATGACTACCCGGCCGCAGGCGATACACTTGAGTTTGACGTCCGCCCCCACCCGCACGATCTCCCACAGGTTTTCCCCGCAAGCGTGGGGCTTTTTCAGAATCACCCTGTCCCCCAAGGAGAAGGCGTCGATCATACCCCATCCTCCCCGTACAGGATGTACTTGTCGATCATGTCTGAGAGCACCTCCGCCTTCTCCTCCTGGAAAAAGTGGCCCGCATTCCGCACGGAAAAGAACTCCCCGTGCTTCAGATGCTCCTGCACCTTTCCCAGGTTCTCGAAGGGCTGCACCCGATCCTCCTCGCCCCAGAGGACGAAGACCGGGTGGCTGGAGGTCTTGAGCCCGTCCCACACCAGCTCCTCGTCGAAGTTCCGCAAGCAGTACATCAGCGATTGCCGGGAGGAGTAGCTGTCCAACGTCTCGAAATACTCGTCCAGCACGTCCTTGGTGAGGACGGTGCTGTCGTAATAGCACAGTTGCAGGGCCTTTTTCACATCCTTCTTGGTGTACGCCTCCCGTGCGAAGGGGCCGATGAACGGCGCCGCCATCCGCCGGATGCGCCGGGGCATCTGCTTCGTGATCCCGCCGGGGCACAGGACCGTCACCTTGTCGAACATCTCCGGGAACCGGGTCATGGCCCGCAGCAGGTACATGCCGCCCAGGGACGCGCCCACCGCGTGGACGTGGTCCAGCTTCAGCACCTTGACGAACTCCACCAGTGTGTCTGCCATCTCGTCCATGGAGTAGTTCATGGACACGGGCCGGCCCGAAAACCCGAAGCCCACGAGATCGAGGGCGATCACGTTGTACTTCTCCGCCAGCAACGGGATCAAATCCCGCCAGGTGTAGAGGCTCTGCCCAAGGGAGTGGACCAGCAGCAGGGGCTCTCCTTCTCCCAGGGTGATATAATGGATGGGGCACTTCTCCTGCTTACCGCCCGGAAAGCCGGGCAGCTGGATGGTGAGCTTTTCCCCGATCAAATCTGAATTGACGATGGGCCGATACCAGTATGCCATATCTACACATTCTCCTTTATTGTACTATACCGCAAACCCTCCTTTGTCGCAAGGGAGGAAATTGTAAAAGGATTTCATCGCCGTTTTCGGGCTGTTTTTTTACGAATATCTATATATTGTGCTCTTTCATTTTTTCTCTGCTATATATTGTTTACGATATTTTTTCTCCACCTTTTATTTAAAAAAATCTTTACTTTTTGGGCTTTTCTCTGCTATTATAGTTAGGCTTTTAAGTATACTTAGGGAGAATATCGAATGGAACAGATCAAAGGTATATGGGCCCTGGCCCGTGAAAATATTCGGCGGGAGATGTCCGCCCTCAGCTTCAACCGGTGGATCGAGGTTTTGGAGCCCGTCACCATCCAAAACGGCATTCTGGTGATCCAGTGCCCCGATGCCGCCACAAAATCCACCATCAACGAATACTACAAGGACACCCTGCGCATGGGTGCAAAGCAGGCCAACACCCAGATCATAGACGTGATGCTGATCCTCCCCGACCAGCGCCGGGATTTCGACGGAAGCGAGGACACCACCACCCCCAGCATCTATGCCCTGAATCCCCGCTATACCTTTGAGACCTTCGTGGTAGGCAGTTCCAACCGATACGCCCATGCCGCCGCCCAGGCGGTGGCCAAGGCCCCCGGCCGGGTGTATAATCCTCTGTTCCTCTATGGGGGCGTGGGCCTGGGAAAGACCCATCTCATGCACGCCATCGGCCACGCGGTGAAGGAAAACTATCCCACCGCCCGGGTCCTGTACGTGACCAGTGAAACCTTCGCCAACGAGCTGGTGGAAGCCATCCGCATGGGCAAGAACGCGGAGTTCCGGAACCGGTTCCGGAACGTGGACGTGCTCATGATCGACGACGTCCAGTTCATCGCCAACCGCCAGTCCGCCCAGGAGGAGTTTTTCAACACCTTCAACACCCTGCACAACGCGGGCAAAGCCATCGTCATCAGCTCCGACCGTCCGCCCAAGGAGATCGCCAATCTGGAGGAACGCATCCGCTCCCGGCTGGAGGGCGGCCTCATCACCGACGTGCAGGAGCCGGATGTGGAGACCCGTATAGCCATCCTGCGGAACAAGGCCCAGCAGGAGGGAAAGATGGTGGACGACGCTATCATCCAGTTTATCGCTGAGCACGTGCCCAACAATATCCGCCAGTTGGAAGGCAGCCTCACCAAAGTTTTCTTCTATTCCAATCTAAAGGAAGAACCCGTAACCATGGCCCTGGCCCGGGAGGCCCTCAAGGACCTGCTGCCCGAGGACAAGAAGGTGGACGTGACCCCCACCCGGATCAAGGAGATCGTGGCAGACTACTATCACATCTCCCTGCAAAGCCTCATGTCCCAGCGACGGGACAAGGAAGTGGTAGTGCCCCGACAGATCGCCATGTACCTCTGTCACGACATGCTCTCCCTTCCCTATAAGCGGATCTCCATTCTCTTCGACCGTTCGGACCATACCACCGCCATCTCCGCCTGCGGCCGGATCGAAACCATGATGCGGGAGGACGCGGATTTCAAGCGGAGCCTGGAGGACATCCGCAAGAAGATCACGGAGGGATGACCTAAGGCAATTTTTCATCCACAACTGTGGATAGACCGTGGACGAAATCAGTGGATAAAACGGAAGGCGGGGACAAGAAGAGCAACCCATCTTCTTGTCCACCGAACACCCACACACTCTTCCACATTATTTTTTCGACAGCGACAGGCTTTTTGCCCCTTTTCCCCGCAGGACACAGGGCCTACTAAAACTACTGCTATAAAAAAATCAAAATAAACTCTCCCTTTGCAATTTTCAACATCCTGTAAAATCGGGCCGTAAAGGATTGAAAAAATTTTGAACCATGGTATTCTGACATAAAAGTGAGGTCAAATATATGAGATTTTCCGTACATTCCGAAATTTTAAAGGAAGCCGTGCTCTCCGTCGCCAAGGCGCTGCCCGTTCGCTCCTCCATGCCCGTGCTGGAGGGTGTCCAGATCGTAGCCGGCGACGAGGGCGTGATGTTACGCTGCTCCGATCTGACACTCCAAAAGGAGTGCCGGCTGTCCGCCATCGTGGAGGAGGCGGGCGAGTGCGTCGTCCGGGGCCGCATCTTCTCCGACATCGTGCGCAAGCTCCCCGACGGCAACGCTTTCTTCTCTGTGGACGGCCAGACCTTGACCATCCGCTGCGGCCGGAACGTGAATCAGCTCCAGTGCATGGAGTACGACGAGTTCCCGCTGATGACTTTCGACGGGGACGATATCTTCACCATCACCTTCGATCGGGAGAAGGGCAAGCGGATCATCGAGCACACGGCCTTCGCCGTTGCCCTGGACGATACCCATCCGGCTCTGTCCGGCGTGCTGCTTGAGAGCGAGGGCAAGACCTTGTCCCTGGTGGCCACCGACTCCTTCCAGTTCGCCAAGAACACCATGACCGTGGCGGAGGAGATGCCTGAAAAGCGGGTAGTGGTCCCCGGTAAGACCATCTCTGAGATCGGCCGCATGCTGGAGGAAGGAGAGGGCGACGCGTCCTTGACCTTCTCCCGCACCCATATGAAGGCGGATATGGGCGAAACCGTCCTCATCTCTCGCCTTATCGACGGCAACTATATCGACTACAAGCGCATCCTGCCCAAGGCCTGCAAGACCCGGGTCCTGGTGGATCGGGACGCCCTCATGGAGAGCGTGGATCGGACCCAGCTGGTCTCCCGGGACGGGAACAACAGCGTCCTCTTTAGGATCGGCGAGGAGAACATGACCGTCAAGGCGGAGAGCGTGGTGGGCAAGGTGGAGGACGAGCTCACGGCTCAGGTCATGGGCGACGGGCTCAGCATCGCCTTCAACCCTAAGTTCCTGCTGAACGTGCTGAAGAACGTGGAGGAAGACAAGGTATACTTGGAGTGCAACAGCCCCATCAATCCCTGCGTGATCCGGCCTGTGAACAGCGAGGAATATTTCTATCTGGTCGTTCCCATGCGAATCTTCTAAACGATGAAAAAAGCTCTGCGCATCAGCTGCATACTGATCCTTGCGGTATTGATCCTCACGGCCAATACCGCCTTTTCTGTGGCCGAAGGTCAGGCGGAGGCGGTGGACATGGGCGAGCTGCTGACCATTCAGGACGAAAAGCACGATGCCTATGTGAACCGGCTGCGGGATAAGGCATACAACACTCGCGTCTCCTATACTTCCGGCGACACCGTGTCCGTCTATGGCAGCAGCGAGATCGGCTATGCCTATTTTGCCTGGCAAAAGCTGCCCGCTAAGGTCAGCGTCGCCTGGCTGGACGGAAATAAAAATATAGTTTCTGCCGCGGATTATGTGCCGGCCCGGCTGGACGAATGCGTCCCCGTGCCCCAGGCGGGCGTATGCGGCTTTCAGCTGACCTTTTCCCAGGCCTGTGCTCTCAGCGAGCTCACCGCCTACACCCAAGGCCAGTTGCCTAAGGAGATGCCCCAATTCGAAGCGCACCTCAAAAAGCCCGCCGTGATGCTCATCACCGGTTATCCAGGGGACGAGCTCGCCTGCTTCGGCGGCCTGCTCCCCTCCCTGGTCAGTCAGGGCGTACCCGTGCAGGTGGTGTATCTAAACCCCTATAATCGGGAACGGCAGGAGGAGTGTCTTCGAACCCTGTGGCGAATGGGCATGCGGAACGAGCCTATTTTTCTCGATACGGCCGGCATCCGGTCCCTGGACAGCACGGTGCTGAAGAGCACCATGGAGAAAAACGGGGAGGTTTCCAAGAAGCTCCTGGCCGTCATCGAGAACTGCGCTCCGTCCGTGATCGTGACTCACGGCAAGACGAGGCATTTTCCGCTGATGTCCGAATCGGAGATGACCAACGCGGTGGTGAGCGGCCTTCAGGACCGACTCAAGCATATGTCCTCCCTGAAGAAGATATACTACGTGGTGGACAAGGGCGCCAGCAACGGCGAGGTCCAGGATTTTTCTGGCGGTTACGATCGGGCGGTCGCCCTGTTCGAGGAGGGCTACGCCTCCCTGCGCACCTTCCACTACACCCCTTATGGGGACGATACCTATACCCTGCACTACGCCAACGGGAACAAGTTCAAGGACGGGGATATGCTGGCGAACATCAGTTATACAGCTCTCGACACCCCGGCGCCTGAGACCACGCCGACCCCGGAACCCACGGTCGAGCCCACGGCGGAACCCACTTCGGCGCCTACGGAGGAACCGGTGCCCGTGGCTACGCCTGAAGCGGCGCCGGTTACCGAAGTAAAGATCGCCACGGAGACGCCCGTGGTCACGGAAGCGCCTGCGGCTGTGGCAGCCGTCGTACCGTCCACGCCCGTGCCCACGCCCATGCCCAGGACGGCGGAGACGCGGGTCGTGCTGCGGCCCATCCTGATGGCATTAGCTTTGGCGGCAGTCCTGTTCGTTGCCATGATCGTTTTAAAGAAGGCCGTCCGTACCAAGCTCCCCGTGATCGTGGGTATCCTGGTGCCTATTCTGGCGGGAGCTGTCCTCTGTGTTGGTCTATATGTGGCGGCATCCATCAATGAGCGCCAGGCTGCTGCTGCGGAGCATTTCGACGGCATGATCGCAGAGGAAGCTGCGGCTCATCGCACAGTGGTGCCCACCTCTACCCCGGCGCCCACGTCCACGGAGGCGCCCACGGCGGAGCCGACCCCGGCGCCCACTGCCGCGCCCACTGCCGCGCCCACGCCGGAACCTACGGCAAAACCCACCCCTGCCCCCACGGCCACCCCCGATCCCGACGAGGGACTGTATACCAATGGGGAGGAGTATTTGGTGATGGACGCGGACCAAGGCCGGTGGATCTATAAGAACAAGACCCTGTCCATGGAGGTCACCCGGTACACCGGCACGGCCGCGAAGATGGAATTTCCATACTATGTGGCGGACATCCATATGCGGGCGAACGAGTTCAGGGCGGGGTTCGGCCACGAACAGCGTTCGGGCACCGGCAAGGACGACGCCATGAGCATCGCCAAGCGCTATCGCTCGGTGCTGATGATCACCGGCGACAACCTGATCCACATGGATAAGGACAAGAAGGGCATCCTCATTCGGGACGGCTGGGTCTATCAGGACAGCAATAAGGGGGATCTGATGATCTGGCACCCCGAGACATTGTCCATAGAGCTGGTCCCCAAGGAGAAAATCATCTCCGCCCAGCTTTTGCAGGAGGGCGGCGTGGAGAACTGCATCTCCTTCGGCCCCATCCTCATCCACGACGGCGCCAAGACGGGCACTAAGACCCTGGAAAACAACTGGCTCTACAAGACCAACCCCCGGGTGGGCGTGGGCATGGTGGAGCCCGGCCACTTCATCGTGATCGTGGGCGGCTACCGCAGTGACTATCCCAAGGCCAATTTAGGCTGGAATCTAGTGGAGTTCACGGAGCTCATGGCGTCCTACGGCTGCACGGAAGCCTACAACATGGACGGCGGCGTGTCCGCCTGCATCGTGTTCATGGGCGAGCGACTGAACAAGGGCGGCAACAAGAAGGACTGGAGCCAGCTCAGGACCCTGCCCGACGGGCTGCTGTTCGGGTATTCCGATAAAGTGAAGAGATAGAGGAAGAGAACAAAGCACGCACCTTTTTTGTAAAAAAGGTACAACCAAAGAACTTTCAGAAGGGATCATGCTGTCGCGGCAAGCCCTTCTTTGTTTATATGCTTATTTTCTAGGCTTTTATTTTTCGGTTCCCTTTTTCTTTTCTCCTGAAAAGAAAAAGGAACAAACCCGAAATTAAAAAATAACTCACGTTAATAACACATTTTCTTACTGACAAACGGGTGGACTTGCGATATAATACACTCTGTATATATATGTGGACGTATGTGCATACGCCCAGACGCGCCCGCGACGGCGGCGAGAAAGGAGGTCCGGCATGGAGACTGCTGCAAACACACAGCCTTTCCACCATGTGCCCATCATGGTCCGGGAAGTGACGGACCTGCTTTTGCCCGGTCGGGGCGGCCTGTTCGTGGACGGCACCCTGGGCGGCGGCGGCCACAGCGAAGCCATACTGTCCCTTCTGCCGGCGACCGGTCGCCTCATAGGCATCGACCGGGACGAAACGGCCCTGAAGGCGGCCTCCCAGCGGCTGGCCCCCTTCGGCGATCGATTCACCGCCATCCACGGCAACTTCTTCCACATGAAATCCCTGCTGCTGCAGCGGGGCATCGGAAAGGCGGACGGCATCCTGCTGGATCTGGGCGTGTCCTCCTACCAGCTGGACGAGCCCAGCCGCGGCTTCTCCTACAAGGCGGAGGCGTCTCTCGATATGCGGATGGACCAAAGTGCCGCCCTCACCGCCTTCGACGTGGTGAACGGCTATTCGGAGAAGGAACTTACGCGCATCTTCCGGGACTACGGCGAGGAGCGCTTCTCGCCCCTGATCGCCCGGCGCATCTGCGATAGGCGGGCGGAGCAGCCCATCGAGACCACCACGGCCCTTGCCGATCTCATCGCCGGGGCCATCCCCGCGAAGTTCCGCCATAAGGAGCAGCAGCATCCGGCCCGCCGCTGCTTCCAGGCCATCCGCATCGAGGTGAACGGGGAGCTGCAGGGCCTTCGGGAGGCGGTGGACGGCTGCATCGACCTGTTGAATCCCGGCGGCCGGCTCGTGATCCTCACCTTCCATTCCCTGGAGGATCGGATCGTAAAAACCGCTTTTCGGACGGCGGAGAACCCCTGCGTCTGCCCGCCCAAGAGCCCCCAGTGCGTCTGCGGCCGGACGCCCTACGGGAGAATATTGACCAAACACCCGCTAATAGCCTGTGAGGCGGAGCAGCGGGAGAACAGCCGGTCCGCCTGCTGCAAGCTCAGGGCCCTGGAAAAGCTGGGCCAAGGCATAGGAACGAGCGGAAACACGTATAGAGAAGGGAGGGCGAAAGCCGATGGAAGTATCCTTTGATACCGAGAAGCACAACGGCACCGGTGCGCCGGTGACCCGCATCTACGCCCCCTCCCGCGGTCGCGGCCCCGAGGTCAGGATGATCGAGGAGGTGGCCGAGAGCCTGCCCGTCTACCCCCAGCCCCGGGAGAAGGACGTGGCGGTGGAGCAGGCGGTGGAGGTGGAGCGGCCCAAGGTGCCCATCTACTCCCGCATCCTCATGATCCTGGCGGTGTTCCTAATCGCGGGCACGGCCATCCTGGCCATCAGCGGCAGCGCCCAGATCGCCAAGATCTACACGGAGATCCACACCCTGGAGAGCGAGATCTCCAGC
Source organism: uncultured Eubacteriales bacterium (assembly GCA_902761365.1). Taxonomy (GTDB): domain Bacteria; phylum Bacillota; class Clostridia; order Christensenellales; family CAG-138; genus RUG472. The sequence continues at coordinate 12,474 of CACWJZ010000021.1, read as the reverse complement.
TACAAGGAGAAGATCTCCCTGCTTCGGAAGGAGCAGAGCATGCTGAACGACTACACCACCATCAACGAGGCCAACCAGAATGTGGGCCGGGTCATGAGCTGGAACGATAACTGAGGGAAAGGACAGAGTTGGAGCTAAGAAAGCGAAAAAAGGTCATGGCGCGGCGGCCCCGCATATCCCGCCTTCGCCGGAAGCTGTTGGTGGCTTCCGCCTTCGCTGTACTCCTGCTGCTGGCGATTTTTGCGAACCTCTATTACGTGTCCATCGTCAAGGGCCCGGAGTACGCCCGCATGGCCCAGCGCCAGTGGCAGAGCTCCCTGTCCCTGAAGGCGGAGCGCGGGAAGATATTGGACCGCAACGGCAACGTGCTTGCGGAGAGCTACACCACCTACATGGTCTGCGTGAACCCCCAATCCATCACGGAGGAGGCGGACCGGGAGCGTATCGCCAACATCCTCTCCACCCTGCTCAATGTGAACTACGAGACCATCATGAACAAGATGACCAAGCTGAATCCCAGGGACGGCAAGCCCTATCAGCAGGTGAAGATCAAGGACCAGGTGGAGTCCAACATCATCGCCCAGTTGGTCACCTTCCAGGAGAATCGGGCCATCAGCTACTACGCCGACGTGAAGCGGAACTACCCCGAGGGGAATCTGTTCGGCCAGCTTTTGGGCTTCACCAACGTGGACGGCGACGGCCAGACCGGCGTGGAGCTCAGCTTCAACACCGTCCTCTCCGGCGTGGACGGGAAGCAGATCTTCGAGACCGACCGGGACGGCAAGGAGATCCCCGGCGGCGAGAGCTCCTACATCGCCCCCATCTCCGGCGCCACGGTCCAGCTGTCCGTGGACACGGGCATCGAAGGCTTCCTCCAGAACGCTTTGGAGGAGGCGGCCCGTACGAATTTGGCCAAGTACGCCTACGGTGTGGTCATGAACCCCAAGACCGGCGAGATTTACGCCATCAGCTCCTATCCCACCATCAACCCCAACAACCCGCCCCGAACGGACGCGGAAACGTTGCTGGACCTGTCTCGGCAGCGGATGGTCACCGAGACCTACGAGCCCGGGTCCGTGTTCAAGGTGGTGACATTGGCGGCGGCCCTGGACTCCGGCACGGTGAACGATGCCACCTCCTTCAACTGCAAGGGATCCCTCTCCGTGCTGGGGCAGAAGATCAAGTGCTGGCGCACCAAGGGCCACGGCCACGAGACCCTGGCCCAGGCGGTGCAGAACAGCTGCAACCCGGCCTTTATGTCCATGGCCCTGAAGATGGGCACGGACAAATTCTATGAATACATCTACGCTTTCGGCATGAACGACAAGACCGGCGTGGGCATCGGCGGCGAGACTACCGGCAAGGTGACCCACCGCAAGTATATCCGGGACACGGACCTGGCCCGCATCGGCTTTGGCCAGAGCATCTCCTGCACCGGCATGCAGATGGCCATGGCCGTATGCGCCGCCATCAACGGCGGGGAGCTCCTCAAGCCCTACTACGTCATGGACGTGACCGCCCCCGACGGCACCGTCATGGAACACAACGAGCGGACGGTGGTCCGCCGGGTCATCGACGAGAGCGTCTCCGCCCAGATCCGCCGGTATCTGACCGGCGTGGTGGACTCCGGCAGCGGCAAGAACGCGGCCATCCCCGGCTACAGCGTGGGCGGCAAGACCGGCACCTCCCAGAAGTACGACGAAAAAGGGAATGTGTCCAGCACCCTGCTCGTGGCCTCCTTCGTGGGCTTCGCCCCGGCCGACGACCCGGAGTACCTGTGCATGATCATCGTGGATGAGCCCCAGGTGCCCGTGGTCTACGGCAGCACCGTGGCCGCCCCCTACGTGCAGCAGGTCCTGCGCAACGTCCTCACCTACTTCTCCGTGCCCATGGACCGGAAGGAGAGCGCCGTGTCCGTGCCGGACGTGCGGGGCCTCACCGTGGAGCAGGCCGTGGCGGCCCTGAAAACGGCGGGCCTGGACGCGGTCTATATGGAGACGGAGCGGGCCGCCGCCGTCCAGCGCCAGAGCCCGGCTCCCGGCAACATGGTGGTCCGGGGCAGCCCCGTGATCCTCTACACCGCCTGGACCACCTTCCAGGGGGAGGAGGAGGAGATCGAGATGGTGACGGTGCCCAAGATCATGGGCAAGAACCGGATCAACGCCCTAGACGCTTTGACCAAGGCGGGGCTCATCATGGACTACGATCGAAGCAGGAGCATGGGCACGGTGACCATGGTCCAGTACCCGGAGGGCACCAAGATCCCCCGGGGGAGTACGGTCCATGTGGAGTTTTCCGGCCCGACTACTACTACAGAATAAAGAGAGAAAATGCCCATGAGGGCGTTTCATGTGGAAGCACAAGGAGAAAATATGCTGTTATCCAGGATAGCCGAAGAGCTGCATGTGACCCTCCCGGAACGGGACGTGGAGATCACGGACGTTGCCTATGATTCCCGAAAGGTGACGCCCGGGGCCCTGTTCTGCTGTTTGCGGGGGGAGAAGACCGACGGGCACCGCTTCGCCCAGCAGGCGGTGGACAAGGGGGCCGCGGCCCTGATCGTGGAGGAAAGGCTCCCCCTGGACGTGCCCCAGCTCCTGGTCACGGACGGGCGGGAGGCCATGGCCCGGTCGGCGGCCTGCTTCTTCGACCATCCCGAGCGGAAGATGACCATGCTGGCCGTCACCGGCACCAACGGCAAGACCTCCACCACCTACATGGTGAAGGCCGTGGCGGAAGCGGCGGGCCGGAAGGTGGGGCTCATCGGCACCATCCACAATCTCATCGGCGACGAGGTGGTGGAGACCGAGCGGACCACCCCCGAGTCCGTGGATCTGTTCCGGCTCCTCGACCACATGGTGGCGCGGGGGGTGAACCTGGTCATCATGGAGGTATCGAGCCACGCCCTCGCCCAGAACCGGGTGGCGGGCATCCGCTTCAAGGCGGCCCTGTTCACCAACCTGACCCAGGACCATCTGGACTATCACAAGACCTTCGAAGCGTATCGGGCGGCCAAGAAAAAGCTGTTTTATCAGACGGAGCTGGCCATCGTCAACGACGACGACCCGGCCGCCGCCTACATGAGCGAGGGGCTCCCCTGCCCCGTCTGGACCATGGGCATCTACAAGGGCGGCGATTTCTACGCCAAGGGCATCGAGATCACCACCGCCGGCGCCTCCTTCCACCTGTTCACCCCCAAGGGGGACGGGCGGGTGGACCTGCACATCTCGGGCCTGTTCTCCGTGTACAACGCCATGGGCACGGCGGCCCTCACGCAGGCGGCGGGCATCCCCTTCCCGATCATCCGCAAGGGCCTGGAGGAGCTGCCCTGCGTGGCGGGCCGGCTCCAGGCCGCGGACACCTTCGGCCGCCCCTTCGCCGTGTACGTGGACTACGCCCACACCCCCGACGCCCTGAAGAACGTGCTGGTCACGGCCCGGAGCTTTGCGAAGAATCGGCTCATCTCCGTCTTCGGCTGCGGCGGGGACAGGGACCACGGCAAGCGGCCCATCATGGGCGAGATCTCCGGCCGCCACGCGGACTTCTCCGTGGTGACCAGCGACAACCCCCGGTCCGAGGACCCCATGGCCATCATCGACAGTATCGAGGAGGGCATCCGCCGGACCGCCGCGCCCTACGTGATCATCGAGGATCGGCGCCGCGCCATCCACTACGCCCTGGACATGGCCCAGACCGGGGACGTGATCGTGGTGGCGGGCAAGGGCCACGAGACCTACCAGGAGATTCACGGCGTGAAGCACCACTTCGACGATCGGGAGATCGTGGAGGACTATTTGCGGGAGAAGCAAGATGGCCTGGGTACATGACCTGCTGCTGCCGCTGCTGCTGGGGTTCCTGTTCGCGGCCATCCCCGGCCCGGTGGTGATCCGCTTTTTGAAGCGCATGAACTTCCGCCAGGCGGAGCGGAAGGAGGGGCCCCAGTCCCACCTGAAGAAGGCGGGCATCCCCACCATGGGCGGCGTGCTCCTGGTGCTGGGGTGGCTCTTGGCCGCCCTCGTCAGCATGGGCGAGGGCTACGCCCTGGTGCTGCCGGTGCTGCTGGTCATGGTCCTCTGCGGGCTCATGGGCTTTTTGGACGATTTCATCAAGGTCAGCACGGGCTCCAGCATGGGCCTGCTGCCCTACCAGAAGGTGCTGCTGCAGTTCGTGATCTCCCTGCTGGCGGCCGTCTGGCTCTATAAAAACGAGGGGGTGGGCTCCGTCATCACCCTGCCCTTCTCGGGGAAGAGCTGGGATTTGGGCTTCTTCTACATCCCCTTCGCCCTGTTGGTGCTTTTGGGCACCATGAACGGGGTGAACCTGACGGACGGGCTCGACGGCCTGGCGGCGGGGACCTCCCTGGTGGTCCAGCTGACCTTCGCCGTCCTCTTCAGCCTGGTGCCCCTGTCCCTGGGGTTTGCGGGCTGGACCGGCCAGAGCGCCGACTGCAGCGGCATGGCCATCTTCTCTTCGGCGGGGGCGGGGGCCCTCATGGGCTTCCTCCTGTACAACGCCTACCCCGCCCGGGTGTTTATGGGCGACACGGGCGCCCTGGCCCTGGGCGGCACCATCGCCATGGAGGCCCTGGTGTTGAAGTCCCCCCTGCTGCTGCCCCTCATGGGCATCGCCTTCGTGGCCTCCGTGCTGAGCGTCATGATCCAGGTAGGGTCCTACAAGCTCCGCAAGGGCAAGCGGGTGTTCAAGATGGCGCCCCTCCATCACCACTTTGAGCTGATGGGGATCAGCGAGCCCAAGATCACGGCCCTGTACATGCTCCTCACCGGCGCCTGCTGCGCCCTGAGCATCTATATCTTTACAAAATAAAGCGAGGTATCGAACTATGGCACAACAAAAGACGGCGCTCATCGTGGGCATGGCCAAGAGCGGTATCGCCGCCGCCCGGCTCCTGTACGAGAACGGCTATCGGGTCATCATCAACGACATGAAGCCGGAGATCAAGGGTCTCTTCGAAGCCCTGTCCGGCATCGCCTACGAGGTGAGGCTGGGCGACGACCCCATGGACCTGCTGGACGGGGTGGATCTGCTGATCCCCAGCCCCATCATCCCCTTCTTCCGGCCCTTCATCGTGGAGGCGCAGCGCAGGGGCATCGAGGTCATCAGCGAGATCGAGCTCGGCTACCGGTATTCCAAGGCCGACTTCGTCTGCATCACCGGCACCAACGGCAAGACCACCTGCACCACTCTGACCGGTGAGATCTTCAAGGCCTCCGGCCGGAAGACCTTCGTGCTGGGGAATATCGGCGTGGCCATCTCCGCCCACGCCATGGAGACGAAGCCCGGGGACGTGATCGTGGCCGAGACCGCCGCGCTGCAGCTGGAGGGCAACGTGCGCTTCCATGCCAAGGCCGCGGGCGTGTGCAACATCACCCCGGACCATATCGACCGCTTCGGGTCCATGGAGAAGTACATCGCCGCCAAGGCCAAGATTTTGGACAACCAGACCGCGGAGGACTACGCCGTGCTCAACTGGGACGATCCCATCGTTCGGGACTTTGCCAAGCTCACCCCCGCCCACGTGCTCTACTTCTCCCGCAAGGAGCAGGTGCCCGAGGGCATGTACATGAACGGGGACACCATCATGCTCCGGTGGCAGGGGGTGGACACGCCCTTCATGGAACGGAAGGAGATATACATCCCCGGCGGCCACAACCTGGAGAACGCCATGCTCTGCGCCCTGCTGGCCCTCTCCCAGGGGGTGGATGCGGAGATCATCAAAGAGACGCTGCGCACCTTCCAGGGCGTGGAGCATCGGATCGAGTTCGTGTGCGAGCGCTCTGGCGTCCGCTACATCAACGACAGCAAGGGCACCAACCCCGACTCCACCGTGAAGGCCATCGAGGCCATGGACCGGCCCACGGTCCTGATCCTGGGCGGCTACGACAAGCACACGGGCTTCGAGGAGGTCTTCGACGCCCTGCCCGGCAGCCATGTGAAGGCATGCGTGGTCCTGGGCCAGACGGCGGACGAGATCATGGATACCGCGAAGCGCCACGGCTTCGACAGCATCTGCTGCCGGTGCGAGACCTTCCGGGAGACCCTGGAGAAGTGCCGGGAGCTCGCCGAGCCCGGGGACAACGTGCTCCTTTCCCCCGCCTGCGCCAGCTGGGGCATGTTCGAGAACTACGAGCAGCGGGGCCGGGTGTTCAAGGAAATAGTACGAAAATTCGAGTAAAGCATGGAGACTGCGGCAAAGAAACGGAACCTGATCCTCTACAAGAAGCAGACGGGCAGCCTGGATTTTTCGATCCTGCTGGTCGTCACGATCCTGTGCGCCTTCGGCCTCGTGATGGTCTTTTCCGCCAGCTACTATTACGCCATCCACACCCAGAACGGGGACGGCTATTTCTACCTGAAGAAGCAGCTCATGTACATGGCCATCGGCTATCCCCTGATGCTCATCATGTCCCAGGTGAACTACCGCTACCTCGACAAGCTCCGGTACATGTTCCTGCTGGTGTCGGTGGCGCTGCTCATCATGGTGCTGTTCGTCGGTAAGAGCGGCGACACCGGCGCCGCCACCCTGAACGGCGCCAAGCGCTGGCTCATCTTCGCGGGCGTGTCCATTCAGCCCTCGGAGGTGGCCAAGTTCGGCATGATCTTCTTCATGTGCTCCTACATGGCCCGGCACAAGGACGATATGCGCACCTTCACGTTGGGCCTTGCCCCCATGCTGTTGGTCATCGGCGTCATCTCCGGCCTCATCATGCTGCAGCCCAACATGTCCATGGCCGTGATCGTGGCCGGCATCGGCGCGATCCTCCTCTACGTGGGCGGCATGGACGAGCGATACATCATCATCGTGGGTGCCGTGGGCGTGGTGCTGTTCATCGTGCTAGCCACCACGGCGTCCTACCGCCTGGCCCGGCTGACCTCCTTTAGGGACCCCTTCAAGGACCCCCAGGGCACCGGGTATCAGCTGATCCAGTCCTTCTACGCCATCGGCTCCGGCGGCTGGTTCGGCAAGGGCCTGGGGAACAGCTATCAGAAGCTCCTGTACATGACCTACGGCGAGTCGGACTTCATCTTCGCCATCATCTGCGAGGAGTTCGGCATGGTGGGCGGCGCCATCGTGATCCTGCTCTATGCCTGGATCGTCTATCGGGGCATGCGGGTGGCCATGAAGTGCCGGAACCGGTACGGGAGCCTGATGGCCGCCGGTATCTCCATCGTGTTCGGTCTGCAGGTGTTCATCAACATCGCCGTGGTCACGGGCCTCGCCCCCACCACGGGCCAGCCCCTGCCCTTCATCTCGGCGGGCGGCTCCTCCCTGCTGGTGTTCATGGTGTCCATGGGCATCCTGCTGAACATCAGCAAAGATGTTGACATTTAGAGGACTCTTCAGCCTTTTCAAGATCGTCCTTTCGCGGGACGATTTTTTTCTATAGGGGTATTGCCATAGGATAGATGAGGATATATACTGTTCCCAATATATGGGAAAGGAGATCGAATCATGAAGAAGATGAAGAAGATTTGGATCTGGGTCGTGCTGCTGGCCCTGCTGGCGCCGATGGCGGCGTACCTGGCGCCTGCGGCCGATGCGGACAGCGGCATCAAAACCATGTACGTGAAGACCGACAACGGCAAGGATCTGACCGTGCACGCGGAGCCCAATCGGACCTCCAAGTCCCTGGGCAAACTGCACTATGGCGACAAGGTGGGGGTGGATACCTCCTACACCGGCAAGAAAGGCTGGTCCATGGTGGTTTGGGGCTCCCGGGACGGCTACGTCCAGACCCGCCATCTGACGGACAAGGACCCCGGTCCCTACCAGAAGCCCACCAAGGCCCCCAAGACGCCCAAGCCCACCAAGAGCCCCGAGCAGGAGGCCGAGGAGCTGAAGAAGAAGCAGGAGCTGCTGGATAAGGAGCTCAAGAGCGAGCAGGTGGTCGCACCCTTCTACATCGCCGTCCGTCCCAGCCGTTCCACCGGTTGGGTCACGTTCCGCGTGGGCCCCTCCACCATCACCTCCAAGGTCACCTCCTATGCCGCGGACAAGGAGCTGATCGTGGTGGGCGAAACGCTGAACTGGTATCGGGCCAGGGACCCCGAGACCAACAAGCTCGGATACATCCAGAAGGAGCTGACCGTCAAGCTGGATAAGCAGATGGCCGTGGAGGAGATGGACGACGGCACGCTGAAGCTGGGCAAGCTCAACGTCAACGGCGAGTTCGAGCTCACCTGCAAGCTGCCCGAGGGCTATAAGCTCCAGGTGGTGGATATGCGGGGCGAGAGCATCATCGCCTCCGTGCTGCCCGACGACATGACCAGGCCCCAGATGTATCTGTCCATCGCCTTCGACGAGGCCTACGCCGAGGTGGATCGGATGAACGACATGACCGATGAGGAGCTGGCAATTCTGGAGGAGTCCTTCCGGAAGATGAACCAGGTGGAGATCGAGTATCGGGAGACCGGCCTCGGCACCAAGCTTATGGTGGTTCGGGAGGTGGGCGACGACACGGACTTCGTGGACTTCCTGTCCGTTTACAAGGGCTACTTCGTGGAGTTCGTGATGACGCCCAATCCCAACGCGGCGGTCCAGGAGCTGACCGAGGAGCAGATCGAGACGGCCATCCAGTTCCTGACGGACGTCATGTTCGAGCCCGTGCAGAAATAAGGCCCAATCCAAGGTTCCCAAAGCCCTCCGCACGGAGGGCTTTTATGTTGCTCCTTTCCGTCGCCCGAAAAAGGGACTTCATTTTCAAAGGGGGCTGTGATACAATACAAACACACCTTTCGGCCGAATGCCGAAAGAAGGGCCCCTTGCCCATCACGGTTTCCCTCTTTGGCGCATACCATAGGATATGCGAGCAGGAGGAGGGGACCTATGGCGAAGCTCATCATCGAAGGCGGTCACGCCCTGAAGGGACAGATCGCTGTGCGGGGCGCCAAGAACGCGGCCCTGCCCATCCTGGCGGCGGCCATGCTCGTCCCGGAGCCGGTCCGGATCGGCAACTGCCCCCGGCTCACGGACGTGGAGCACATGCTGGGCCTGTTGCGGGCCCTGGGCTGCCGGGCGGACTGGGGGGAGGACGGCCTCATCATAGACGCGGGCGGCGCCCGGACGGCGGAGCTGCCGGAAGCGTTGGCCGGGTCCATTCGCTCCTCCGTGTTTCTGCTGGGTCCCCTCGTCGGCCGCTTTGGGGCGGCGGAGGCGCCCTACCCCGGGGGCTGCGACATCGGTAACCGGCCCGTGGACCTGCACCTGAAGGGGCTGCGGGCCATGGGCGTGAAGGTGGACGAAGCGTCGGGGCGCATCCGCTGCCTGGGACGACCCAAGGGCGGGGCGGAGATCGCCCTCGAATACCCCAGCGTTGGCGCCACGGAGAATTTGATCATGGCGGCCTGCGGGGCGGAGGGGGACACCGTCCTGGTGAACCCGGCCCGGGAGCCGGAGATCGACGACCTCATGGCCTTCCTCAACGGGGCGGGCTACGATATGAAGCGGGAGGGCAGCTCCCGCATCCGCATCCGAGGCGGCCGGCGGGGCCACAGCACGGCCCACGCCATCCTGCCCGATCGGATCGAGGCGGGGACCTATCTGGTGGCGGCGGCCATCACCGGGGGGCACTTGGTCCTCCGGGGCGCGCGGCGGGAGCATCTTTCCGCCCTGCTGACGGTCCTGCGGGAGGCGGGATGCCGCATCCATTGCGAGGGCACGGACCTGGACATCGAGGGCCCGGAGCGGCCCCGGGAGCTGAGGCGCCTGGTGACCCTGCCCTACCCGGGCTTCCCCACCGACATGCAGAGCCAGGTGTTCGCCCTGTGCACCGTGGCCAGGGGGACCTCCGTGCTGGAGGAAAATGTGTTCGAGGACCGGTTCCGCCACGGGGCGGAGCTCCTGCGCATGGGCGCGGACTGCTACATCCGGGGCCGTTCGGCGGTGATCCGGGGGGTGAAGAGCCTCCACGGGGCCACGGTCACGGCCCACGATCTACGGGGCGGCGCGGCCTTGGCCCTGGCGGGCCTTCGGGCCGAGGGCATCACCGTGGTGGAGCAGGCGGAGCGCATCGACAGAGGATATGTGGCGTTTGCGGCCACCCTGCGCCAACTGGGGGCGGCCATACGAAGAGAGGACGAGTAGGTGAAGGACGAACGGCGTACAAAAAAGAATAAGCCGGAAGGGTATATCGACCTGTTTGCCGAGGACGACGAGGAGGAAGCGCCCGCGGTAGGTTCCCTGTTCTCCGACGACGACGAGGACGAGAAAGCCCTGGCGGAAGCGGACGAAGCCGCCGAGGAATTGGAGGACGAGGACGAGGAACCGGAGGACGAGGCCGAGGATGAACCCGCGGACGAGGCGGAAGGGCCGGGACCGGATCAACCGGCCTGGTCCATGCCCCTGCCCACGGACGAGGAGGCCGCCGAAGCACCGGACGACGGGGCCCCCAGGGCGCCGCGATCCGACCAGGAGACCTTCACCTTCGACCGCTACGGCCGCCGGACGGGCAAGGTGCCCCGCAAGAAGCGGCCGAAGGAGCGCTACGGCAAGCGCAAGCACGCCAAAAAGGCCACCACCACTCTGCTGCTTAACGAGACCGAGGTCCGGCGGGAGCAGGAGGAGGCCAAAAAGCGGGCCGGCGAGCGGGACAAGCTCCGGCAGAAGCAGCGCCGTCTGGAGGCGGAGCAGCGCCGGGCCCGCCGCCAGGTGGAGATGAAGAAGCGGCTGTACGCCATGCTGGTCCTGCTGGGCCTGGTCGTGCTGCTGCTGTTGGCCGGCTATTTCACCTTCCTCATCCGCAGCATCGACATCGTGGGCACCACCACCCGCTACACCAAGGAGGATCTGATCAAAGCTTCGGGTCTGAAGCTCCAGCGGCATATCCTGCTGCAGGATCTGGACAAGGCCCGGGACAACCTGAAGGAGGACCCCTACCTCAGCACCACCGTTAAGTACGTGTTCCCCAACCGCATCCGCATCACCGTGGAGGAGCGGGGCCGGGCGGGCGCCGTGGCCTGGGGCCCCAACAAGGAGTATATCGCCGTCATCGACCGGGCGGGCGTGGTGCTGGAAAGCGACGCAGCCAGCTACACGGGCCTCCCCCTGGTCCAGGGGCTCATCATCACCGGCGCCAACAAGGGCGCCCGCATCGGCGATCCCGCGGACGAGCAGGTCCAGAGCATGCTGGACGTGCTCTCCACCCTGGACGAGCTGGGCCTCGCCGACAAGATCAAAACCGTGGATCTCACCGAGACCATGGGCATCAGCCTCTACACCCCCGAGGGCTACCGCATCGAGGTGGGGGACACCTCGGACCTGTTTACCAAGCTGAACCGACTCAAGAAGAACTACACCGCCATCATGGACAAGGCCACCCAGTACATGGGCCGGGGCGCGGACAGCGTCACCATCTACCTGTACAGCAAGAACGGCGTGGTCATCTCCCCCCACGAGGTGGGCTATGTGGCGGCCTCTCCCTCCCCCAACGCCACCTTCTTCGTCCCCACCCAGAACAACCCGGACGAGCCCGTGGTGACCCCCGCCCCCAACAACCCGGACGAGCCCGGCGCCACACCCGGCCCGGACACCCCGCCGCCGTTCAATCAAGGCGGATTTACGGGCTGACGCCCGCTGTACAAGAGGAGATAAGAATAAAAGCACGGATCATCGTCGATCCGTGTTTTTACAAATACAGGCAAATCGAGGGTGAAAGACGAATAATCAATTCGCATACGAGAAAAATTAAAAAAATAGTATGGGGGAGGGTAGACATTTTGTATACATTGGTGTATACTTATTAACTGGATATAAATAGGTGAATTATGCCCTGAAATCCTGAAAAAGTTACGAATTTTTGAACTATCCCCGGGTGCATATGCTACAAGATATAAAAGCTGATCTGCCTGTTGCTGAGTCTGATGATGCTGTTGTCGGTATGTCCCGTCGCCGCAATTGCTGAGACTCTGACCGAGGAACCGGCCTCTGTGGTGGTCCAGAAGGGAACTGGTGACGCCGAACAGCCTGCTGAAGGCTCTGGCGATGCCGAGCAGCCGGAGCAGCCGGAGCAGCCCGAACAGCCCGAGCAGCCCGAACAGCCTGAGCAGCCCGAGCAGCCTGAGACTCCCGAGCAGCCGGAGCAGCCTGAGCAGCCTGAGCAGCCTGAGCAGCCCGAGCAGCCGGAACAGCCCGAGCAGCCGGAGCAGCCGGAACAGCCCGAGCAGCCTGAGCAGCCGGAACAGCCGGAGCAGCCGGAACAGCCCGAGCAGCCTGAGCAGCCCGAGCAGCCGGAACAGCCTGAGCAGCCGGAGCAGCCCGAGCAGCCCGAGCAGCCTGAACAGCCTGAGCAGCCCGAGCAGCCCGAGCAGCCTGAGCAGCCCGAGCAGCCGGAACAGCCTGAGCAGCCCGAGCAGCCCGAGCAGCCTGAGACTCCGGAGAAGCCGGATCAGGATGATCTGCAATACCCTGAGGGTTCCGATCCGAATGCGGACGTGGAGACCAGGCGCGATTGGGAGAAG
>CACWJZ010000020.1 GCA_902761365.1 uncultured Eubacteriales bacterium | reverse complement strand
TGCAAAGCATATACCATCCGTTCTCTCCAGGAGCTGTACGCAGCTCTCAAGGAGGCCAAGACCATAGAGGGCGTGCCCGTGGTGTTCGACATCCGGGTCCTGCCCAAATCCATGACCGAGGGCTACGGCTCCTGGTGGCGCGTGGGCGACACGGAGGTCTCCGAGAATCCCCGGAACCTGAAGGCCTATGAGGACCACCTCCTCCACGTGAAGGACGCCAGAAAGTATTGATCCATCATCCATTCTACAAAAGGCATCCGGCCCTAAGACCGGATGCCTTTCGCATATTGTAAAAGTTTTCAGCCCGCTATTTCACCTTTTCACACAGGACCGTGACCGTGCCCTCGATCAGGCCCGGCGCCAGGGAGAAGCTGAACCGCCATGTGTTGGCGGCCTGGGTGGAGGCTTTGCCGGTGTCCATGGTCTTGCAGAGCTTTTCCAGGGCGCTGTCCCGACGATTGGCCACCCGGGCGTCCGTGGCGGCAATGGCGTCGAAGAGGGAGAGGAACAGCTCTTCGCCCCGCTGGGTGGAGCTGTCGTGCATGGCCTTCAGGGAGGCAAGGCCCTCGTCGTCTTCCGTGGGGACATAGGCGGTCACCGGGAAGGAGAGGGTCATGGCTTGGATGCAGCCGTCCGAACCCTTTGTGGCGGTCAGGGCCCCCGCCTCCTTGCCCTCAGCATCCAGAAGGGCCTCGCCCTGAAGGGAGAAGCCGGCGGCGTAGAGATAGTTCTCCACGGCCTGGTCCGTGAGCGTCAGGGGTTCGCCCTCCTGCAACACCGCCTTCACAGGCTGCTCCGACGGCTGTCCCTTCAGCACGGCCAGCGTGACGAGGAGCCCGCAGAACAGGAGGGGTAGGATATAAGCGGAGAATTTCTTTTTTCCCTTGCCGGCGGCCATGGGCTCAGTCTATGTCCCGCACGGGCCCCAGGACCGGCTCGTCCAGCACGGACGGGTTCTTGAGATATGTGCGCATGAGCTTGAAGGCGGAGGCGTAGTAGAACCCGTCGCAGATGCGCTCGTCCGTCACGGCGGTGATGTCCACGTACTTCTTCTCCGACACGGTGCCGTCGGCGTTCAGCTCGTTCTTCCGGTACTTGGACCCGAAGGCCAAGAACACAGGGATGTTCCCGAAGTCGTACAGGTGGTGGTAGATGGGCGGGATGCCCAAAGAGCCCATGGACGTGATGAAGAAGGAGGCGTGGAAGGGGCTGGCCATGGTCAGCTTCCGGGGCAACAGGTCGAAGTAGTCCAGCAGCCGCAGCAGCCACACGGCGAATTTCAGCAGCACCCCGGGGATGAGGGAGAAGAGTTTGGCCGTGTTGTCGAAGTTGTTGTTCAGCTCTGAAGTGGCCTTGTTCTGCTCGATCAGGGCGTTGATCTTGTGATAGATGTCCGCCGCCGTATCATGGGCGTCCAATATGGGCTTGATGCAGGTGTCGGGGGAGTCGGGGGACATCTCCTTCTTGACCACCAGGCTCATCTCGATATACTCGTCCCGGGCGTAGATCTTCTGCCCCGCAATGAACCGGTTGATGGCCGGGCGCTGGGAGACGGCCCGCACGTAGGCGGCGATGATCACGTGCATGATGCCGAAGCCGGTCAGGCCCTCCTTCCGCTTCTCGCGGATATACTTCTCTATCTCCGTGATCTCTATGGTGTCCCGGAAGAAATTGCTGGAGGTGTTCCGGGTCACCATGATATAGGGGGAGACCATGGACATGGCGGTGAGGCTCCGCACCCGGCGGCCATCCTTCCGATCGCCCCACTTTTTCTTGAATTTCTTGACTTCCATTTTCCTGCGCCTTTCCCAGGGTTTCCTATAGTATACTCGCACAAAAGAGCGATTGCAAGGAGGGATTTGGCTCGCTATAATAGAAACAAACAATAGGAGGTCCTGCCATGGAGATATTGGCTCCTGCCGGAAACGAACAAAGCCTGATCGCCGCCGTGAGAAGCGGCGCGGACGCCGTATACTTGGGCACCGGCGCCTTCAACGCCCGGCGCAATGCGGACAACTTCAGGGACAACAGCCTGGCGGAAGCGGTGAACTACTGCCACGGCCGGGGCGTGAAGGTGTACGTGACCCTCAACACCCTCATCCGGGACGAGGAGTTGTCCGCCTTCCTGACCGCCGCCCGGGAGGTGGCGGAGGCTGGCCCCGACGGGGTCATCGTCCAGGATATGGCCGTGGTCCGGGTGCTCCAGGAGATCTGCCCCGATCTCCCTCTGGTGGGCTCCACCCAGATGTCCGTGCACAACGCCGCCGGGGTGAAAGCCCTGGAGGATATGGGTTTTGCCCGGGTGGTCCTGGCTCGGGAGCTGACGTTGGAGGAGATTCGGGCCATCCGCAAGCAGACCAGGGCGGAGCTGGAGGTGTTCGTTCACGGGGCCCTGTGCATGAGCGTGTCCGGCATGTGCTACTATTCTGCCATGATGGGGGAGCGAAGCGGCAACCGGGGCCTCTGCGCCCAGCCCTGCCGGCTCAATTCCGCCTGCAACGGGCGGCCTTACGCCCTGTCGTTGAAGGATATGAGCTTCATCACCCGGGTCCGGGACCTGGAGGCGGCGGGCGTCTGCTCCGTGAAGATCGAGGGGCGCATGAAGCGGCCCGAGTACGTGGCCGCCGCCGTCACCGCCGTCCGGGACGCTCTCGCCGGGCGGGAGCCGGACATGGCCACCCTGCAGGCGGTGTTCTCCCGCAGCGGCTTCACCGACGGGTATCTCACCGGCAAGCGGAACGTGCGCATGTTCGGCGTGCGCACCGCTGAGGACGCCGCAGCCTCCAAGACCGTCTTCGGAAAGCTCGCCGAGCTCTACCGCCGGGAGTTCCCCGGGGTGCCCGTGGACCTGAAATTGACCGCCGCAAGTGACGCCCTTTCCCTGACGGCAGCGGACAGGGAGGGGAACGAAGCCACGGCCACCGCCCCCATCCAGCGCATGGACATGGCCCCCCTCACCGAGGACATCGCCCGGCGGAACCTGAGCAAGACGGGCGGCACCCCCTTTTCGGCCCGATCCTGCAGCGTAGACCTGCCTGACGATCTGCCCGTGCCCGGCTCCGTGGTGAACGGCCTAAGGCGGGAGGCCCTGGATAAGCTCCTGGCCCTGCGCAGCCGGGGCAACGGGTACGCGCTCCACGCCATGGCAGTGCCCGAAATACCGCCGTACACGCCCCAAAAGCAAACGCTGCGCCTGCGCTTCGAGCGGGCGGACCAGGCCTTTTTCGCCCCCGGCGTCGAAGCGGTCATCCTGCCCATGGAAGAGATCGAGGGGCACCCGGAGCTGCTGGCGGGGGAGACGCCGGTGTGGGCGGAGCTCCCGCAGCTCATCTGGCCCCTGGAGGAGCAGGCCATTTTGGACCGGCTGATGGCGCTGAAGGAGAAGGGGCTCACGGACGCGGTGGCGTGGAACGTGTGCGAGCTCATCTTGGCCCAAAGGGCCGGGCTCGCGGTCCACGGCGGCCCCACCCTGAACGTGACCAACACCCTGTCTCTGGAAGCCTATGAGCGGATGGGCCTTGCGGACACCACATTGTCCTTCGAGCTGCCGGTGAAGATGGGGGCAAAGCTGGGCGGGAATCGGCCCCGGGGCATCCTCGCCTATGGCCGTCTGCCCCTCATGCAGTTCCGCGCCTGCCCCGCCCGGGGCGAGAAGGGCTGCGGCGGCTGTGCAGGCCGCCCCGAGCTGGTGGACCGCAAGGGCATCGTCTTTCCCATGGTCTGTCACGGGCGGCGGTACACGACCCTGCTCAACTCCGTGCCCCTGTACCTCGGGGATAAGGTCCTGCCGCCCTTCGACTTCGTGACCCTGTATTTCACCACGGAGGACCTGGCCACCTGCCGCCGCGTCTTCGAGGGCTTCCGCCGGGGCGAAGCGCCCTGGTTCGACCGGACCTCCGGCCTGGCCTTCAGGACACTGTTATAAATCCACATAAATACGTGCGGTTCGCCTCGGCGGGCCGCTTTTTTTGTTGCATGCACATGGGCGGGGTGGACAGGTCATAGAGTGGACCATGGAAGAAAGAATGGATTGGAAAACCTGGCTGTTGCCCCTGCTGACGGAGGACATGCGTCAGGCCCTGTCGCCTCTGGAACTGCCCGGGGTCACGGAGCTTCGGCTTCGGCTGGGCAAGCCCATGGAGGTGGTCACGGCCACCGGGAGCCGATTGCTCTACGCCCCCAACGGGCGGCCCATGCTCCGGGAGGGGCAGCAGGAGGGGTTGCTCCTGGCCTTCTGCAACCACGCCCGCTACGCCTGGGAGAAGGAGATACAGCAGGGGTTCATCACCCTGAACAGCGGCTGCCGGGTGGGCATCACCGGGCGCATCGCCGCTGATACCGGCGCGCCCGCCATGGTGACGGGCTTCTGCATCCGCATCCTGCGGCCCGTGGTGGGCTGCGGGGAGGGGGTGCTGCCGGGGCTGCTGGCGGAGGGGCGGCTGCGCGCCACGCTCCTGTATTCCGCCCCCGGCTGCGGCAAGACCACCCTGCTCCGGGACCTCATCCGCCTCCTGTCCAACGGCCTTTGCGGCGCATCCCCCCACCGGGTGGGGGTGGTGGACGAGCGGTTCGAGATCGGCGGGGAGGGGGGCATGGCCTTTGATCTGGGGGATCGGACGGACGTGCTCTCCGGCGTCGCCAAGGGGGAGGGGCTGCTGCGGCTCCTGTCCACCATGGGGCCCCAGGTGCTGGCGGCGGACGAGCTGAACCTCGGTACGGACGTGGCTTCGGTGTTGGAAGCCAGGAGCCGTGGCGTCACCGTCCTATGCACCGCCCACGGGGGCACCTTCGAGGAGCTGCTCCGCCGGGAGGGGATGGAGAGGCTCTTTGCCGCACGGACCTTCGAGCGATATGTGCGCCTGGTGGGCTGCGGCCAGGTGGACGAAGTGCGGGACGAGGAGGGGAACCGACTGTGAAGCTGTTGGCGGGGATCGCGCTGTTCCTCCTGTGCGCGCTGGTGGGGGAGGGAAAGAGCCGACGCTTGGCGAAGCGGGAGAGGACGCTGAGCGCCTTCTGTATACTGATCCGCGAGATCGGCGAGCGGCAGCAGAGCGCCTTGGTGTCCTTCCGGGAGGGGGCGCTGATGAGCCCGCCGTCGCCGGAGCGGGAAGCGCTTCTGGAGCTGGCGGGCGGGAAAGATCCTGACCTTGTCCTGCTCACGGCGGAGGAACGCTCGAGCCTCGCCGCCTATACCCGCTCCCACAGCCGCTCCACGGCGGCGCTGCAGGCCGAGCGGGGCCGGTTGCTCACGCTCCTGCAAGCGGCTCGGGAGCAGGCCGGGGAGGAGCGGATGCGCAAGGGGCAGGTCTACCGCTCCGTGGGGTATCTCTGCGGCGCGGCGGCCCTGCTGCTGGTCCTCTGATATGCAGATCGAGATCCTCATCAAGATCGCGGGCCTGGGGCTGCTGGTGTCCGTGATCATGAACCTGTTGAAGCAGAGCGGCCGGGAGGAGCTGGCGGCCCTGGTGGCAGTGGTGGGCCTGGCCATCGGGACGCTGCTGGTGCTGGAAACGGTCAACTCCCTCATGGAGACCATCCGGCGGGTGTTTTCATTGTATTGAAGGAGGAGCTATGGAGCTGATGCGCGTCCTGGGCGTGGGGATCGTGGGGACCCTGCTGGCCGTGACCCTTGGCAAGCACAACGGGGGCTACGGCCTCTTGACGGGCCTTGCCACGGGCTGCCTGCTGCTCCTGCTGCTGCTCGGACAGACCGAGGACCTGGAGATCTCCCTCCGGGAGCTGGCTGGGGTCGAGGGGCTGGCCTCCGAATACTATGGCCGGGTGGTCCGCATCTTGGGCCTGGCCTGCCTCACGGAGGCGGGAAAGCGCATCTGCCAGGACGGGGGCCAGGGGAATATCGCCCTGAAGGTGGAGCTGTGCGGCCGGGTCATGATCCTGTGTGCCGCGCTGCCGGCGGTGCGGGAGGTGCTGCGCTCCGCCGGGACCGTGCTGGCGGAGCTGAGCCCATGAGGGCGCTCCTTCTCTGCGGATTGCTGCTCCTCGCTCCGATGGACCCCACGCCCGCGCCTACGCCGCCGCCCACCGAGGCGGAGGAATACCTGGACGCGGTGGACCTGTCGCCCTGGGACGATCTCTTTTCATCCATGGAGGGGACCGAGGGGTGGCAGCGGCCCTCCGTTCTGGTCCGGGAGATGGCGGAGGGGGAGAGCGATCCGGCACGGCTGCTTCTGTGGCTGAAAGGGAAGGGCCTTGGCAGCCTTTCCGGCGCGGCAGCCCTGTGCCTTCTGGCCCTGGTCACCGGGGTGCTGGGAGCTCTCTTCGAAACGCTGCTGGACAGCCCCATCCTGCCCGCCCGCCGGGTGCTGTCCGTGGGACTTGCCGCCTTGTTGCTGGTGCGGCTGGTGCCTCTCATACGCCGGGGGATCGCGTGCCTGCGGGGCGTCATGGCCCTGGCAGACGTGACGGTGCCCCTGATGACCGGGGCGCTGGTGCTTCTGGGCAGCCCTCAGGGCGCCTCCCTCATGGGGACGGCGGGGGAGCTCCTTATCCACACCTGCCTGCGGTGGATGGAGGGGAGCCTCATGCCCCTCGCCCTGTCGGCGGGGGTCCTGCGTGCAGCGGATTGCATGGGGGACAGCGTGCTCACGGCCATCTCCCGGCTGCTGTTCAGCCTGGTCCGCTGGGGCGTGCGGGCCATCTGCTTAGGGTATTCCCTGATCACGGCCTTCCTGGGTGCAGGCGCGGCGGGCATGGACTCCCTGCTTTTGCGCACGGGCAAGGCGGCGGCGGGGAGCCTGCCCCTGGTGGGCTCCCTCCTGTCCGATTCCCTGGGCGCCACGGTGGCCTGCCTGGGCCTCGTGAAGGGAGCCTTAGGGCGGACCGGCATGCTGCTGGTGGCGGTCCAGGTGGCCGGTCCCGCGGGAGCGCTGTTGGTCCACGGCTTCGGCCTTCGGGCAGCGTCAGCTATGCTCATGCCCCTGGAGCAGCGGGAGATGGGGACGTTGCTCTCCGCTTTAGGAGAGATGCTGACCATCTTAGGCGCCCTGATCCTGGCCGCCGGAGCCATGCTGTGCGTGGCCGTGGGCGGGGCGTCCGGGTGTCTGGGAGGGGGCCTGTGAGCGACAGAATCATGGCCCTCTGCGTGTGCGGCGCCGTCACTGGCCTCGTGTTGCTGCTGTGTCCCTCCGGTTCGGCGGGGGCGGCGGGCCGGCGGGCCGTGTCCGTCTGCTATCTGCTGGAATGCTTGCGCCTGGTCTGGCTGGCGCTGAAGGGAGGATGAGCCATGGACACGTGGGCGCGAAAAACTTTGGCGCGGCTCCGGGGCTGGCGCTTCTTCACCCCGGTCCTGTATGGGACGCTGATCCTGCTGGCCCTCCTCTTCTACGGCCTGGGCGACGGCTGGTTTCGGGCGGCGCCCCGGGACGGGCCACAGGCGAAGGAGGAGACCCTGGAGGCCCGCCTGGAGGACATCCTCTCTACCGTTCGCGGTGCGGGGCGGGTGCGGGTCCTCGTCACCTACGCCACGGCGGGGGAGCGGGTGGCGGCCACCGTCAGCACCCGGGACGCCAGCTCGTCGGAGACCTCCGGCGGGACCACGGCCACCCGGACCGAGCAGTCCCGCGAGATGCGGCAGCCCGCCACCGTCTCCACCGAGGGCGGCCAGAGCCCCATCATCCTGGTGGAGCGGGAGCCCGAGATCCGGGGCGTCATCGTGGTGGCGGAGGGCGCGGCGGACCCCGCGGTGCGGCTGAGCCTGCAGCGGGCGGTGCAGGCGGTGACGGGCGTGGCCCTTTCCTGCATCGAGGTGTTTGAAATGAACTATCCCTCATAGGATAGAGCAGAGTATGGGTGTACCCAAATGCGACAACATACGACAAGGAGGAAAAAACATGAGACCATCGATCCAAAACATGAGGAAACTGCTGAATCGCCGCACCATGACGCTCCTGGGCGTCAGTCTGCTGCTGCTCGCCGCGGTGGCTGCCAACGTGATCATGAACCGGAACGAGCAGCGGACGGCGCAGGCGAGCACGGCGGCCGTCAGCGTGTCCGCTCCGGGCGCCCAGGGCAGCTTCTTCGACATGTACCGCAGCGAGCGGGACAGCGTGCGCACCCAGGAGCTGGCGTACCTGGATGCCATCGTGGCCCAGGGCGGCGACGAGGCGACCCTGTCCGAGGCGCAGAAGCAGAAGATGACCCTGGTGGGCTGTATGGAATCGGAGCTGAACACGGAGAACCTGATCCGGGCCAAGGGCTTCGAGGAGGTGATCGTGTCCATGCACAACGGTTCCGTGAACGTGATCGTGGACGCTGACGCCCTCACCGACGAGCAGGTGGCCCAGATACTGGACATCGTGTTGCGGGAGACGGGGGAGACGGCAGAAAATATCAAGGTATCAACCGCACAATAAAGGTTGCCTTTTTCGTTTGGAGTTGGTATACTATAGATGTATCAAAGTGTCCAAAAACCAAAAGGAGGTCAACACAATGAACGAAGTCGATACCAACATGGAGAGCACCCAGGGCGGAAAGATCGTATTTGCGGATGACGTGGTGGCGACCATTGCGTATCTCGCTGCCGGTGAAGTGGAGGGCGTCCATGCCATGATCGGCACCACCATGGAGGGGCTGACCGAGAAGCTGGGCAAGAAGAATTATACCAAGGGTGTGAAGGTCGAGGTCGGCGCCGAAGAGTGCACCTGCGACATCACCATCGTGGTCAAATATGGCTACCGCATCCAGGCGGTGGCTCAGAAGGTGCAAGAGGAGATCAAGAACGCCATCGAGACCATGACCGGTCTCAAGGTGGTGGAGATCAACGTCAACGTGAACGCCATCTATTTCGAGCCGGAGCCCAAGCCGGAGCCCAAGCCCAAGATCAAGGCTAAGGCCGAGCCGGAGCCCGAACCGGAAGAGGTTGAAGGCGAGCCCGAACCCGAGGCGGAACCGGAGCCAGAGCCTGAGCAGGAGCCAGAAGCGTGAGCCATAGCGCCGCATGGGATGTGATTCCGTAGAATGATCCTGGCCGGAGCCCGCTATGGCGCGGGCTCTTGCCGGTTGGGAAGGAGAGAATGCTATGAAGTTGGTGGACCGATTGCTGCTGTGGGTCTTGTCCCTGTTGGCCGTCGTGCTCAGCCTGCTGCTCCTTCTTCTGATCCTGTTCCCGGCCATCTCCTGGCTGCAGGTGCCAGCCGTGCGGATCGCGGTGGGTGTGCTGGCTTTCCTCTGCATTCTTAGCGCGATCGTGCTCTTGTTGCGCCATAAACCTCGTCAGCAGGAGGAAGCCGCCCTGGTCAGCGACGGGGAGAACGGCAGCGCCTATGTGACGCTGAGCGTGCTCAACGACATGGCCCGCCGGATCGCCCAGGAGACGGAGGGCGTCCGCACCTGCCGGAGCAAGGTGCAGAACAACGGCAGCGGTGTGGATGTGGAGCTGGAGATGGCGCTGAATCCCGGCGTGGCCGTGGCTCCGCTGGCAGCCATGCTCCAGGAGCGGTTGAAGGGCCGGGTCCTGGAGATGACGGGCATCCATGTGGGGAAGGTCAGCATCATGGTGGAGGCTGCGGCGGAAGGGAAGGAGCCCAAGCCGGCGCCTGTGGAGCAGCTTCCCGGGCAGGTCAAGTAAGGGGACAGGCTATGAAGGATTGGTTGAAACAGTTTTACAGTGAGCACAGATGGCTCACCATCATGGCGGCGGCCGCCCTGGTGCTGGGGATATTGTTCCTGTGCATCGGCTTTTGGCGGACGCTGCTGCTGGCGCTGCTCGTGGCCCTGGGCGTGCTGATCGGCACCCTTATGGATCGGGGCGGATGGGCAGCGGTGAAGGATTTCTTCGCCAGCATCTTTCAAAAAAGGTAAAGGTCGGATATGGATCGTTCCTTAGCGCGTGAGATCGCAATGAAAATGCTCTACGCCGCTTCCCTGGGCGGCGAGGAGTCCATGAACGAGGTTTTGGAGCAGAGCGAGCAGGCGGATACCCTCTCCGGTAGCGACAAGACCTTTTTGGAGAACCTGGTGTACGGCGTTCAGACCCGTCAGGAGGAGCTGGATGGCGTCATCGGCCAGTACGCCCAGGGCTGGGCCCTGAACCGGCTGGCCAAGGTGGACTTGACCATCCTGCGCATGGCCGTCTACGAGCTCAAGTACATGCCCGAGGTCCCCGTAGGCGCCGCCATCAACGAGGCGGTGGAGCTGGCCAAGGCCTACGGTGAGGACAAGTCCGCCGGCTTCATCAACGGCATTTTGGGCAGCGTGGCCCGGGCCTTTTGCAGCGAATGAAGGGCGCGGTGCTGGGCATCGACACCAGCTGTTACACGACCTCGGTCGCCTGCTTCGGCAGCTCCGGCGTCCTGTATGACGGGAGGACAGTCCTCCCTGTCCAGCGGGGCGACCGGGGGCTTCGGCAGTCCGAGGGCGTTTTTTTGCATACCCGGCAGCTGCCGCCCCTGGTGGAGGAAGCGTTTTCGGCCGTGTCGCCGGCGGATGTCGCGGCGGTGGCCTGTAGCCGGTCCCCGGTGGATCGGGAGGATTCCTACATGCCCGTGTTCCTCACGGGCCTGGGCGTGGCCAGGGCCCTGGCGGCCTCTCTGCAGGTGCCGCTTTGTTCCCTGGACCACCAGAGCGGCCACATCCGCGCCGCCCTGATCGGGAACGAAGGACTGATGGAAAAGCCCTTCTATGCGGTCCACCTTTCCGGGGGCACCACCGATCTACTGTCCGTCCAGAGAAAGGCGCCCGGCGCTTTTGCCATGGAGCCGCTGGGCCGCTCCGAGGACCTGCACGCGGGCCAGCTGGTGGACCGGGTGGGAGTGCTTTTGAAGTGCGGCTTCCCGTCGGGGAAGGAGATGGAGGCCCTGGCCCGGCAGGCGACGGCGCGGGACGTGCGCATCCCGTCTTCCGTGCGGGGACTGACCTGCTCCCTGTCCGGGGCGGAAACGGCAGCCCGGAGAGCCCTGGACGAGGGCCGTCCGGCGGCGGAGGTGGCCTACGGCATCTACGATCTTTTGGCCAGGACCCTGACCAAGCTCCTCACCAATGCGGCCCGGCAGCAGGGGGAGCGGCCCGTGCTCCTGTGCGGGGGCGTGGCCTCCAGTCTGCTGCTGCGGGAGCTGTTGCGGGCCCGGTGCGCGCTGCCCCTCTTCTTCGGCGAAAGCCGCTATAGCAGCGACAACGCCGTGGGCATCGCGGCTCTGGGATTCGATCGGGAGGTGGCCCTATGACGGAGCTGAAGCCGGTCTTTACCGTGTCCGAACTGAACGAATATGTGGATTTGATGCTCTCCCGGGACCCCTTCGTGGGCGAGCTCACGGTGACGGGGGAGATCAGCGCCTTCAAGCGCCACACCTCCGGCCACCTGTACTTCACCTTGAAGGACGACGCGGCCGCTGTGCGCTGCGTCATGTTCCGGCCCAACGCCCTGCGCCTCAGCTTCTTTCCCAAGGACGGCATGTCGGTCCGCATCGAGGGCCGGGCGGGCCTTTTCGGCCGGGACGGCGCCTTCCAGGTCTATGCCGAGCGTATGGAGAAGACCGGGGACGGGGCCCTGTATCAGAAGTTTTTGGCCCTGCGGGAGGAGCTGAAGGGCCGGGGCTGGTTCGACGAGAGCCTGAAGAAGCCCATCCCCTTTCTGCCCCGGGCGGTGGGGGTGGTGACCTCCGGCACCGGCGCGGCCATTGAGGACATCCGCAACGTGATCGCTCGCCGATTCCCCAACATGCCCATCGTCCTGTACCCTGTGGCGGTCCAGGGGGAGAAGGCGGCCGGGGAGATCGCCGCGGCCATCCGCAAGGCGGATGAGGAGCGGCGCTGCGACGTGCTGATCGTGGGCCGGGGCGGCGGCTCCCTGGAGGATCTGTGGGCCTTCAACGAGGAGATCGTGGTGGCTGCGGTCCATGATTGCGGTTTGCCGGTGATCTCCGCCGTGGGCCACGAGATCGATTTTTCACTGACGGATTTTGCGGCGGACCTGCGGGCGCCCACGCCCTCGGCGGCGGCGGAGCTGGCTGTGCCGGAGCTCAGCAAGCTTCAGGATAGGCTGACCCAAAGCCGGGACAGGATTCGGTCCGCTCTCTTGCACGGGGTGGAGCGCAAGCAGGATCGGTTGGAGCTGCTGATGCATCGGCGGGGCGGACTGGTGACGGAGCAGCGCCTTCAGCAGGAGCAGCAGCGGCTGGATCAGTGCCGGGACGCTTTGGAGGAGGGGATCAAGCGGCGGCTGCAGAAGCAGCGGGACGCCCTGATCACCGTGAACGCGCGGCTCAGGGCCGCTGACCCTCTGGGCGCGCTCGATCGGGGCTTTGCCCTGGTGTACGATCATCAGGGCGCCATCGTGCGCCGGGCGGCGGACACGGCTGTGGGCCAGGGCATCGCCCTGCGGTTCCGGGATGGCCGCATACAGGCGGATGTGACGGGAAAGGATTTGTATGAAAAAGAGTGAAAAGACCTTTGAGGAGAAGATGACGGAGCTGGAGGAGCTGATCGAAAAGCTCGAGAGCGGCAGCGTGCCCCTGGAGGAGATGGTGACCCTCCACGAGCGGGGCATGGCCCTGTACGACAGCTGCGCCAAGGAGCTGGCCGCCTTCGAAAAGCGACTCAAGGCGCCGGGAGCGGACCAATGAAGGACTATCTGCCTCCCATCGAAGCGGCGTTGGACCGATATAGCGGCACCTTCGACTTGCCGGAGCTGTTCCTCCGCTCCATGCGCTACAGCCTCCTGTCCGGCGGCAAGCGCATCCGGGCCTGCTTGTGCTTGGCCTGCTGCGAGCTCATGGGCGGCCAGGCGGAGGACGCCATGCCCTTTGCGTGCGCCCTCGAGATGATCCACGCCTATTCCCTCATCCACGACGATCTGCCCGCTATGGACAACGACGACATGCGCCGGGGCAAGCCCAGCAGCCACAAGGCCTTCGGCGAGGCCAACGCCATCCTGGCCGGAGATGGGCTCCTCACCATGGCCATGCGCCTGCTGTGCGACGTGGCGGGGCAGAAGGCGGCCAAGAAGGCCATCCTTCAGGGCGCCTTGGAGATGGCGGCGGGCCAAAGCCTGGATCTCAACGTGACTGCGCGGGATCTGGCGTCCTTGCAGCATATCCACGACTATAAGACCGGCGCCCTCTTCCGGGCGGCCTGCCTGTCCGGCGCGTACCGGGGCGGCGCGAACGAGGCGCAGGTGGATCATATCCGCGCCTTTGCGGACAAGCTGGGGCTGCTGTTCCAGATGACCGACGATCTGCTGGACCAGGAGAAGGACGAGGCCGAGGGCAAGCTCACCTACGTGACATTGCTCGGCGCGGCGGAGACCCGGCGCAGGATCGACGCCCTGGCGGCGGACATTCGCGGGATCATGGGCGCCTACGAGGGAGAAGCGGCGGCGTATCTGCTGGCCCTTACGGACAGGATCGCCACGAGGAAAGCATGAAGGATTATCCGCTCTTGCAACAACTGAATGAGCCCAAGGACCTCATGGCCCTCCCTGAGGATCGGCTTCCCGCGCTGGCGGAGGAGATCCGGGGTTACATGGTGGACTGCGTGTCCCAAAATGGCGGGCACCTGGCCGCGAGCCTGGGGGCAGTGGAGCTCATCATTGCTTTGCACCGGGTGTACACGGACGAAGCCGATCGGCTGATCTTCGACGTGGGTCACCAGGCCTATGCCCATAAGATATTGACCGGGCGGCGGGACGCCTTTCGGAACCTGCGTCAGGAGGGCGGCCTCTCGGGCTTCCCCAAGCGGGAGGAGAGCCCCTATGACGCCTTCAACACCGGTCACGCCAGCACCTCCTTGTCCGCGGCCCTGGGCATGGTCCGGGCCAAGGAGCTGCTCCATGAGCCGGGCCATGTGGCGGCCGTCATCGGCGACGGCGCCCTGACTGGCGGCATGGCCTACGAAGCCCTGGACGACGGGGGGGACAGCAAACTGCCCCTGGTGGTGGTGCTCAACGATAATGAGATGTCCATCTCCCGGAACGTGGGCGCCATGAGCCGGAGCCTTTCCCGCCTGCGGGCCAGCAGCGGCTACAACCGTTTGAAGCGGTTCGTGGTCCGGGTCCTGGAGCGGGGCATGGTGGGCCGGCGCATGTCCAAAAACATCGAGGGGTTCAAGAACCGGATCAAGCGCTTCGTGCTCCAGAACACCTTTTTTGAGGAGATGGGTTTCACCTATCTCGGCCCCATCGACGGCCATAACATCCCCCAAATGATCGCTTTACTCCAGGAGGCCAAGGCCTTGGAGCGGCCCGTGGTGGTCCATGTGATCACCCAGAAGGGCAAGGGCTACAGCCTGTCGGAGCGGAATCCGGAGAAGTTCCACGGCATCGCACCCTTCTCCCCGGAGACGGGAGCCGTGGCGTCCTCCGGCGCTCCCTCCTGTTCGGAGGTTTTCGGAGAGACGCTGCTGCAGCTTGCGGAGGAGGATAAGCGCGTGGTGGCCATCACCGCTGCCATGCGGGACGGCACGGGCCTGCGCCCCTTCTTCGAGCGGTTCCCGGAGCGGGCTTTCGACGTGGGCATTGCGGAGGAGCACGCCCTCACCATGGCTGCGGGCATGGCGGCGGAGGGCTTGCGGCCCGTGGCGGCCATTTATTCCTCCTTCCTGCAGCGGGCTGTGGATCAGCTCTATCATGACATCTGTCTGCAGCGGCTGCCAGTGGTCATCGGCGTGGATCGGGCGGGCCTGGTGGGCCAGGACGGGGAGACCCATCAGGGCATCTATGATCCGGCCATGCTCTGCGCCATCCCTCATTTGAGCGTTTACGAACCGGCTACCCTGGCGGAGCTACGGGCCATGATCCGCCTGGCCGTGGCGCGGGAGGAGCCGGCGGCCATCCGCTATTGCCGGGGCACTTTGCCCGAGGGCGAGGGAGAGGAGCCGGTGGTCTACGGCCGCTGGGCCACCCTGCGGGCCGCTACGGACGTTGTCATCATCGCCGCCGGGCCCCTGGTCAGGAGCGCCCGTTCGGTGGCGGACGCCCTAAACTGCGGCCTGGTGGAAGCCCGGTTCTATAAGCCTCTGGACCATGAGCTCCTGGACCAGCTTCGGAAGCGGGGCTGTAAGCTGCTGGTGGCGGAGGAGAACGTGGCGGCCCTTAGCCTGTACGTGGCGGCCTACTGTCCCGAGCTGGTGGTCCGTCCCCTGTGCCTGTCCGACGGGCCCATGCCCCAGGCCACCGTGGCCCGGCAGCGGACTTTGGGCGGCATCGACGAGGCGGCCATGAAAAAGGCCGTGGAGGAACTCAGAACGATCCATGGATAGGAAGCGACTGGATGTGCATATGGTGGAGGCGGGTTTAGCCCCCTCCCGGGAGAAGGCCCGAGCCATGATCATGGCCGGGGAGGTCTTCGTCAACGGCCGCAAGGCGGAGAAGGCGGGGGAGGAGGTGCGTCCCGAGGACGCGGTGACCCTCCAGGAGGACCCCATCCCCTTCGTGAGCCGGGGCGGCTTGAAGCTGGATAAAGCCCTGAAGGTGTTCCCCCTGACCCTGCGTGACAAGGTGTGTTTGGACGTTGGCGCGTCCACCGGCGGGTTCACGGATTGCATGCTCCAAAATGGCGCCAGGCACGTTTGCGCCCTGGACGTGGGCTACGGGCAGCTGGCCTGGCAACTGCGGAACGATCCGCGGGTCACGGTCATGGAGCGCCGCAACGCCCGCTATATGGAGCCCGCCTGGTTCGAGGGCCCCTTCGACTTCGCGTCCATCGACGTGTCCTTCATTTCACTCAAGCTGATCCTGCCGCCCCTGAAGGCCTGTTTGAAGCCGGACGGCCAGGTGGTGGCCCTCATCAAGCCCCAGTTCGAGGCGGGCCGGGGCCAGGTGGGCAAGAACGGCGTGGTCCGGGACGCGGCCATTCATCGGGATGTATGTATAAACATCATGGGGTTTGCACAGGAGCTCGGGTATACGGTGAAAGACTTGTCCTTCTCGCCCATCACGGGCCCCAAAGGAAACATAGAGTTTCTGCTGTTTTTACAGAATCCTGTCGGGGCGGCACTAGCAGAGATCGACGATTTCGAGGAAAAAACGGCGCAGATCGTGGCGGACAGTCACATATTTCACATAAATTGTTAAAAAATTATTCATATCTATATTGAAATTTCGGAAAACATACTGTATAATACATATGCAGTATTCATCCGAGGATAAGACTTTGTATCTGTTCTTTGCGGCGAATCCCAAAAAAACGGCCACTTTCGACGCCCGGAAGCGCATGATGGATGCAGCGACCAACTGCGGTTTTTTATGCGCTGAGCTGGAGGAGCGAGGCCCCGGCGCCGAAGAGGACGGCATCCTCATCGCCATCGGCGGCGACGGCTCCATCATCCGGCAGGTGCCGGTGGCGCTGGCGGCGCATATGCCGATCCTGGGCATCCACTACGGGCGCGTGGGCTTTCTCACGGAGTTGACCGAGGAAGGGTTCCTGGCGGCGCTGCCCCGGCTCAAAACCGGGGACTACCGGCTGGAACAGCGGGGTATGCTGGACTGCCAGGTCAGCACCGGGCGCGTCTACCACTGCCTGAACGACGCGGTGCTCTACAAGCTCTCCTTCTCCGGCGTCACGGACATCGACGTGCGGATCGACGGGCGGAGCGCCTGGACCGTGTCGGCGGACGGGGTCATGGTGTCGACCCCCACAGGGTCCACCGGCTACAACCTTTCGGCAGGGGGGCCCATCGTGCCGGAGGGGCTGGAGGCCATGGTCATCACGCCCATCTGCCCCCACAAGCTCCATGTGCGGCCCATCGTGGTCCGCAGCGACAGCCTGGTGGAGCTGGTGGAGCATGACGACGGCATGGCGGCCATGGACGGGCAGCGGGTTTGCCGCGTGGCGAAGGGAGAATCCCTCAGGATCACCGGATCGAAGGAGCGGGTATCCTTCATCCGATTTGAACAGATGGACCTGTACAGTCGCATTCAGGATCGACTGACATAAACTTTTTGAATGAGGCGGATTGTATGAAGACGAAACGACATGCCATGATCATCAAGATCATCGCTTCCCGGGACGTGGAGACCCAGGAGGAACTGGCCCAGCTCTTGGGCGAGCAGGGCTTCCAGGTGACCCAGGCCACCGTTTCCCGAGACATAAAGGAGCTGCGGCTCATCAAGGTCCTCACCAGCGAGGGGCACTATAAGTACGCCACCGTGGAAAAGGCCGAGTCCGATTTGCAGGAGAGGTTCATCCGTCTGTTCTCCAACTGTGTCCTGTCCATCACCAACGCGGGGAACCTGATCGTCATCAAGACCATCTCCGGCAGCGCCTCTGTGGCCGGAGAGGCCATCGACACCCTGAAGTGGCCGGAGATCGCCGGATCCATCGCCGGGGACAACACCATCTTTGTGGCGGTGCGGGAAGGCAAGAACACCGCCGAGATCATCAAGCGGTTCCAGAAGATGATGAAATAAAGGAGCACGAGCGATGCTCAGGCATCTCGTCATAACCAATATCGCATTGATCGATAAGCTCTCCCTGGACTTCGAGGAGGGCTTTTCTGCATTGACAGGCGAAACCGGTGCGGGCAAATCCATCCTCATCGAGGCGGTGGGCCTGGCCCTGGGGGAGCGGGCCTACCGGGAGAGCATCCGCACCGGCGCCCAGAAGGGGTCGGTGGAGGCCCTGTTCACCGTACAGGAGGGCACGCCCGCGGCGGAGTACCTGTTGGACCAAGAGCTGTACGACGGGGAAGAGGCCGTTCTCTATCGAGAGTTGTACGCCAGCGGCAAAAGCGTCTGCCGGATCAACGGCACCCTGGTCAGCGTCGCGGAGTTGAAGAATGTGGGGGACATGCTGGTGGATATGCACGGTCAGCACGCCCATCAGTCCCTGCTCAACGAAAAGACCCATCTGGGCCTGCTGGACGCCTTTGCGGACAGCGACGGGGACGGGCTCCTCACCCGCATAAAGGCGGAGCGCCGGGCGGCCCTGGACGCTCGCAGCGCCCGGGAGAAGCTGCAGTCGAGCCTGAAGGAGCGGGCAAGGCGCCTCGATGTGATCGCCTACGAGCTGAAGGAGATCGATGGCGCGGCTTTGGAGCCCGGCGAGGAGGAGCAGCTGGCGCTCAAAAAGAAGCAGCTGCAGAACTTCGCCGCCATTGAAGAGAATTTACAGGCCGCCTACGACGCCCTCTACGAGGAGCAGGGAGCCCTGGGGCAGATCGCCGAAGCTAAGCGGTGCCTTGGCGCCCTGGGTGAGTACGGCGAGGAATACCAGGCCGCTGCCCGGCAGACGGAGGAGGCCTACTACACGTTGGAGGATGTGTCCTATACCCTCCGTGACGCCCTGAACGGCCTTTCCTTCGATCCCGACGCCCTAACGGAGATCGAGAGCAGGCTCTTTCAGATCGAGCAATTGAAGCGCAAATACGGGGCCGACATCCAGGAGATCCTGGCTTACGCCGACGGCCTTCGGGCGGAGCAGGCCGAACTCATAGGCGGCGAGGACCGCATGACGGAGCTGGAGCAGGCCGAGAGACAGGCTGTCGACGCATTCGCTGCCGACGCCCAGGCCCTGTCCCGGCGGCGGAAGGAGGCCGCTTTGCGACTGAAAGGTGCCATAGAGGCGAATCTCAAGGACATGGGCATGCCCTTTGCATCCTTCTCCGCGGGGTTCACCCCCGTGGACCCTGAGGCTTTGTCCGAGAACGGCGTGGATGAGGTCGCTTTCCTGTTTTCTGCCAACAAAGGGGAACCGGAGAAGCCCCTTGTGCGGGTGGCCTCCGGCGGCGAGATCTCCCGGGTCATGCTGTCCTTCAAAGCGGCTTTGTCTCACGCGGACGCCATCGACACCCTGATCTTCGACGAGATCGACACGGGCATCTCGGGCCTCATCGCCAACGCGGTGGCCAGGAAGATGCAGGAGCTGTCCAGGACCCATCAGCTTCTCTGCGTGACCCACCTCGCTCAAATCGCGGCCCGGGCGGACCGGCAGTACTATATCTACAAGGAGACCGTGGGGGAGAACACCCGTTCCGCGGTGAAGCCCCTTGCGGAGGAGGAGCGCCCGGCGGAATTGGCCCGCATCATGGGCAGCGTCAACGACCCTCTGGCCATCCAGCACGCCCGGAACCTGCTCAGAAGCGCCCGGGAGAGCTGATCCCCTCCATGGCGACTCTCATAACCTGCTTTCGTATACTGGCCAGCGCATCGCTGCTCCTTTGTCAGCCGCTTTCGCCGGCCTTTTATGTGTTGTACATCGCCGCCGGTATCTCCGACATGATCGATGGACCGGTAGCCCGCAGGACTGGCACCGCAGGCGATTTCGGCGCTAAGCTGGACACTGCCGCCGACTTCTCTTTTATGGCGGTTTGCCTGTATAAGCTCCTTCCTGTGCTGGATGTCCCCCTTTGGCTGTGGGTCTGGATCGCCCTCATCGCCCTCGCCAAGACCGTCAACGTGGTTTCCGGGTTCGTAATACAGAAGCGGTTCGTGACCCTGCACACGACCATGAACAAAGCGGCAGGGGCCTTGCTGTTCCTCCTGCCGCTGACATTTCCCTGTATTGAATTGAAATACACATCTGCCGTGGTCTGCGCCGTGGCCACCTTCGCCGCCGTTCAGGAAGGCTGCTTCATATGCATGGGACGCAGGGAATAGAAGGATCGTTATCTATCGGACGGCTGTGCGAGCCCGAACCCGGCGATCTCGCTGACGGGCAGGGAGAAGGTGATGGCGCCGGCCTTGGTGTCGGGGCCCGCCTTTTCGAGAATGGCCTTCATGATGGCGGCCTTCTGCTCGGCGGCGGAGACGATGAGGATGACCTCCTTCTCCGAGGCGATGGACACCTTGTAGAACTTCTCTGCATTCTTGCTGCCGGTGCCGAGACCGTGGATCACCGTGCCGCCGCGGGCTCCCGCGGAGCGGGCCGCGTCCATGACCTGGTCCGTGGCGCCCTGGTTGGCGATGACCAGGATGAGCTCGTAATCAAAATTGAGGGTGGGCACGCCCTTCACGTTCTGCCCGTTGGATAAGAATGCCAATGTCTTTGCGCCTCCTACGCTCTTGATGGGTACGCCGAGGGTCACGCCGTTGCCGGGGGCGTCGATGTACAATCGCCTGCGCTGCTCCTCGATCAGCTTCTTCGTCTGCTCGGGGCTCGCTATCGTCATGAACAGCCGCCTGTCCCGGGAATCCATGCCCAGCAGGTCCAGCATGGACCGGGTGGCCGTGCCCCGGCAGGGGGTGGAGAGAACGATGGGCAGATCCAGCTCCTCGCAGATCCTCATCATCAGGTTGGCCCCATAGGGGTTGATGACGGAAAGCACGTAATTCATGGGGCCACCTCCCACAGCTCGATGATGTCCGCCTCGCCGTACGCCTCGCTTTGTTTCGCCATGCGCTTCTCCGCAATGGCCGCTCGCACGCCCAGCAGCTGGATGGTGATGAGGGGCATCATGGCCACCATGGCCACGATCCCAAAGGCGTCGGAGAGCACGTCGCCGCCCAGGGCGCTGCTTGCCCCGATCATAAATTGGAGCATGAAGGCGGCGGTCATGGGTCCGGAGGCCACGCCGCCCGCGTCAAAGGCGATGGCGGTGTACAGATCCGGCACGAAGAAGGAGAGAAGGAGGCTCAGCACGTACCCGGGGATCAGGAAATACAGGAGCGACAGCCCCGTCAGCACCCGCAGCATGGAGATGCCCATGGCGAGGGCAATGGCCACGGACAGGCCCAGCTGGATGGACCGGCCCGAGATGGCCCCGGAGCTCACCTGCTCGATCTGCTTGCGCAGCACCTGCACCGCGGGCTCTGCGGAGATGATGAACCAGCCCAACAACATGGATAATGGCACCAGGGCAAACCGCAGGGGCCCCTGGGTCAAAGCCGCGCCCAGAACGCTGCCCAACGAGGCAAAGCCCACGTTCACCCCGGTCAAAAACAGCACCAGGCCCAGATACGTGAACCCGATGCCCATCAGTATCTTCCAGAAGCTTCGCCCGTTCATGCGGAAGGAAAACACCTGGAACAACAGGAAGATGCCCAGGATGGGCAGCAGGGCGATAGCCGTTTCCTTCAGGTAATCTGGCAAAGCAAACAGATAGGAATATCCCAGCTCCGTGGTGGTCTCGTGGACGGCCGCGGCGGTGGACACGGTGCCTTCGCCCTGACCGTAGAAAAGGCTCAGGACCAGCACCGCCAGGATGGGCCCCACGGAGCACAGGGACACCAACCCGAAGCTGTCCGACTCCGCGTTGCTGTCGCTGCGGATGTGGCTGACGCCGATGCCCATGGCCAGGATGAAGGGCACGGTCATGGGCCCGGTGGTCACGCCGCCGGAGTCAAAGGCCACGGACAGGAAGCTCCTGTCCACAAAGGCGCAGAGGAGGAAGATCAGCCCGTAGAGCCCCAGCAGCAGATACCTAAGCTTGACGCCGGTGATGATCCGGAACATGGCGAGGGCCAGGAACAGCCCCACGCCCACGCCCACCACCACGAGCAGGATCACGGTGTCGATGTGGGGCACGGAGTTGGCCAGCACCTGCAGATCGGGCTCGGAGACGGTGACCGCCGCTCCCAGCAGAAAGCTGACGATCAGGATGAGGGGCAGGTTCTTCGACTTGGTCAGCGCGGAGCCGATCCGGCCGCCGATGGGGGTCATGGAGCTCTCGGCGCCCACGGTGAACAGGCCCATGCCCGCCACTACGAACAAGGACCCTACCAGGAAGGACAGCATATGTCCCGTGGGGAGCGGCGTCACGAACAGGCACAGCAAACACACGATGCAGAGGATAGGCAGCACCGAGGAGATGCTTTCCTGCACCTTGCCCGCGATCATGACCTTTTGCTTGTTGAATTCGTTCATTTTGCCCGCTTTCCCTATGGGATATACCCACTATAACATAGTTCGCCTGAAAAAGATAGTCCCCGGCCTGTGAACAGATTTTTATGGTTGCGCCAACGGATTTTGGTATGTATAATAAAGAGAATATCTGTTCAGAGGTGTTTCTTTGAAGACAAGCGACTTTTACTACGACCTGCCCAAGGAGCTGATCGCCCAGACCCCGGCCCCCGTGCGGAGCCAGTCTCGCCTCCTTATCTATAACCGGGGCGACGGGTCCATCACCGACGACGTGTTCACGGACGTGCTCCAATATCTGCATCCCGGGGACGTGCTGGTGCGGAACAACACCCGGGTCATCCCGGCGCGGCTCATCGGCCATCGGCCCGAGACCGGGGGCACCATGGAGTTCCTGCTTCTGAGCCGGCTGGAGGGGGACACCTGGGAGTGTCTCTGCAAACCCGCCAAGCGGGCCAAGGCGGGCACGGTCTACGTGGTCACACCGGAGCTCTCCGTGAAGGTCCTGGGGGATGCCCCCATGGATGGCGGCAAGCGGGTGGAGCTTTTGTATACCGGCATCTTCGAGGAGGTGCTGGACCGAGCCGGGCAGATGCCCCTGCCGCCCTACATCACGGAGCGCTTGGAGGACAAGGAGCGGTATCAGACCGTGTACGCCGTGACCCGGGGCAGCGCCGCCGCCCCCACCGCTGGGCTCCACTTCACCCCGGAGCTGCTGCAGCAGATCGCAGATAAGGGCGTGAAGATCGTGGACGTCCTCCTGCACGTGGGCCTGGGCACCTTCCGCCCCGTCAGCGAGGAGAACATCGAGGACCACCAGATGCATGAGGAGTTCTACCGGGTCACCGAGGAGGCCGCCAAGGCCATCAACGACGCCCGGACGGCGGGCGGCCGGATCGTCTGCGTGGGCACCACCTCCGTCCGCACCTTGGAGAGCGTATCTACCGAAGACGGCATCGTCCATCCCGGCAGCGGCTACACCGGCATCTACATCATCCCCGGCTACCGCTACAAGGCCGTGGACGCCCTCATCACCAACTTCCATCTGCCGGAGAGCACCCTCCTCATGCTGGTCTCCGCCTTCGCGGGCCGGGAGGAGGTCCTGCGGGTATACGAGCACGCCGTGCAGGAGCGCTACCGCTTCTTCAGCTTTGGGGACGCCTGTTTGTTTGAATAAAGGATAGGATATGAGCGAGAATTTCAAGTTTGAAGTGCTGCATGTGGACAAGCAGACCGGGGCCCGGCTGGGTCGCCTCCACACCCCCCACGGGGACATCGACACCCCCGTATACATGCCCGTGGGTACCCAGGCCACGGTGAAGGCCATGACGCCCCGGGACGTGGAGGAGACAGGGGCGTCCATCCTCCTGTCCAACACCTACCACCTGTACCTCAGACCCGGCCACAAGCTGGTGGAGCAGGCGGGGGGGCTTCACAAGTTCATGCACTGGAACAGGCCTATCCTGACGGACAGTGGCGGCTTCCAGGTCTTCTCTTTGGCTAAGAAGGGCGACATCCACGAGGACGGCGTCCTGTTCCGCTCCCACATCGACGGCAGCAAGCATCTGTTCACTCCCGAAAGCGTCATGGCCGTGGAGCAGGCGTTGGGCGCGGACATCGCCATGTGCTTCGATGAGTGCGCCCCCGGCACGGCGGACTACCGCTACGCCGTGAAGGCCATGGATCGGACCCACCGCTGGGCGGAGCGTTGCCGGGAGGTCCATACCCGGCCCGACCAGGCCCTCTTCGGCATCGTCCAGGGCTGCGTCTATGAGGACCTGCGCATCGAGAGCGCCAAGACGTTGGCGGCCATGGACTTCTCCGGCTACGGCATCGGGGGCCTGTCCGTGGGCGAGCCAAAGGAGAAGATGTACGAGATGTTGGAGGCCATCCGGCCCTATATGCCGGAGAACAAACCCCGGTACCTCATGGGCGTGGGCAGCCCCGACTGCCTTATCGAGGGCGTGCTCCGAGGCGTGGACATGTTCGACTGCGTGCTTCAGACCCGGGCGGCCCGCAACGGCCTGGCCCTCACCCGCAAGGGGCGGATCATGCTCCGAAACCAGACCTATGCCGAGGACTTTTCACCCATCGAGGAGGGCTGCGACTGCTATGCCTGCCAGAACTTCTCCCGGGCCTACATCCGCCATCTCATCAAGGCGGAGGAAATCCTGTCCGGCACCCTCATCACCATGCACAACATCCGCTTCTCCGTGCGGCTCATGGCGGACATCCGCCAGGCCATCGCGGAGGATCGGTTCGGGGACTTTGCCCGGGAGCTCTTGGAGGTCAAGCTGTTCTGATGGAACGGACGCTGACGCTGACAACGGAAAATGAGATGGAAGCCCTGGGGGAGCGCATCGCTCAGGCCCTGCCCCAAGGGGGCTTCGTGGCCCTCTATGGGGATCTGGGGGCGGGGAAGACCGTCCTCTGCCGCGGCGCAGGCCGCGCGCTGGGCCTTGTACACCTGAGCAGCCCCACCTTCACCATCGTTCAGGAATACCCCACGACGCCGTCCCTCTTCCACTTCGACGCCTACCGGCTGGCGGACGAGGATGAGCTCTACGCCATGGGCTACGAGGACTATCTGGATAGAGGCGGCCTCCTGCTCATGGAGTGGGCGGACCGGGTGCCCGGCGCCTTGCCCCGGGAGCGGCTGGACATCGAGATCGTGGGCAGCGGTGCCGACGCGCGGACCGTGCGGCTGACGCCCCACGGGGAAAGCTATGAAGGGCTGGTGAAAGCGCTATGAACATCCTTGCTTTGGAAACCACGGACCGGGTGGCCTCCGTGGCCCTGCTGACGGAGACTGGCTGCCGGGAGAAGCGGATCGAAAGCCCCCTCAGGCATGAGGAGACCGTCATGCCCGCGGTGGATGAGCTGCTGGCGGAGGCGGGCGTATCGCCTGAAGAGCTGACCGCCGTCGCCGTGGACGTGGGCCCCGGCTCCTTCACGGGAGTCCGCATCGGGGTCTGCCACGGCAACGCCATGGCCCTGGCCCTCGGCTTGCCCGTCGTTCCCGTGAATGCGCTGGAAGCCCTGGCCTTTCCGCTGCTGGGCGGCAACGGTCCCGTGGCCGCCATCATCGACGCCCGGAACGGCAACGGCTACGGGGCGCTCTATGCCCCTGACGGTGCGGTGCTGATCCCGCCCGGCGCCATAGAGATCGATCCCTTCCTGGCGGGCTTGCCCCAGGACGCCATATTGACCGGCACCGGCTTCCCCCATGCTGACGGGGCGTTGCCCCTCGCCGGGAGCATCGCCCGCATGGCCGCGGACCGGGCGGGGGAGCGGGCGGTCAGCCCCCTGTATCTGAGGCCCTCTCAGGCGGAAAGGAAGCAAAGGACATGATGTTGGTGCGGCCCATGACCAAGCGGGACATCGCCCGGGTCTATGAGATCGAGGTCCAGAGCTTCCGATCCCCCTGGTCCAAGCTCTCCCTGCTGGGGGAGCTCCACAACAACGTGGCCCGCTACTACGTGGCGGAGGAGGAGGGGCGCGTCGTCGGCTACGGCGGCATGTGGCTGATGTTCGACGAGGCGCATATCACCAACATCGCCATCGCCCCGGAGGCGCGGGGCCGGCACCTGGGCCGGTATCTCCTCTACGGCATGATGGCGGCCGCCCATGGGCGGGGGGCCGAGCGGATGACCCTGGAGGTCCGGGAGACCAACACGGTGGCCCAGAACCTTTATTACAGCTTCGATTTCGAGAAGCAGGGCTTTCGCAAGCGCTACTACGAGGACACGGGGGAGGGGGCCCTGCTGCTGTGGAACGACGATTTGGGGGCCACGTTAGAGAAAAACACTTGCCTAAACGATAAATTTGTCTTACAATAAACCGATTTTGAAAAAGGAGTCGAAACATGAGTCTGTACAGTGATTGGAAAGCCCGGGCGGAGAACCTGCAGAGCGACGCCGCCTATCAGCAGTATTGGAGCAACTACTTTTCCCAGGAGACCGAGGTCTATAAGAAGGTCCTACAGAACCACGACAAGCCCCTGACCGGCACAGTGAAATCTTTGGCCGAGGAAGTGGGCATGGACCCCGTGGCCTTCGTGGGGTATCTGGATGGGGCTAACACCTCCTTCGCCGACGGCGAAAAGGAGCTGGAAGCCTTGACCGAGGACAGCGAAGTCACCCTGAACTTTGACTTTGAGAAGCTTTTCTTCAACATGCACGAAGCCAAGGCCGACTGGCTCTACAATCTGCCGGAGTGGAACGGCGTCCTGTCCGAGGAGAAGCGCCACGAGATCACGAAGGCCTATCGCGCCTCCAAGATCTTCGTCGCGCCCGTCCAGGTGGGCCGCAACGACCCCTGCCCCTGCGGCAGCGGCAAGAAGTACAAGAATTGCTGCGGCAAAAACAAATAAGAAAAATTCTCCGAAAAGAAGTTGACAGGAGCGCCGATCCTTGTTAAAATGTGTGACTGGAACTCCTGAATGCGCCTGTGTGACTGGAACTCCTGAATGCGCCTGTAGCTCAGCAGGATAGAGCAACGGCCTTCTAAGCCGTAGGTCCAGGGTTCGAATCCCTGCAGACGCGCCATGGCGCGGCGTTCGCCGGGAGGAAGGCCCGGCGAGCGCAAGCGTATACGGGGGATGTTCATCCGAAAAACATATGGTGGGCGTAGTTCAGCCTGGTTAGAATGTCAGATTGTGGCTCTGAAGGTCGTGGGTTCGAATCCCGTCGCCCACCCCATTTTTTTCGGATGAACAGCGGTGGGGTGTCGCCAAGCGGTTAAGGCACAAGACTTTGACTCTTGTATGCGCAGGTTCAAATCCCGCCACCCCAGCCAACCTGACCCGTTAGCTCAGC
>CACWJZ010000019.1 GCA_902761365.1 uncultured Eubacteriales bacterium | reverse complement strand
GGACTCGTGCAACGGAAGCCTGTGAACCGTGTCAGATCCTGACGGAAGCAGCACTAAGCGGACCCTTCCGTGTGCCGCGAGGTCTCCTGCGAGGAGCCATCGGCAATCGGTAAGACGGTAGCGACCTGTCGAGAACGGGGTGCACGCATTTGAAAAAGGACGGTCATTGGCCGTCCTTTTTCAATTCAGTCTGTCGAAAAAGGTGGCAGACCATTTGCAGCAAACTTGCCATACCTTTGCGGAAAGGACGGCGTTGGCCGTCCTTTGGGGAGATCAATACCCGTAGTCCGTGTGGACGATGGACCCGTCCACGGCGTTGATGAGCAGCGTCTCCTGCATCGTGGTCTTGTCGTTCCGGCTGCTGTCTGGCCGCTGCCAGGGGTCGTAGTACACCACGTAGCAGGGCATCTCGTAGTAATCCTCGCTGTTCGGCACATGGAGGGTGTAGCTGGTGAGGCCGATTTTGTAGATCTCCACGTTCAGCTTCAGGTCGGGCTCGTTCTGCTTCAGTTCCTGAGCCCATTGGGTGAGGCCGTAGATGAGCCCCTGGCGGATGCGCTCCTGAGCCTTGGCAAAGGGCAGCAGCTCCACGTTCTTGCTTTCGATCCCCGCGATCATCTTGGGGGCGTCGAAGCTGATGAGCTTCACGCCCTCCTCGTCGGCAAAGAGCCGCAGCTCCTCGGCGCGGATGTGCTTGTTGGTTATGAAGCTATCGTCGCTCCCGTAGGTCAGACCCTGGGCGGGCTCGAAGTTGCTGCCGAGATAGGGGTAGCCCCCGAAGTCCCGGACGAACAGGCACTCGTACCCGCCAGAGAGGCACACCCGGCCGTCCATCAGGTTCGCCTCCTCCGTGGCCACCAGGACCATGCCCTCGATGCCCAGTTTCATAAGGGCGTCCTTGGTCACCTGTTCGCACTTCGTTTTGTCCGCGGTCACGGGGGTGTAGGGGAGGGTGTCCTCGTCGTCAAATCGCTTCATCTCCTCATACTCGTACCGCTGGTAGATGTGGGTGTGATTGCTGCCCAGGCCCGCGTATAGGCTCCCCTCCCAGGAAGGGTTCACGATCAGGGAATCCCCGGCCTTCGTCCGATAGACCAGGATCCCCTCCTGGCCGGTGGGGATATGGTAGGCCGTGGCCGGGCTCTCCTCGTTGGTCTCCGGGGCTTTCTGGATCAGCGCCTGGTAGTTGGCCAGCTCCGCGTTGACCTCCTCCCGGGATAGGGGCGTCTCGTCCCGGTCCACCCCGTCGTCGGGCCGGCCCGCATCCTGCCAGTCCAGCTTCGCCTGAGCTTCCTTCAGATACCATTCCATCTCCTTCTGGATGTCCGCCTTGGTGGGCAGGTTCCGCCGCACGGCCACGGGGTCGGGGAAGAGCACGTTGAGATAGTTCACCATCTCCGCCTCGGTCAGCGGGTTGCTCCGGGTCCGGTACACGGGGTAGAGGCCGTCCTCCTTCTGGACGATGGGGGCGTTGAAGGTCAATGTCATGAGGTCCCCCTCATAGACCTCGTCCCACCGCTCCGGCACCTTCTGAGCGCCCCGGGCCTCCGCGTTGGCCGCGTTGCCCGCCTGCAGCTTCGTCTCCGCGCCGCTGTCCCGCTTGTTCACCACAAACTCCTCCGTGGGCGTAGGTTGGCAACCCACGCTCCCCAGCAGCACCAGCGCCGCCAGAATAAGAATCAAAGCCCGTTTCATTTCGTTTCACGCTCCTTTGCTGTTTTCTGACACCATCCTACACCCTATATTCGTCCAAAACGTCACAGAGTTGTAATGGAGTTGTAAAAGCAGGTTTCGGATTTGTAAAAAATAAAAAGCCTCCTTGTGGAGGCAAAACAGGGCGTGATTCAGTTCTTGATCTCGGAGTGGATGACGGGGCTGGTCATGTCGAGGGGCAGGAAGGTGTAGCCGTTCTCCAGGGCCCAGGGGATGAAATACTCCAGGGCGCGGATGCTCTCCACGTTCAGATCGTGCTGCAGGACCACGGTGGGGCTGCCGTCCTTTTTGAGCTTGCCCATGATGACACCGTTGTATCGGGAGGCCTTCCAATCCTTGTGGCCTTCCTTGGCGTCACTGGCGCTGGCGGTCCAGTCGAAGTAGCGATAGCCCATGTCCTCCATGATCTTGGCGAGCCGGGTCATGATGCCGCGATTGTGATAGCTGACGCCGTTGCCGCTGCCGCCGGGGAAGCGAAAGATGGTGGTGTATTGGCCCGTCTGGGCCTTGATGACCTCCTCCGTGGCCAGGAAGTCGGCAAAGAAGGCCTCCTCGCTGGCGTAGATCTTCTTGTAGTTATGGGTATAGGTGTGGACGCCGATGCTGTGGCCCTCCTCGAAGGCTCGCCGGATCAGGTCCTTCCGGTTTCGTTCGCCGATGATGAAGAAGGTGGCCTTCACGTCGTACTTTTTCAGTATGTCCAACAGAGTGGCCGTGTGGAGGCCGGGCCCGTCGTCGAAGGTCAGGTAGACGGTCTTCTCCGGAGGCTGGACCACCTCGGGAAGCTGCACGGGCACCACGGTGACGGTGCGCTGGACCTGGGCCGAATGGCCGTGATCGTCCGCCACGGCGTAGGTGAGGGTGTATTCCCCCACCAAATAGGGGACCACCGCGCCCTCCACCGTGATGCGATCCGTTAGGTCCGCGCCCAGATAGTCTCGGGCCGTGGCGCCGGGGTCAACAAAGGTGAAGGCCGCGTCCACCGTCAGGGAGTCGCCGCCCGTCAGGGTGATGATGGGCGCCAAGGCGGGATCCGGCGTGGGTTCCGGGGTAGGCTCGGGCGTGGGTTCAGCCGAGGGGGTCGGGGGGACCGGGGTCGGCGTTTCGGCCAGGGCGGGGGCCAGGGGATACAGCACGAGCAGCGCACAGAGGAGCAACAGGATGGCTTTTCGGATCATTGCTTTCATCTCCAACTATCCCAGCATCGCTTCCACGGCGGCGTACACCCGCTGGGCGATGGTTTCGATGGGCAGCAGCGCGCCGTCCGCCATGCAGGGGATCACCCGCACGTTCTCCAGCCGCTCCCCGAAGGACAGGTACTTTTCCCGAGCCCGGAGCTGGATGGCGTCCTGCTTCTCGTATTCGTCCTTTTCGTCGCCCACGTAGTCCCGGTAGCCCTTCTTGGTGACGTTGTTCTGGGCGGCGGACAGGTCCACGTCCAAAATGAGGTA
Source organism: uncultured Eubacteriales bacterium (assembly GCA_902761365.1). Taxonomy (GTDB): domain Bacteria; phylum Bacillota; class Clostridia; order Christensenellales; family CAG-138; genus RUG472. Next base: position 54,838 of record CACWJZ010000019.1, on the reverse strand, counting down.
CAGGTCCGGCCGGGGGAGCTTCAGCTGCTCATGCTCCAGTTCCAGCACGAAGTCCAAGATGTCGGGCTGGTCCACGTCCCGGTCCCGGATGCTCTGATAGACCGCGTTGCTCAGCACGTAGCGGTTGATGAGCAGCACGTCGTATGGACGGTAGTCGAAGTCCCGGAAGGCTGCCCACCGGTCCATGGCGAACCAGAGGGCCATGCTCCGCTGGTCCACGTCGCTGGCCGAGACCCCATCCTTCTTGGTGAGATACCGGCCCACGCAGCCGCCGAAGAAGCTGCCGTAGTCCGGGAAGGACAGGACGCCCACCTTCCAACCCCGCTGCTCCAATTTCCCGCGCAGGGCCTCCATCTGGACGCTCTTGCCCGTGCCGTCGATGCCCTCAAAGGCGATGATCTTCGTTTGGTTCATGCTTGCTGTTTCCTGTCGAATCCTATTTGAAGCAAGTATAGCATATTCCGCCCGCCGGGGCAAGACAGGGTTTTCAGGGCGGCGGGACGCCGGGAGGGGAGGAAGGGGGCAGAAGAGGCCGAGGCGCGCCCTATCCTGTCGGGAAGAATTGCCCGAAACCGAACCGGATTCGCCAAAAATGCACCCCTGCCATCGTCTACAATGGGGCCATGGATCGAAAGAAACAGGGAACCAACACAACGAAGCATCTATTGGAGATGGCCGCCTTCGCCGCGGGCCTGCTCCTTTGCCGGGTGCGGGTGGGCGAAAGCTGCGCCCCCTTCGGCCTCGCCTCCATGGCGGCGGGGGAGATGGCGGGCATCGACCCCCTCTTCGCCGGGGCCGGGGTGGTGGTGGGCGCCTTCTTGAGCGGGGAGCCCCTGTGGGGGGTCATGATCGCCGCGGCGTCCTTCGTGCTGCTCATCCGGCTCATGAAGGTCCTGGTGGGCCCCGTGTCCGCCAGCGCCCGGATGTTGGTGTTCCTGCTGTGCGAGATGGCGGTGCTGCCCTTCCAGATGGTGCTGACCTGGCGCTCCTCCGCCTACGCCCTGCTGTCCCTCGCTTTGTCGGCGGTGGCCGTGGTGCTCCTAAATCGGTGCTGGGGGCTGGTGCGTTGCCTGCGGCGGCTGTCGGTGCTGCAGGAGGGGGAGCAGCTGCTCCTGTCCGCATTCCTGGGCTTGCTGCTTTTGGGCATGGGCGACTTTGCCGTGGGAGGCATCTCCCTGCCGGTGATCCTGCTGGACCTGTTCGTCCTTCTGGTGACCCTGACCAAGGGCCCGGAGGGCCTGGGGGACGCCATCCTGGCTGCGGCGCTGCTGACCTTCGCCGTGGAGGAAGGAGCCCTGCTCCTGGGCGTCACGGCCCTGTGCGCGCTCATGGCCGCCCTTCTCTCCCCCTATGGCCGGGCGTACGCCGCCGGGGCCTTCCTGCTGACGGCCACGGTCCTTGCCGTGTTCCTGGGGGCGGAGGGGAGCACCTGGCGGGTGGGCTGCACCCTCATCGCCTGCCTTGGGGCGCTGGTCCTGCCCCGGGAGTGGATGGCCCGGCTGGAGCTGATGCTGAACCCCCGCCTGTACGGCGAGCGCAACGGCGCGGAGGCCATGGAGCGGCTGAAGCGGCGCCTGGCTGCGGAGGTGGAGGAATGCGCCCACTTGTGCGGGGCTCTCTCCGGCCTCTTCGACGGGGAGCGGGAGGGGGAGCGGTTCGTGGTGGACTGGCCCCTGGGCGCGGCCCGGCGGGTGTGTGTGGGCTGCGAAGGGCGGGTCCTGTGCCAGCGGGAGGAAGCGGATTTCGACAAGGCGGTGCTGCATCTGCTCTCCGCTTACGACCGGGGGGAGCCCGTGCGGCCCCTGTCGCCCATGGACAGCCATTGCAAGTTTTTTCGGGAGATCATGGCCTCCGCCTACCAGTCCTACAATCAGGCCTTCGTCCACGAGGCGGGCCTTCGGCGGGCGGCGGAGCAGTACGCCTATATGAACCGGCAGCTCTGCGGGGTGTCCGCGCTGCTCAGCGTCCTGGCCGCCCGGCTCCGGGAGGACCGCTGGGGGGACGAGCGGGTGGAGGGGGCGTTGATCCCCTATCTCATCCGCCGGGGGTTCGCGCCCCTGTCCGTGGACGCCTTCTATCCCGGCGGGCGGCTGTGCCTGTCCATCCGGGTGGGCCCCCAGGGGAGCGAGAGCGGGGCGGCTTTGGCCGCCGCCGTGGGGAAGAAGCTCCACCGGACCATGCGCCTCATCAACCAGCGGCGGGAGGACGAGGGGACCGTCTTTGAGATGGAGGCCCTGAAGGGGCTCACGGCCCGCATGGCCCGCATCTCCCTGCCGGAGGACGAGGAGAGCGTCTGCGGGGACGAGACCGGGGAGCTTCGGATGCCCAGCGGGAAGGTGGTCTACGCCGTGTCCGACGGCATGGGCAGCGGCGAGGAGGCCAACCGGGAGAGCCGGGCGGCCATCAATTTGCTGTTCGACCAGTTCAGGCTGGGGGTGGAGCGGGAGCTGATCTATGAGAATGTGAACCGGCTTTTGATCGCCCGGGGGGAGAAGGAGGTCTACGCCACCTTGGACGCGGCCAGCATCGACCTGGTCACCGGGGAGGCGGAGATGGTGAAGTTCGGCGCCCCGCCCACCTGCCTCATTCGGGGCGGGAACGTGCGCACCCTCTCCGGGGAGGCCCTGCCCTGCGGCATCGTGGACGAGGCGCGGCCCTATATCCGCCGCATCCGGCTCCGGCAGCGGGATCGGCTGGTGTTCTGCACCGACGGGGTCTACGACCTGCTGGGCAAGGACATGGAGGAGGCGCTCAAGCGCGGCGCCGCGGCCCCCCTCGACCGCATGGCGGAGGAGCTCATGGCCGCAGCCCGGGACAGGGGCCAGCGGGATGACATGACCGTCATGGTCGTCGAGGTGGCATGAGGGTCTCCCTGGAGTGGTTTTTGTTGGACAACTTCGCCGTGAATTGGCTGCTGCTGCGGCTGTCTGGGGCCCTGGGCGGGATGGCCATACGCCCGGGCCGGACGGCCCTCACGTCCCTGCTGGGGGCCCTCTGGGACCTGTTGGCTCTGGGGAAATGGCCCCGGCTCCTGAGCCCCCTTGGACGGGTCGCCTGCCTGCTGGTCACGGCCCTGCTGGTGAGCCGAAAGGAGTATTTTCGGGCCCTGCTGTCCCTGTTCGCCTCGTCCCTGCTCCTGGGCGGCGGGCTGCTGCTCTTGACCCTGGGCCGGGCCGGGCCCTGGACCGGCGGGGTGCTCCTTGGCACCGTGCCCCTGCGGGCGGCCATTTACGGCCTGTGCCTGCTTCCGCCCCTCATCCGGGCCGTCCGGTATCTGGTCCAGCGGGGGTACGAGGGCGGCTGCACCCGGACCATCACCCTGCAGGTGGGCCAGGCGCGATCCACCCTTACCGCCTTGGTGGACTCGGGCAACCTGCTGACGGAGCCCCTTTCGGGCCTGCCGGTGGTGCTGGTGGAGGGGGTGGAGCTGCCCCCGGGCCGGCCCCTGTCCGTGGCGGGGCAGGGGATCGTGGAGGTGGTCCGCGCCACGGTGGAAGCGGGGCCGGGACAGCCGCCCGTGCCCGTGTACGTGGGGCGCTCGCCCCTGCCGCTGGTGGATTTTCAGGCGCTGCTCCCTGCGGCGGCGCTCCATGAAGGGAGGAAGGAACATGTTCCAAAGGATAAAAGCGTTCTTCTATCGGCTCTATGCGCGGCTGTTCACCCGGCGCTATCGCTGTTATCTGGTCCGCACGGGGGAGAGCCTGCCCCCGCCCCTGTCGCCGGAGGAGGAGCAAAGCTGCGTCCGAGCCGCCCGGGAGAGCGAAGCGGCCCGGAACCGGCTCATCGAGCACAACCTGCGGCTGGTGGTGTTCATCGCCCGGAAGTTTGAGAACACCGGCGTCCAGGCGGAGGATCTCATCTCCATCGGCACAATCGGCCTCATCAAGGCCGTGAACACCTTCGACCCGGAGAAGAAGATCAAGCTGGCCACCTATGCCTCCCGGTGCATCGAGAACGAGATCCTCATGTACCTTCGCCGGAGCTGCAAGCTGAAGCTGGAGGTGTCATTGGACGAACCTTTGAACGTGGACTGGGACGGGAACGAGCTGCTGCTCTCGGACATCCTGGGCACGGACGGGGAGGAGGTGAGCCGGGACCTGGAGGACGAGGTGGACCGGCGGCTCCTGTGGGCGGCCCTGGGCCGGTTGAACCCTCGGGAGCGGCGGATCGTGGAGCTGCGGTTCGGCCTGGGCGAGCAGCCGCCCCGGACCCAGAAGCAGGTGGCCGACGCCATGGGCATCAGCCAGAGCTACATCTCCCGCCTGGAGAAGCGGATAATGGACCATCTAAAGCGGGAGATCCTGCGGATGCAGGGTTGATGCACTCGATCTGTCGAAACCATTGGTTTCAACAGATCGGGCTCCGCCTTCGCTTCGCTTCCAGGTCCCGCTTATACGCCTGCGGCGTACCGGGCAGCGGGACCTGCAAGGTGTGAGATTCACCGCGCATGTCGCTGAATCTCACAGATCAAAAGCAGCTCAAGCTTTCTCAGTGAGCATATATTCACCGTAAATGGTGGTGTTTTTGTCAAAGCGTATCAAACCAGGAAGGAGGCGCTTGGGAGCGCGCGGGCGAAGGCCGGCGCGCTCCCCCAGTTTGTCCAAGAAAAAAAGCAGGCACCCATGGTGTCTGCTTTGTCTGAGTGAGGGAACAGGCCGTCTTATGCGTTCAGCAGGAAGGCATGGTAGGCCTTGGCAGCCTCATACAGGTCCGCCTTGGAGATGATCTCCCAGGGGGCGTGCATGGACAGGACGGCCACGCCGCTGTCCACCACGTCCATGCCGTAGAGGGCGCAGATGTAGGCGATGGTGCCGCCGCCGCCCTGATCCACCTTGCCCAGTTCCGCCGTCTGGAAGCAGACCTTATTGTCGTCCATGATGGCCCTAAGCTTGCCCAGATACTCGGCGTTGGCGTCGTTGCTGCCGCCCTTGCCCCGGGAGCCAGTGTACTTGTTGAAGCACACGCCCCGGCCCAGGTAGGCCGCGTTCTTCTTCTCGAACATGCCCGCGTAGGAGGGGTCGAAGCCCGCGCTCACGTCGCAGGAGAGCATGCGGCTGCGGGTCAGGGCCCGGCGCAGCTTCAGCTCGCTGTACTCATCTCCGCCACGGCGTTCTCGAAGTACCGGGCCCGCATGCCCGTGGCGCCCACGCTGCCGATCTCCTCCTTGTCGGCCAGGATGCAGCAGCAGGTGTACCGGGGCGTGCCGGTGATCTTTAGCATGGCGTCGATCTGGGCGTAGGCGCAGACCCGGTCGTCGTGGCCGTAGCCCAGGATCATGCTGCGGTCCAAACCGAAGTCCCGGCTTTTGCCCGCGGGGACCACCTCAATCTCGGCGGAGAGGAAGTCCTCCTCCGCCATGCCGTACTTCTCCTTCAGGATGGCCAGGATGGCCGCCTTCACGGGCTCCTTCTCCGCATCCTTCAGGGGCTTGCCGCCCACGATCACGTCCAGCGCCTCGCCCTCGATGACCACGCTGGCCTTCTTGTCCATCTGGGTGGCGGACAGGTGGATCAGGAGGTCGGAGATGCCCACCACCGGGTCCTCCTCGTCCTCGCCGATGACCACGTCCACCACGGTGCCGTCCTTCTTCGCCACCACGCCGTGGAGGGCCAGCGGCAACGTCACCCACTGATACTTCTTGATGCCGCCGTAGTAGTGGGTGTCCAGATACGCAATATCGGAATCCTCATAGAGGGGGTTCTGCTTCAGGTCCATGCGGGGGCTGTCGATGTGGGCGCCCACGATGTTGAAGCCCTTCTCCAGGGGCTCCGCGCCGATGATGTACAGCTGGATGGCCTTGTTCATGGTGTTCACGTACACCCTGTCCCCGGCCTGCAGGGCTTCGACCTTGTCCAGGTCCGCATACCCGGCCTTCTCCGCCAGGCGGATGGTCTCCCGGACGCATTCCCGCTCGGTCTTGCCCCTATCCAAAAAGGCCCGATAGGCCTTGCCCAGGTCCATGACCTTCTTCTCTTCCCGCTTCTTGTACGTGGTCCACGCGTTGACTCGTTCCATAGCTTCCTCCTTATACTTCATTCCTCCCCAGTATACGCCGGGCCGGTCGAAATGTAAAGGCACACCGTAAGAAAGACTGGCAGTATTCCCTTTCCTGTTGTATGATACAGAAAAGCGAAGGGAGAGAGGACATGGTACGGGCTATCTTGTGGGATGTAGACGGGACGCTGCTGGATTTCGCCGCGGCGGAGAAGGCCGCCATCCAGAGGCTGTTTATAGAGTTTGGGCTGGGCGAGTGCACGGACGATATGGTGGCCCGGTATGCCGCCATCAACGACGGGTACTGGAAGCGGCTCGAACGGGGCGAGATCACCAAGAGGGAGGTGCTGATCGGCCGGTTCCGAGAGTTTTTCACGGAGCTGGGCATCGATCCCGATCTCAGCGAAGCCTTCAACGCCCGGTATCAGCACGCCCTGGGGGACACGGTGGTCTACCGGGACGACAGCCTGGTCATCGTCAAATCCCTCCACGGCCGGGTGAAGCAGTACGTGGTCTCCAACGGCACCATCGTCGCCCAGACCAAGAAGCTGCAGCGGTCCCATCTGGGGGAATGGATGGACGGCATCTTCCTCTCCGAGGAGCTGGGGGCCGAAAAGCCCAGCCCCCGGTTCTTTGAAAAGGTCTTCGCCGCCCTGCCGGGGATGTCCAGGTCGGATATGCTGATCGTGGGGGATTCCCTGACCAGCGACATGAAGGGAGGCCTGGACGCAGGCATCCCCACCTGTTGGTACAACCCAAACCGCCTCCCCCGGCCCGCGGATATGGCCATCGATTATGAGATACAGAATCTGCAGCAAATACAGGAACTACTGTAAATAAAACATACCGGCCTGCCCAATGCAGACCGGTATGTTTCATCTTTTCCCTCTCACATGAAAAACGGCCGTGCGTACCAGCGATTCAGTACCGGATGATATAGTAGATCACGTAAGCCCAGCTCAAAAGCCCATGGATAATGGCCCAGCCGATGGACTTCCACGCGGTGTAGCTGATCACCATGGCCAGCGCGCTGCCGAAGGTGATGCCGTTGTTGACTGTTTTTTGGATGATTGTCTGATTGCTGCGTTTCTCCATATTTCAATTCCTCCTTCGCTTCAAAAAGCCTCCGCAAAGGGACTATTTACCGTCTGTTCTCGATCCCCCAGTCGCAGAGCTTGTCCAGCACCTGGACCAGGGAATGGCCCCTGTCCGTCAGGGAGTATTCCACCCGGGGCGGGATCTGGGGATAGACCACCCGGCGGATGAGGTCGTCCGCCTCCAGCTCCTTCAGGTTCCGGCTCAGGGTCTTGTCCGCCACCTTCTTCAGATACCGCTGGAGCTCGTTGAACCGCACCGGCTCATACTCCATGAGGCAATAGAGGATCACCGGCTTATACTTCCCCGCGATCAGGGACAGGGTGTAGCTGTAGCCGGTATCGTCAAAATCGGCGCTTTCGATGGGACGATGGTCCATAGCTTTCCTCCGGGCAAGTACCTGTCTTAAAAGTGGGTACTTGATTCTTCTTCCGGCACATGATACCATGTCCGTGTACCAAAAAGCAACATAAAAAGGAGAAAATGCTATGAAGAAGAATTTAGGCGTCGTCCCGGCGGTGTACCCCATGCCCGTGCTCATGGTGGCGGCCTATGACGAAGCCGGCACGGTGAATGTGATGAATGCGGCCTGGGGCATGATCTGCGCCATGGACAAGATTGCCCTGTTTATCGACGAGGACCACAAGACCACCCAGAATCTGCTCAAGACCAAGGCTTTCACCGTGTCCATCGCGGATCGGGAACACATGGACGCGGCGGATTTCTTCGGCATCGCCACCGGCAACAAGATGGCCGACAAGTTTGCGCGCACGGGCTATCACGCCGTCAAGAGCGAGTTTGTGAACGCCCCCGTCATCGAGGAGTTCCCGGTGGTCATGGAATGCGAGCTCAACGACGTGGTCAGCAATGACAGCTTTTATTGCATCGTGGGTAAGATCGTCAACGTGGCCGCCGAGGAGAAGGTCCTTGCCGAAAACGGCAAGGTGGACCCCGCCAAGCTCAACGCCCTCATCTTCGACCAGTTCCAGAACGGCTACTATGTGTCCGGGGAGCAGGTGGGCCGCGCCTGGCACGCCGGCGCAGGGCTGATGAAGAAGTAACCGCGTTCGGGACAATAGCTCTGATCACAAACATACCCCCCTCCGTTCCGGAGGGGGTATTAGCTTGTCAAAAAACCTTTTGACAAGCTGAGCAGGCTGGCAGCAAAGGATGGCAGAAACGGCGTTCTTCGCCCCGAAGCTGTACAAAGGTACCGCGAGAGGGCAAAAACGCCGTTAATTTGCGGCATCAGATAACAAGAAATGGCGGTTTGCGCCATTTCTACCTACAAGTATGCTCCTGTTCAGTTTTGCCGCAAATGGTCTGCCGCCTTTTTCGACAGCCTGTCTTAGAAGAAGGGCCAGAAGCTCAGCAGATACCCGGGGATCACCACCAGGAGGAAGAAGGCCCAGCTGATGAGGGTGAAGGTCTTGATGAACCAGCCCCCGTTTCCGGGGCATTCCCGGACATAGATGCGGTAGTTGATGACGGAGGCCAACGAGCCGATGAGGGAGCAGAGCCCCGCCGTGTCCGCCCCGTAGATGAGGCCGGCGAAGTTCTCCGTGAAGGGGTACAGGACGATGGACGCCGGCACGTTGGAGATGAGCTGGCTTAAGCCGATGGCCCACCAGTATTCGTGGTTTGCCACCGCCCGCTGGAGGAAGGCCGCGATGCCCTCGTTGGCGGCGATGGAGGAGGAGAACACGAAGAAGCAAAGGAAGGTGAAGATCAGCACATAGTCCACCTCAAGAAGGAGCTTTCGATCCACCGCCAAAATGCCGCCCAGCACCACCAGCACGGCAAAGGGCCAAAGGCTGGTCCGGGACACGATGACCCCGATGATCAGCAGGAACAAAACGAGATACACGACGCGCCTTATCCTGCCCTCCGGCTTCCAGGGGGCCAGCTTCGCCCCGGCCTCGATCCGCTCCCGGGGGTCCTTCCGATACAAAGCGAAAACGAAAACCACCAACAGCACCGCAGACAGGGCGCATAGGGGCAGCATGTGCAGCAGGAACCGGCCGGTGCTGACCCCGGACTGGCCGTAGAGAAACAGGTTTTGGGGGCTGCCGAAGGGGGTCAGGAGGGAGCCTCGAACGGCGGCGATGTTTTCCATGGTGATGACGGGCAGGATGTACTGCTCCTTGCCGCCCTCCCGAAACAGCAGGATGGTCACCGGCACGAAGATGATCAGCGACACGTCGTTGGTGACGAACATGGAGGAAAAGAACACGCCGAAGATGAGGAACAGGCTCATGGCCGTCATCCGCTTCAAATTGGACGCCAGCGCCACCAGGGGCCGCAGCACGTTCTCTCGCTTGAACCCCTCCAGCACGCACAGCATCATGAGCAGCGTCCCCAGCGTCCGCCAGTCGATGTCCGAAAGCAGCCGCTTCGTCGGCGGGGTGATGAGCAGCGCCACCGCCGCCGCCAGCAACGACACGGTGAGCATGGGCTCCTTTTTCAGAAACGACAGAATCCTTTTCATCATTGATTGCTTCGCTTTCCTCCTGACAAAAAGAAAAGGGAGGGGCGGAGGCTATGGCCGTCCCTCCCGGTCGATCGATGGCAGAATCCTGTCTTTTGGGCGACTCCTTCTTTCATCGAAAAGAAACAGTCGCTCCATAAGACATATCTGCCCTTATCCCGCGACCTCCACGCCCTCGATCTTCACGGCGAAGGGGCCGGTGTAGTCCATGGTGTCATAGCGCTCCGTGGAGAAGAGGAGCCTTCCCTGCTTCTCGGACAGGTTCCCGTTGATGGAGCCGCCGGTGAGGATCTTCATGCCCTCGTCGGTGTAAAGGTAGGCGAGGCGGATCTCGCCGCCGAAGTGGCCCGTGAATGAATCCATCTCGAAGCCGGAGAAGGACACGGGGCACAGGCACCCCTTCTGCAGCTCCTGCAGGGGCACGGCGCCGTTCTCAAGGCCCACACGCTCATAGTTGCCCGTGGGCTCCATGCCCAGATACTGGCAGAAGCGGAGGGCGCCGTAGAGGGTCTTGAGCTCCCCGTTCTCCACCAGGGGCCGGGCCGCCATGGGGATGCCCTCCAGGGAGTAGGGGGCCTTGGGCAGCAGGGTCAGATTCAGCTTCTCGCCCTGGACTTCTTCGCCCTGGATGGGTTTGCCGGCGGCCCAGTCGGAGTATTGGGCATAGACCAGGGCTGCGTTGGCCCGATCCAGGTAGTATTCCATCAGGCTCCTGACCTCCTCGCCGGACAGGACCACTGAATAGGTCCCGGCCTGGGGGCTCTCCTGAGCCGCCGCCCGATCCCGGACCGCGGCGATGGCCTTCCTTGCCTTCTCGGTGAGGGCCTCGGTGTTCAGATCCGGGTACTCGAACTGGAAGAACTGCTCCACGTCCTGAGGCGTTTTGCACTGGGTCACGAATTCGCCCTTCACCAGATACTGGCGGTAGGAAACATCCGTGCCCGAGCTGTTGAGGAAGGTCACCTGCTTCTCGATGGCGAAGACCTCCGCGCTGTTGATCCAGGCGTCTTCCTCCGTGTCCGCGGCGAAGAGGGCCTCGGCCATGTCCATGGCGTTGTCCTCCAGGGGCCGGTCCGCCAGGGTGGAGGGCATAGCCACGGGTTCTTCCTTCTTTCCTTCGTACAGCTCATAGAAGGGGTTCTTCACGAACTGGGCGGCGAAGAGAGCGCTCTTCAGGCGCGCCTTGATCTCGTCTAGGCTCATGCCCTCGAAGATCTGGGTCACGGACCGGCCCCGGTATTTCTTGCCGTCAGCCTCAAAGTCCCGATAGACCGTGACAGAGCAGCGGACGACGCTCTTGATCCGGCGCATGTCCAACGTCTTTCGGATGAAGAACAGCTCCGCGGAGCGCTCCTCCTCTAGGGAAATATCGTATACGGGGATGTCCAGCTCCCGCAGGGCCTTCAAAATCATGTCACGCATAGTCTTTCCTCCTTATCCCAAGCGGATGCGGGCCTTGATGCAGGGACCGCCGTCGCTGACCTTCACCCATTCCTTCCATCCCTTGCCGCACATGCCGGCGCCTTCCAGGGCAAAGTCCCTGGAGACCATGGTGATGGACTTTAAGAGGTCCGGCACGTAGCCCGTGAGCACGATGGGGGAGAAGACCCGGCCCGTGAGCTTGCCGTCCTTGATCTCCCTGGCCACGTTCACCATGCACTGGATGCCCCAGTTCTTGGGATCCTCCATGCCGCTGGTGGGATTGTCCAGCAAAAAGCCGTCCTTCACGGAAGCGATCATGTCTTCAAAGGTGTCCGCGCCCGGTTCGAAGTAGGTGTTGGTCATGCGGGTGTAGGCCTTGCGCTCGAAGCTCTCCCGGCGGCCGTTGCCCGTGGGGACGGTGCCCAGGTGCATGGCGCTCTGGGCGTCGGAGATGCCCCGCTTCAAAATGCCCTTCTCGATGATGACCGTGTCGTGGGCGAGGACGCCCTCGTCGTCGAAGAAGTAGGAGCCCGTGTCCAGCTGCACGGCGGCGCCGTCGTGCATGGTGATCAGGGGGGAAGCTACGTATTCACCTATGAACTGCTTTGCCTGGGCTCGATCCTTCACGAACATATCCATCTCCACCCCATGGCCGAAGGCCTCGTGGACGATCATGCCCGTGACGGCGGGGGTGCACACGCACTCGTATTCGCCGGGCACCATGGGCTCGCTGTCAATGAGCTCCAAAGCGCCCCGCACGGCCTCGTCCAGCTTGCCGCGGAGCTGGTCCAAAACCTCAGCCCCGCCCAGGTCGGAAGCGCCCACCATGTAGCACACGATGTCGTCCTCCTTGGGGCACATGGCCTCGATGTACCCGTCGCTCCACATGAAGTTCTGCTCCAGGTCCCGGTGGGGGGACAGGAAGAGCTTGTGGACCTCCTGGAAGGTGTAGCCCACGGCGCAGTCCACGATCCGCTCGTCCCGGGCCTTGCCCTCCTCCCGGATGGCGGTGAGGGCGGATAGAATGGCTTCGTCGCCCTTCCCGTCCGGGTCGATGGCGTATTCGCTGCACTTCAACAAGGTGGCGGGCTCGTCGGGGATCTGGCCGTACTCGCTGAGGGAAAGGCCCTCCGGCAGCCCCTCCAGGGGCATGAGCCGCTCCTCCACCGCCGCCACGATGGCGGGGATGGCCGCTTCGTCCATGTGGGTGAAGGAGTATTCCCCGTAGGATCGGCCGTCGTAGACCTTCAGCACGAAGCCCCGGCGGGTGAAGAGGTCCTCCTCTCCGGCGTTGACGCCCGTGTTGGCCACATTGAAAAACTTGCCCCGGGTGTCCGCCGCCAGCACGGACACATAGCCGTACCTCTGAGACAGCCGCCCGATGAGCTCCTGCAGCAGGGGCTTAGCTCCCTGCAGAAACGCGCTGCGTTTGACCTGCATTCTCATACCTCCCATAGCATTTTTACCATCATACCAGCATCCCGGACAATTTTCAACACGCATGTTTTTTTAGAAAGGAAGTTGAGCCGCCGATTTCAACAAAACGGTGAAGAAGGGCCGTTGGCCCCTTGAAATGCCGAATCGTCCGGGCTATAATAAACTGATTTAATATGGAGGCATATGGAATATGACGAAAATAGACATCTTCTCCGGCTTTTTGGGCGCGGGGAAAACCACCCTCATCAAGAAGCTGATCGCAGAGGCATACCAGGATGAAAAGCTGGTGCTGATCGAGAACGAGTTCGGCGAGATCGGCATCGACGGCGCTTTCATGCAGGACGCGGGCATCCAGGTGAACGAGATGAACTCCGGCTGCATCTGCTGCTCTTTGGTGGGCGACTTCGGCCGGGCGCTGAAGAAGGTCCTCAGCGAGTACGCCCCGGACCGCATCCTCATCGAGCCCTCGGGCGTGGGCAAGCTCTCCGACGTGATCGGCGCCGTGGAGCGCATCGACTCCCATGACATCCAGCTCAACGCCTTCACCACCGTGGTGGACGCCAAGAAGGCCAAGGTATACATGAAGAACTTCGGCGAATTCTTCAACAACCAGGTGGAGAGCGCCAACGCCATCATCCTGAGCCGGACCCAGGACGTGAACGAAACGAAGCTCAGTGAGGTCCTGGCCCTGCTCAGGGAGCACAACCCCAACGCGGTCATCATCACCACCCCCTGGACCGAGCTCTCCGGCAAGACCATCCTGTCCGCCATGGAGCGCAAGGACACCCTGGAGGCGGCCCTGCGGGAGCTTTCCGAGATGGCCCGCAAGGAGGAAGAGGAGGAGCACGAGCACCATCACCACCATCATCACCATGAGGACGGCGAGGAGTGCGACGATCCCGAGTGCGAATGCCACCATCACCACGACGACGATGACGACGAGGACGAGCACGAGCATCATCACCATCATCATCGCGACGATGATGACGATGAGGAGGAGCACGAGCATCATCACCACCATCATCATGACGATGACGAGGAGTGCGACGATCCCGAGTGCCACCACCATCATCATGATGACGATGATGAGGACGAGCACGAGCACCATCACCATCACCACCACGGCCACGACGCCGACGAGGTGTTCACCAGCTGGGGCGTGGAGACGGCCAACAAGTATTCCAGGGACGAGATCGAGAGCATCCTCGTGAAGCTGGACGACGCGGCCGCCTACGGAGCCATCCTGCGGGCCAAGGGCGTCGTCCCCGGCGCCGACGGCCAGTGGATCCACTACGACTACGTGCCCGAGGAGCACGAGGTGCGCACGGGCCCCGCCGCCTTCACGGGCCGCATCTGCGTGATCGGGTCCAAGCTCAACGAAGAGGCCCTCAAGGCCCTGTTCCGGGTGTAAGCTATGGAAGACAGGAAGACATCCCCGTATTCCTGTTCACGGGCTTCCTGGACGCGGGCAAGACCAGCTTCATCGAGAGCCTGCTGGAGGACAAGGAGTTCAACAACGGCCAGCCGACCCTGGTGATCCAGTGCGAGGAGGGCGAGGAGGAGCTCGCCCCCGACCGGTTCCCCCAGAAGGGGAAGGTGAATATCGTCACCATCGACGGCGAGGACCGGCTTACGGAGGGGCATCTGCTGGCGCTCACCAAGCAGTACAAGCCCGCCCGGATCATCGTGGAATATAACGGCATGTGGCTCAACAACGTGCTCTTCCAGGCCCTGCCCGAAAGCTGGTCCATCGCGGGAGAGACCCTGTTCTTCGATTCCACCACCTTCGCCGTCTACAACGCCAACATGCGGCAGCTGGTGGTGGACAAGCTGAGGACCGCGGAGCTGGTGCTCTTCAACCGGGTCACGGAGCAGACGGACAAAATGGCCCTCCACAAGATCGTCCGGGCCATCACCCGGCAGGCGGACATCGCCTACAGCTACGACAGCGGCAAGACGGAGTACGATGAGATCGTGGACCCCCTGCCCTTCGACGTGGATGCGCCCATCGTGAAGGTGGAGGACAAGGACTACGCCCTCTTCTACCAGGACCTGGTGGAGGACTTCAAGAAGTACCACGGCAAGGTGGTGGAGTTCACGGCCCTGGTGGCCCGGAACAACCGCATGCCCAAGGACACCTTTGTGGCCGGCCGGCAGCTCATGCAGTGCTGCGCCGCGGACATCCAGTTCGCCGCCTTCGCCTTCAAGTACGACAACGCCGCCAGCCTCCAGAACCAGGGCTGGTACAAGGTGACCGCCAAGATCGAGGTCCGCTACTCCGCCATCTACGGCAAGAAGGGCCCCGTCTTCAACACCCTGGCCATCGAGCCCTGGCAGGAGCCCGAGGAGCCCGTGGCGACGTTCTATTGATTAGCTTATCTCTTTTCTTGCCGCTTTTTGACAGAAAAGATGGTATGTTTTATCCCGTTTTTCAACAAAATAGCCTGGCGTGTTTCACGCCAGGCTATGATTATGTTGCAACTTATCCGACGAACCAACCGAGCAGAGAATCGTCTCCGCTAAAGAACTCCCAAGTGCCATCAGAATATTTTACACTGTTCAGATATACTCGGAAATTGCTGCAATAGGTCAGCTTATATCCGATCTGATCCCACCAGCCGATCCTCTTTGTGGCGCCAGGGCCTAACGTTTTGCTGTCCGTATAAAAACTCTGAGTATATGTTTGTCCTTGATAGGAGTATTTAAGGTCAAAAGAGATATACTTTATTGTACGGGTCTTTGTCAGGTTCTTAAAGGTGACCGCAAATTCGTAATACATGCCAAAGTACCCAGAGCGGGTGAACGTGGTGGCATCCAGAGGGATTTTTGGCTCTACAATGACCGTCATCTTGACGCTTTTGCCGCTTCCATCCGCCGCCGCTGCTGTGATTTCGCAGGTGCCAGCCTTCTTGCCCGTAACCGTTCCCTTGTCGTCCACGGTCGCTATGGAGGGGTCGGAACTGCTCCACTTGATTTTCTTATCGGTGGCATCCGTGGGAAGAACGGTTACGGAAAGCGTACCGGTCTTACCCTCAGTGACTGCGGTTTTCTTTGTGGTGGATGGTTTGATCTGGGTGACCGGCTGATACACCGTGATCTGTTTGCTGACGGAGACCTTGCTGCCGTCCGTGGCCGAAACGGTGATGGTGGCCGTCCCCACATTGATAGCCCGGACGTTTCCGTTGGCGTCCACCTTTAGGATGTTTTCATTGCTGGAGGCCCAGGTCAGTTTCCCGTTAAAGGGCTTATCCGGGTTGACCTTTGCCGTGAACCGAGCAGATTTCCCTTTCTGGATGCGGGACTCGCCGCCCTCCAATATGATTTTGGTGACGGCGTTGCCCACAGTGATGGTGCAGGTTGCCTTCACTCGACCGGCGGCCCGTGCATCGGTGGTAGTGGCGGTGATCGTGGCCTTTCCGGCGGATATGCCGCGGACTAAACCGGTATTGTCTACAGTCGCAACCTTCGGGTCAGAGGAGGACCATGTGACCGACTTGAAGGAGGTGTCGTTGGGGGTGACTGTAGCGCGAAGCTGCTTTGTGCTGAGCTCCTTTGCTCCGCCTACCAGGAGGGTCGCATTCGTGGCGTTCAGGGTTATTGCTTGGGCGCCAACGGTCACGTTGACTTTGCACTCGCTAAAGACTTTGCTGCCGTCCTCGGCGGTGCAGCGTATGACGGCGACGCCCTTGCTCATGGGCGTGACGGCGCCATTTTGACTGACCGTAGCCACTTTCTCATTGGAGGAGGACCAGACGCACTTCTTGTTCACGGCGTTCTGCGGGAGCACTTTGGCGGTCAGGCTCAGTTTTTCAGTCAGATACAACTCCACCTCCGTCTTGCTCAACTCGATACCAGTAACAGCGTTGCCCACGGTGATGGTGCAGACGGCTTTCACTTTGCCGGCGGCGCGCGGGTCCGTGGTGGTGGCTGTGATGGTCGCTTTACCGATGGAGATGCCGCGGACCTGGCCGTTGACGTCCACGGTGGCGATCTTCTCGTCCGAGGAGGTCCAAGTGACGTTCTGGAAGGAGGCGTTCTCCGGCGTGAGCGTGTACTTGAGCTGGGCCGTAGTGAGCGCCTGGGGACCGCCCAGCAGCAGGGTCGCATTTGCAGGGTCCAAAACGATCTTTTGGACGGGGATGGTCACGTTCACCGTGCATTCAGCAAATACTTCGCCGTTATCCTCGGCGGCGCAGCGGATCACAGCCTTGCCTTCGCCCGTGGCGGTGACGGCGCCATTTGGACTGACTGTAGCTACAGCTTCATTGGAGGAAGACCAGACGCACTTCTTGTTGGTTGCATTCTGCGGGAGCACCTTTGCGGTCAGGTTCAGCTTCTCCTTCAGGTACAGCTCCGCCTCCGTTTTGTTGAGCTCAATGCCGGTGACGGCCTGCTTCACCGTGACCTTCAGCTTGGCTGGGGCTTTGCAGCCCTTGTCTGCAGAAGTGACGGTCACGGTCACATTCCCTGGTGCGACCGCGTGGAGATGCCCATTTTCGTCCACGGTCAGGATCGCTGCGTTGGAGGAAGCGTATGTCACCTCTTTTACCAGCGCATCCTCCGGAAGGATCTGGGGGATCAGGTCATAGTCAGCTTTGTCGCTGGTGCCAGCCACCAAAACGAGCTCCGTCTCTTCCAGCTTCACAGCTTCCGTATGGACGCCCACCATGAACGTGGCGTCCGCCCGTATGTTGCTGTCCTGGGCGGAGCAGGCGGTGATGGTCACTTCACCGGCGGCAACGGCGGTGACGACGCCCTTCTCATCCACCGTGGCTACGGCGGGATCGGAGGAGGACCAAAGGATGGATTCCGCGCCGGATGCCTTCAGCTGTATCGTTTCCCCGATGAAAAGGATCGGCTCACATGGTTCCAGCACGATCCCGCCTGACGTTTGCGTAGGCGCTGGAGCATCCGAAAGATACGTTTCTGTCACGGCCATGGTTTCATGCATCGCAATGGTGCACAGCGCCAACAATGCGAGCAGCAGAACAAAAGCTTTTTTCATATGGCTATTACCCTCCCTCATTATCTGTCAACAGTATAGCCGAATATTCGGCAATGCGCAAGGGGATAATGGTTTTTAGAATGATTCATAGGGAGGCGCCAAGGTATGATCAGTTTTGCCCCGCTATGGAAAACCTTAGACAAGAAAAAAATCTCGCAGTACCAGCTGATCAACACCTATGGCGTCAGCACAGGCACGCTGGACGCGTTGCGCAAAAACAAAAGCGTGACCCTGAACACGATCCAGGACCTGTGCCGCATATTGAATTGCACGATCGATGATGTGGTGGAAATCCTACCGGATGTCTGATCTCTCAGAGATCAATTTGAAAGTTTAAGCTTGAAAAGCAAAAGTAAAAACTAATCTCCCATTCTCTACGTTCCGTAGGTTGTCTTTGAGCTCAGCCTGAGCTACACTGAGACCGCAGGAGGAACCAGCTATGGACAGATATGTGCCCAGGTCCGGTTCAAGATCGACGGTGTCCGGCGGTTGTACGCCTGCTGCAACCGCCACGGGCTGTTCGAGAAAAGGATCTAAACAAAAGGATTGACAAACAAACGATCGTTTACTATACTGCAAGTAAACGATCGTTTACTATATTCTACGAGGAAGGCAATGGGAGACACGAAGGAACGGATTATGCGGACGAGTATGGAATTGTTCGCGAAAAAGGGGTACGAGGCAGTGTCCGTCAGCGATATTGCCGGTGCCCTGGGCGTTACCAAAGGCGCCTTGTACCGCCACTTTGACAGCAAGCGCGCCATTTTCGAAGCCATCCTGCAGTGCATGGAACAGCGGGACGGGGACCAAGCCCGGGGTCATGGCCTTCCGGAGGGCATCGTACAGCAGAATGCCGCTGCCTACGAGACCACAACCCCGGCGGACATCGTTTCCTTCAGCAAGGCCATGTTTCGCTACTGGACGGAGGACCCCTTTGCGGCGCCCTTTCGCCGGATGCTGACCCTGGAGCAGTTCCATAGTTACGAGATGGGCGGGCTCTACCAGCAGTATCTGTCCGCTGGGCCCATGGGGTACGTGGCGGACCTGTTCCGGGGCCTGGGGCTCAGCGACCCGGCGCGTCGGGCGGCAGCGTTTTATGGGCCTATGTTCCTCCTGTACAGCGTTTATGATGGGGCGGAAGACAAGGCCGCCGTGACGGCGCTGCTGGACGAGTATTTGGACCAAGCCGAAAAAGAGATAATGGGAGGGGAAAAATGAAGGAGAACGTCGTCATCCGCCGGGAGAGGGAGGTGGACCATTTCGCCGTGGAAAATCTGATCCGGGAGTCCTTCTGGAACGTGTACCGGCCCGGATGCCAGGAGCATTTCGTGATCCACCGGCTGAGGGAGGACCCGGCTTTCGTCAAGGAGCTGGACTTCGTCATGGAGCAGGATGGGCGGCTCATCGGCCAAAACATGTTCATGCGGGCCCATATCCAGGCCGACGACGGGCGGCGGGTGCCCATCATGACCATGGGGCCCATCTGCATCGCCAATGACTTGAAGCGCCAGGGGTACGGAAAGCTCTTGCTGGACTACTCCCTGGAGCAGGCGGCGGCTCTGGGCTGCGGGGCCCTGTGCTTCGAGGGAAATATCCTCTTCTATGGCCAGAGCGGCTTCACCTACGCCCGGGACTTCGGCATCCGTTACCACGACCTGCCCGCCGGAGCCGACGATTCCTTCTTCCTCTGCCGGGAGCTGATCCCCGGCTACCTTTCCGGCGTCACCGGCGTCTACGCCCCGCCGGAGGGCTACTTCGCGGCCGACCAAGACCCCGAGTCCTTCGCCGCCTTCGACGCCCTCTTCCCGTCCAAGGTGAAGCTGAAGCTGCCGGGACAGATTTGTTAAAGGAATGATTACAAGCACGCCCCCTTTCTTGAAAGAAAGGGGGCAGCCGAAAGAACTTTATTTGGGAAGTATGGCTTGCGCCGTACTTTCCTGTTTTCTTCTTGTGCTTTTCTTTTTGCGCCGCTTTTTCTTTTCACTGAAAAGAAAAAGCGGCAAAAATCAAACCTTATACTTTTTATATATGCGGCTGTACGCGAGGACCAGGACGGGGATGCCGCCCAGGCACCAGATGGCCATGGCGAGGCCCGCGGCGGGGACGTGGACGAGGCTCAGGATGGCCGACGCCCAGAAGCCCAGGGAATAGACGATCCACATCCAGCCGTTGGCGCGGTTGTAGGCGGGGATGTCCCGGATCTGCCGGGGCTTCACCTCGGAACCGGAATAGAACCACATGGGCTTTTTCCGCCTCATGGCGTAGATGCCGAGGCCCGTGAAGAAGGCGGCCAGGGGGGTCACGATGAGGGGGAACAGATACCGTTCCATAGGCGCTCAGTAGGTGAAGCCGCTGTCCTCGCCGATGGGCTTCTCCAACATCTCCGGATGGGCGAAGATATGCTTGATGAGCTTCAGGCTTCGGGCGAAGTAGAACCCGTCGGCGATGCGCTCGTCTAAGGTGGCGCCGATGTCCACCAGATCCCGCACCTGCTTGGTGCCGTCGGGCATGAGCACCTCCTGCTTGTGGAGGGCGCCGATGGTGATGAGGATGCTGTTGGTGCCGTAGTTGCTCAGGTGGTGGTGGACGGCGGGGCATTGGATGCTGCCCAGGTTGCTGCAGAGGATGGTGGTGTAGTTGGGGTCCCCCTCGGTGAGGCCCTTGGGGTTGATGCCCCAGAAGTCCAGCCAGCGGATGATCCGCACCACGGGGATCAGCACGAACCGGGGCAGGGCGGCGAACTTGTCCAGCAGCTCGTCCACGCCGCCGGTGGCGTGCTCGCTCTTGCGAGTCTCCTTCACGTTCCCCACGATGCGCTGGCTGATGGAATCCAGGGTGTCCTCGTCCCTGGGCTTGAGGACCATCAGGGATTCCTCGGCCCCGTCGGCAAAGCGGCGCTTCACCACGAAGCTGATGGTGATCTCGTCCCGTTCGTAGAGCCGGTAGCCCTGGATGAACCGGTTCATGAGGGGCCGCTCTTTGATCATCCGCGCCATGCCGGTGACGGCGGCGTGGAAGAGGGTGGTCTTGTACTCGGGGTGCTCCGCGTTGCGCTTTTCCAGATACCGGAGCAGGTCCGTGGCGTCGATGTTGTCGTAGAGGTACACCTCGCAGTCGGTCCGGTAGGGCCACAGATAGCACATGATGGTCTGCAGGCCCGGGGCCTTCACCCGGCGGCCGTCCCGCCGGTCCCCCCACTTGCGCTTTCTTTTGGGTTCGTCGCTCATTGGCTTTCTCCTTTACAGGTCGATGGTCTCAAGGGGTACGAGGGCCCGGCAGGGAATGCCGCGGGCCGTCAGCAGGTCGCAGAAAGGCGTGGTGTCGATGGCCGCCGTAAGCGGCGGGAAGCTGTCGTCATAGTGGTCGAGATACACGGCCCGGGGCGCCAACCGCTCCACCAGGGGCCAGCCGTAGGTCACCAAATCGCTGCGGCCCTGGTAGGGGAGGATCAGGGCGTCCGCCCCCGTGGGATAGGCCACGGCCGGGCAGAGGCCCAGGCTCCCCAGGATCTGGATGCGTTTGCCGTCGGCCCTTACCTCGTAAAGCAGGGTCTCGCCCCGCTCCGGGTACGCCAGCGAATACCCCAGCAGCCGCAGAGCCCGGGGAAAGTGCCCCCGGAGCCGGGGGCTTAGGAGCGTCTGCCGGATCAGGGGCTTGTCGAAGGTACAGTGCCGCCCCGGAAAAGCGGTTATGGAAAACGGCCCCACCGTCACGGTCTCGCCGGGCCGGATCGTCCGCAGCCGGTCCGCGCTGACGCCATGCCGCTGCAGGGTTTTGCAGGGGGTCGCCGTGGCGTAGATAGGCGCCGGCGAGCCCGCCAGCAGCGCGGGCAGCTCCAGGATGTGGTCGAAGTGGCCGTGGGTCACGAACACGGCGGAAGCGCCCCCAAAGGCCGCCCGGTCAAGGTCGGGCCACCGCGCCTTCAAAGGCAGGCCCAGGAAAGGGTCGAAGGCGATGGCCGTGTCCCCCTCGGTCAGGGTGAAGGCGGCGGTGGTGAACCATTGCAGCTTCATGCGCTCTTCCTCGCCTCTTCCTCCTCCAGCAGCCGGTAAGCTACCTTCCCCACCAGGGTCTTGGGGAGCTCGGACCGAAACTCGATCTCCCGGGGCAGGGCGTACTTGGCGATGTGGAGCCGCAGCTGCTCCATGATCCGCTCCCGCAGGGCTTCGCCAGGGGTCTCCCCCTCCCGGGGCACGATGAAGGCCTTCACCTTCTGCATGCGCCGGGGGTCCTTTACGCCGATGACACAGCTGTAGGCCACCTCGGGGCAGCTGTCGATGATGTTCTCCAGCTGACCGGGGTAGATGTTGTAGCCGTTGGTGATGATGAGGCGCTTGAGCCGCTGGCGGAAGTACACGTACCCGTCCTCGTCCATGTACCCAAGGTCCCCCGTGTAGAGCCAGGTGTCCCCGTCCGGGAGCACCCGCAGCGTCTCGGCGGTCTCCTCCGGGTGCTTCAGATACCCGGTCATAAGGGTGGGCCCCTTCAGGATGATCTCGCCCTCGGTCATGGGCGGAAGGAATGCCGCCGTGCCGGGCTTCACGATGGCGTAGACCGTGTCGGGGAAGGGCAGGCCGATGCTCCCCACCCGATAGTCGTTCTTGGGGGTGAGGCAGCTGGCCGTGACGCACTCCGTGAGCCCGTACCCCTCCCGGACCTGGATGTGGGCGTGGTGGGCCTGCAAAAAGGCGTCGATCTTCTTCTTGAGCTCCACGGACAAAGAGTCGCCCCCGCAGAACATGCCCAGGAGGAACCCCATGTCGAGATCGTCCAGCTCCGGGATGTGCAGCAGCGCCTCGAAGATGGTGGGCACGCCCGCGATGAAGTTGGGCTTCTTGCGCTTGAGCATCTGGGCGTAGGTCTTGGGGGTGAAGGTGGGCATGAGGATGCAGCAGGCCCCGTGGATGAGGACCGTGTGGATGTTGATGCCCAGGCCGAACCTGTGGAACAGGGGCATGCAGCTCAGCATCTTGAGGCCCGTGCGGAAGGTCTCCTGTATGGACTCCATGGCCTGCATGGCGCAGGCGTTGAAGTTGAGGTCCGTGAGGCAGATGCCCTTGGGCTCGCCGGTGGTGCCGCCGCTGTAGAGGATGACGGCGGTGCGGTCCTTTTCAAAGGCAGGCGCGGGCAGCGCCACGTCCCCGTCGCCCTTCTTCAAGAAGTCGGACCACAGCAGGTGGGGCGGCTGGGGGTACTTCAACACCTCCTTGCCCTTCTTTAGCGTGTAGAGGAGGGAGAGGTGCAGGGGGAGCTCGTCCTGCATGCGGCAGGTCAGGATGGTCACGGGGTGGTCCACAGCCTGCAGGGCGGCGGCCACCTTCTCATAGAACAGGTCCACGGTGACGATGACCTTGCTCTCTGCCACGTTCAAATAATAGGTGATCTCGCTTTGGGCCGACAGGGGGTGGACCATGTTACATACGGCACCCATGCGGTTCACGGCGTAGAAGCAGTCCAGGGCCTGGGGGATGTTGGGGAGGCAGATGGTCACCGCGTCCCCGGGGCGCACGCCAAAGGCCCACAGGGCCCGGGCCGTCCGCTCGATGCGGCGGATGAACCGGGCGTAGGAGGTCTTTTTATTATAAAACTCGTAGGCAGGCTCGTCGGGGTATTTCTGCGCCACCTGCGCCACCAGCTCGTACATGGTGGCGTCGGGATAGTCGAGATGCTGGCAGGGTCGGTCGTTGGGTCCCATCACAAAGTCCTTCAAAAATTTGATGTGGTCAGTATACCATAGCTGAGGGTGAATCACAACAGATTTCTCTGGAAAAAGGGCCCGATGCAACGGAAAGTAGCGGGAAATATGCCAAAAGACATCTTTTGTCGCTTGTTTTGACAGCTTCCGTTGCGTATACTGGGGGCAACAAAAGCAAGGAGGACAAGAAAATGACGTTTGCACAGAAGCTGAAGGAAATGAGGATCCGGGCGGGCATGTCCCAGGAGAAGCTCAGTGAGAAGGTGGGCGTGAGCCGCCAGGCCATCACCAAGTGGGAGACGGACAAGGGCGCCCCGGATATGGACAACCTGATGGCTCTCAGCGACCTCTTCGGAGTCAGCGTGGACGAGCTGCTGGGCCGGGAGGCCCGGCGGTCTGCGGCGGGCTATTTATATGAAAGCGTGACGGAGTACGATGTCATGGACCCCAAGCGGTACGACGTGAAGCTGGGCGGCGCTCGGCGGCTCACCGTCCGGGGCTACGAGGGGGAGAAGCTGCGGGTGCGGCTCCTCTCGGACACCCTCTCCACCTTAGAGGCGGACTGCAAGGTGAAGATCGACGACAACCGGGGGCGCCTGGACGTGGACCTGGTGCGGCTGAACGGCTTCACAGAGGCGGCGGCCCGGGAGGGGCTCACCGTGGAGCTGGATCTGCCCGACAGGTACATCAACCACGTGGAGCTGGCGGCCAACGTGACCGAGCTGACGATCGGCACCCTCAGCTGCGAGGAGCTGGAGTTCGACGGCAAGGTCCAGGCCCTGACGGTGGACGGCTTCACCGGGGAGATGGAGGTGGACACCAACCAGGACGTGAAGGCGGAGATCATCGCCCTCACGGGGAGCCTGGCCCTCAACCAGGTGGCCGCCGTGTCCCGGGTGACGGTGCCCGGCGACCTAATCTTCACCGCCCGCAAGCGGGGCGTCGGCAACGCCCTCTTCTTCGAGCAGGCGGGCCAGCGGACGGAGGACTTCTCCACCCCCGACGCCGAGACCCTCATCGAGCTCAACGGCATGAAGAGCGAGCTGTATATCTGCCGGGCGTAGGGGATGGGCTTGCCCATCCCGCGTGTGAACGATACTTGAGCGGGCGATTCATGAATCGCCCCTGTGGAACGATCGCAACGGTTGCATACCATGCCGGAGGGGCGGATCACGATCCGCCCGATTTTTGCGCCTGGTTGCGCTTTTGAGGCGCGGGTGGTATACTGTACTGCAGCGAAAAAACAAGGGAAGAAGGGGAAAAATGGAACGGAAGGACTACATCGCCCGGACCAGCGGGCTCAAAACCAAGGACTACGTGGGCTACGGCCTGGTGGACGCGGCGGGCTGCCTCATCTTCAGCCTGGTCACCACCCTGCTGCAGAAGTACTACACGGACATCCTGCATTTGGGGCCCCTGTTCATCATGCTCATGTTCATCGGCGCCCGGGTGTGGGACGCCATCAACGACCCCATCATGGGCCGCATCGCGGACACGGCGAAGCCCGGCCGCTTCGGCCGCTACCGCCCCTGGCTCCTGTACGCCGCGGCGCCCCTGGCCCTCTCGGGGGTGCTCATGTTCCTGAAATGGCCGGGCATGGGCGAGGAGGGCCACGAAGTGGGCACCGCCATTTACGCCACCTGCACCTACATCCTCTTCGGCATGATCTACACGGTGCTGCATATCCCCTACGGGTCGTTGGCCTCCGTGGTCACCACCGACGACGGGGAACGGAACAAGCTCTCCGTCTTCCGGTCCATCGGCGCGGCCCTCGGGTCCATCCCCGTGCTGCTCATCGCCAGCTTCGCCTATTCGAAGCGCCTGGACGCCAACGGGGACCCGGTGATCGGCGAGAACGGCAAGGCCATCACCGACATGCAGTACGCGCCCGTGCTCCGGGGCGTCTTCCTCATGGCCCTGGCCTCCCTGGCCCTGCTGCTCATCGCGTTTCTGCTGAACAAGGAGCGGGTGCAGGCCAAGCCCCAGCCCAAGGTGAAGGGCGGCGCGCGGAAGGCCATGAAGCTGCTGTTCCAGAACCGGGCTTTCGTGGCCATCAGCCTGGCGTCCATGCTGCTCCTTTCGGGCCAGATGTTCACCCAGAGCTTCTACACCTACCTTTTCGACGACTACTTCCATGCCAACTGGATGAACCTGGCCACCCAGGCCTGCACCTATTCGCCCATGCTGGTGATGATGTTTATCCTGCCCAGGATGGCCCGGAAGATCGGCAAGAAGGAGGTCACAGCCGTGGGCTGCGCAGCCGCCGCCGGGGCGAACCTGGTGCTCTTCCTCCTCCGCGGCATGGCGCCGGAGAAGCTCATGTGGGTGTTCCTCGTCCTCTGCTTCGTCTCGGGCTGCGGCCTCACCACCCTGGTCATGCAGCTTTGGGCCATGGTCACGGACGCCTTGGACGATCTTGAGGTGAAGACGGGCAGCCGGGACACGGGCACGGCCTACTCCGTGTTCAACTTCTTCCGAAAGCTGGGCCAGGTCCTGTCCGCCGTGTGCGTGAACGGGGCGTTGCTGGGCATGCACTACCGGTACGAAAAGGGCGCGGTCCAGACCCTGGAAAACCTGAAGATCATGTACGACCTCGCCACCATCATCCCCGCAGTCCTCTTCGGCCTCATGGCCCTGATCCTCTTCCTCTGGTACCCCCTCTCCCGGCAGCGGGTGGCGGCCCTCCAGCAGGAGAAGGAGCAGGCCCTGAAGGCCTCCTACGAGCAGGAGCTCATCCGCATCGGATAGGTCCCATCTTTCCCCCAAAACGCCCTTGACAGGAGCGGGGGGAAGTGGTAAGTATATGATATAGGAAGTGGTATAGCTTCCTGAAAAAATAGAAGAGGAGAAAGCAAACAATCATGAAGAAGTTCCTGGCATTGGCTCTCATTCTGTGCCTGGTGTTCGCCCTCGTTCCCATGACGAGCGCGGAGACCGGCTCCGTCTATTGGCTCAATTTCAAGCCTGAGTCCGACGAAGACCTGCAGAAGGTCGCGAAGCTGTACACCGAGAAGACCGGCGTCCCCGTGAACGTGGTCACCGCCGCCTCCGGCACCTACAGCCAGACCCTGACCGCTGAGATGGACAAGTCCACCCCGCCCACCCTGTTCATCGTGGGCAACCAGGCCGGTGCGAACACCTGGTCCGAGTACTGCCTGGACCTGGCTGGCACCAAGATCGCCAATGAGCTGAACACCGACGCCTACAACATCTATGATGCGGACGGCAAGCTCTGCTCCATCGGCTACTGCTACGAGTGCTACGGCATCATCGTCAACGTGGACCTGCTGGAGAAGGCCGGCCACAAGCTGGACGAGATCAAGAACTTCGAGACCCTGAAGGCTGTGGTGGAGGACATCCACGCCCGTGCCGCTGAGCTGGGCTTTGACGCCTTCACCTCCTCCGATATGGATGGTTCCTCCAGCTGGCGCTTCACCGGCCACATGATCAACCTGGACTACTTCTATGAGGAGAAGAAGGCTGGCCAGACCTGGACCGAGTGCCCCGCCACCATCACCGGCGAGTTCGTTCCCAACTTCAAGAACCTGTATGACCTCGCCATCAACAACAGCGAGTTCGATCCCGCTTCCTTCGCCGCCGGCGGTCATAGCGCTGAGGGTGAGTTCATCGACAACAAGGCCGTGTTCTTCGTGAACGGCTCCTGGGAGTATCCCGCCGTGTCCCCCAACAAGAACGTGGCCATGATCCCCTACTACTGCGGTGTAGAAGGCGAGGAGATGGCCGGTCTCAACTGCGGCACCGAGAACTGCTGGGCCATCAACGCCAAGGCGAAGCAGGCCGACATCGACGCCACCATGGACTTCCTCTATTGGTGCGTGACCGATGCCGAGGCTTCCCGGATACTGGTGGATTCCTTCGGCGTCATGCCCTATAAGCAGGCTGTCGCTTCCACCAACGGCTTCCTGGCCAACGCCAACGAGTATGCCAACAAGGGCTGCTACGTCATGGATTGGGCCACCAACTATCAGCCCAACGTGGACGCCTACCGCGCTGCCTTCGTGTCCGCTCTGAACGCCTACAACGCCGATCAGACCGACGCCAACTGGGAGCAGGTCCGCGCCGCCATCGTGGATGGCTGGGCCTATCAGTACACCCAGCAGAACGGCTAACCCATACTCCGTGTGACACTGAGGGGCGGGCGGCTTCGCCCGTCCCTCGTTTTTTTCTCTTTCCGCAAAGCAAGGGGTGTTCCATTTGAAACGAAGAAAGCATTATGATCTGAGAAAGGGCCCCATCCGCAGCAAGTGGTGGATCTTCCTTCTGCCCATGATGGCGGCCTTCGCCATCGGCTTCGTCTGGCCCTTCATCCAGGGCATCTATCTGTCCTTCTGCACCTTTACCACCACGTCCAACGCCAAGCTGAACGGGGTGATGAACAACAAGGCGTTCTTCAGCAACTATATCAAGGCCTTCAACGATCCCACCTTCGTTCGCGCCTTCTGGTATTCGGCCCTGTTTGCCGTGGTGAGCCTCATCATCATCAACGTGCTGGCCTTCACCGTGGCCTACTTCCTCACCAAGGAGCTCAAGGGCAGCAACCTGTTCAGGACCGTGTTCTTCATGCCGAACCTGATCGGCGGCATCGTATTGGGCTACATCTGGTCCATGATCTTCGACGGCATCCTCCACATCTACGGCAAGACCCTGGTGACCGAGCCGGTCTGGGGCTTCTGGGGCCTGGTGGTGGTGGTGGCCTGGCAGCAGATCGGGTATATGATGATCATCTATATCGCGGGCCTGCAGGCCGTGCCCAGCGACATGCTGGAGGCGGCCAAGATCGACGGCGCCAACAGCTGGCAGACCCTGTGGCGGGTCACCATCCCCAACGTGATGCCCTCCATCACCATCTGCACC
This sequence comes from uncultured Eubacteriales bacterium, assembly GCA_902761365.1. Classification (GTDB taxonomy): domain Bacteria; phylum Bacillota; class Clostridia; order Christensenellales; family CAG-138; genus RUG472. Next base: position 26,827 of record CACWJZ010000019.1, on the reverse strand, counting down.
TTCCTCTCCCTCACCAACGGGTTCAAGCTCTTCGATCAGAACCTGGCTTTGACCAACGGCCTGCCAAAACCCTTCATCAACGGGGTGCCTGTGGGCCAGACGGAGATGATCGCCCTCAACATCTATAACACCTTCTATGTGGGCAACACCGCCTCCCGCGGCACCGCCCAGGCGAAGGCCGTCCTGTTCTTTATCCTGGTGGCCGGTCTCGGGCTCATCCAGCTCTCCGCCACCCGCAGAAAGGAGGTGCAGCAGTAATGAGCCAACAGAGTCTCGCCAAGGAAAAGACCTTTAAGACGGTGCTGTCCATCATCCTCGCGGTGATCTGCATCCTCTACATGCTGCCCGTGGCCACCCTCATCATCAACACCTTCAAGGGGAGCACCTACGTGAAGTCCGAAACCTTCGCCCTGCCCAACAGCCGGTCCTTCGTGGGCGTGGACAACTATGTGAAGGGCATGACCTTCGGCAACTACGACTTCTGGAAGGCTGTGCTCTACAGCTTCACCATCACCATCCTGAGCACGGCCATGATCCTGCTGTTCACGTCCATGGCCGCCTGGTTCATCGCCCGGGTGGATTCCAAGGTCTGCCGGATCATCTACTACCTGTGCGTGTTCTCCATGGTGGTGCCCTTCCAGATGGTCATGTTCACTCTCTCCAAGACCGCGGACACCCTGAAGCTGAACACTCCCTGGACCATCCCCGTGGTCTATCTGGGCTTCGGGGCGGGCCTCGCCATATTCATGTTCGTGGGCTTCGTCAAGAGCATCCCCCTGGAGATCGAGGAGGCGGCGGTCATCGACGGCTGCGGGCCCCTCAAAACCTACTTCCTGGTGGTCTTCCCCATGCTCAAGCCCACCATGATCTCCGTGGGCATCCTGGAGATCATGTGGGTCTGGAACGACTATCTGCTGCCGTACCTGGTCCTGGATCGCAACCTCTATCGGACCATCCCCATCCACATCCAGTACCTGCAGGGCAGCTACGGCCAGGTGGACTGGGGCGCCACCATGGCCCTGATCTTCCTGGGCATCGTCCCTGTGGTGATCTTCTACCTCCTGTGCCAGAAGCACATCATCAAGGGCGTTGCCGCCGGCGCGGTAAAGGGATAAAGCCTTTCAGTCCGTTGAAACCATAGGTTTCAACAGACCGGATCGCTTTGGAAGCCTTTTTGACTAAATTGCAAGGGTCGCGTACAGCGGCCCTTTTTTTACTTGCAATCTGGCCGTCGGGCGTCGTTCTTCTCAAAAAACGTATATTATCCTTGACGAAAAAACGGCGATGTGGTACAGTAAGCAAAATTTCACAGCAATGAAAGGATAGAGGCGCAGCTGTCAACAGTAGCGCGGGCACACAAGGTCAGGCAAAACCGTTGCCCGCAGCGAAAGGGGCCGCTGCCGAAGATCGGGCGGTTGCCGCGTCCGGTCTGGGCATCCGGAGAAGATCCGGATGACTGTCGCGTTTGCGGAGAGCTATGTTTTGATTGCAAGCTTCGCCCTGTGGATCTCATTGGGTGCAGCCTGGATCATGTTTGGCCGATGCAGCGCATCGGCCTTATTTGCGCCATGGAAGGGAGAAACAGACCAGCATGCCCCCGTTGTCATCCAACCCACCGTTTCCCGAAACCGCCCTTTGCCCGAACATGACCCGGCGGGACGGGCGGCTGCACTTCGCCGACCAGGACACCCTGGCTTTGGCTGAAGCCTACGGCACGCCCCTGTATCTCATGGACGAGGACCGGATCCGGCACAACTGCCGCCTGTACACGGAAACCTTTGCCCGGTGCTTCCCGGCAGGGTCCCAGGTCCTGTACGCCAGCAAGGCCGCCTCCTTCCGGCAGATGTGCCGGATCGTGCAGCAGGAGGGCCTGGGGCTGGACGTGGTCTCCTCCGGGGAGATCTATACGGCCATGACCGCCGGCTTTCCCATGGAGCGGGTCTATTATCACGGGAACAACAAAACGGACGAGGACATCACCTTCGCCATGGACGCGGGTGTGGGCTGCTTCGTGGTGGACGGGGAGGAGGAGCTGCTGGCCCTGGAGGCGGAGGCGTGCCGCCGGGATACGCGACAGAAGGTCCTGCTTCGGATCACCCCCGGCATCGATCCGCACACTTATGACGCCGTCAGCACCGGAAAGGTGGATTCCAAGTTCGGCGTGTCCATTGAGACCGGTCAGGCGGAGCCCTTCGTGCTCCTGGCCCTCGCTCAACCTCATCTCAACGTGGCCGGGTTCCACTGCCATGTGGGCTCCCAGGTTTTCTGGGAGGATGTGTTTGAACGCTCGGTCATGGTGATGATGGCGTTCATCCGCACCGTTCGCGACCGTTGCGGCTATTTACCGGAGGAGCTGGATCTGGGCGGCGGCTACGGCGTGCGGTATGTGGAGAGCGACCCAGAGATCCATATCCCCCGAAAGATCGTCTCTGTGGCGGAAACCCTGTACGCCATCGCAAAGCGGCTGGACCTGCCCGTGCCCAAGGTGCTCATGGAGCCGGGCCGCAGCATCGTGGCGGACGCGGGCATGACCCTGTACACCGTGGGCTCTGTCAAGGAGATCACCGGCTACAAGCGCTACGTCTCCATCGACGGCGGCATGTCCGACAACCCCCGCTTTGCCCTTTATGGCTCTCAATATACCTGTTTTAATGCAAGCCGCATGGACGAACCTTCTGCAATGCGCTGCGATCTGGTGGGACGGTGCTGCGAAAGCGGCGACGTAATCCAGCCGGACATCCTCTTACCCAACTCCACCCAGCGGGGGGATGTGGTGGCTGTCTGTACCACGGGGGCCTACAACTTCTCCATGGCCTCCGGCTATAATCGCATGCTGCGCCCGCCAGTGGTCATGCTGAAGGAGGGCCGATCCTATGTGGCCGTGGGGCGGGAGACATTGGACGATATGATTCGGTTGGATCAGTGAGTCGGTAAACGATAGAGACCGCGATTTGGCGGTCTCTTTTGCGTTCTATCCGACTTTCGTGAACCACACCGGCTCGTCCTCGGGGAGGCAGGGGATGATGAGCTCCTCGCCGGGGGGGTAGAGGGAGCCCTGGCCCCGGAGCTGCCAGCCATCGCCATAGCGGGGCAGGGTCAGGGCCACGTTGGCCGCCCCCTTATCGAAGACGGGGCAGACTAAGAGATCGGTGCCGCAGAGGAACCAGTCGCTCTCCACGGGATACTCGTCGTCCAGCAGGAACACGGGCCGGATCAGGGGCTCGTGGCCGAGGCGCGCCTTCTCCGCCTGTTCATAGAGGTAGGGGACCAGCCGTTCCCGCAGGGCGAAGAGCCGCCGGACGGCGGGCAGCAGGTCCGGGTACAGCCAGGGCATGGTGGGTTCCTCCCCGGGCTTCCAGGAGTGAAGGACGAACCGGGGCAGGAACACGCCGTACTGGAGCCACCGGAGGAACAGCTCCCGGCTGGGCTTGGGCCCCGCGAAGCCGCCGATGTCCGGGCCGAAAAACAGGAACCCGGAAAGGGCCATGGTCATGGCCTGGTAGTGGTTGAACCTGAGGTCCCGAAAGTCCGTCAGGTTGTCCCCGGTCCAGGTGGTGGCCACCCGCTGTGTCCCCGCCATGGCGCACCGGGACACGGTGAAGGGGGCCTCGACGCCCGCCTCCATGCAGGCCTCCCGGCTGGCCCTGGCCATGAGGTAGGCGAACAGGGGCCGCACCCGGGCGGCGGGCAGGGGATGGCCGAAGCCGCTGCAGAGCACGTCGTCGTCCCACACGTCGTATTCGTTGTTGTCATTCCAGATGTCCGCATACCCCTTGTCGATGAGCTCCGTCCGCACGCACCGCTTCCAGAAATCATAGGCCCCGGGGTCCGTGAAGTCGAGATAGCTGGCCATGCCGCCCCAGAAGGGGAACCGAGCCGGGCGGCCGTCAGCATAGCGCAAAAACCAGCCGTTTTGGGCGATGGTCTCATAGAGGGGGTGATCCGTCAAAAAGGCGGGCTTCACGTTGGGGATGAGGGCCATGCCGTGGGCCTTGAAATAGGCGGACAGCCCCTCGGGGGAGGGAATCTTGTCCCGGTTCCAGTGGAACACGCAGCGCCTATCCCCGATCTGGGTGTACCCGCTGGACAGGTAGAACCCCCGGCAGGGGATGCCGTTTTCCTCGCATTGCTGCACGAAGCCGCGCAATTGAGCGTCCGCGTCGTCCGCATCGGTGTAGGCCATGGTGCTGCCGCAGTAGGAGAAGGCCCACCGGGGCACGGGGGCGGCGGTGCCGGTGAGGGCGGAAAAGCGCCGGACGATCTCCCAAGGCGTGCCCAAAATGAGGTAGAACACCAGGTTCTCCTCCTCGAAGCGGGCGCTGCGGAAGGGCTCGAAATAGTTGTCGTGCTCCCGGCCCAAATCCATGGTGCCGCTGGACAGGGTGTCATAGAAGAGGCCGTAGCTGCCGGCCCCGTGGCGGCAGATGCAGAAGGGCAGGTGCTTGTAGAGGGGGTCGCTGCTCTCGGCCCGAAAGCCCATGGCGTCCCCGGTGTGCAGCAAAAACCGCTGTCCGGCCTTGTTCACGTGGCCGCACTTGTCGCCGAGGCCGAAGATCTCCTCCCCCTCGAACCGGTCCACATAGTGCGCAGACCCGCGGCCCAGCTCCCCGGCGAAGTTATACGCAAGGCCGCTCCGGTCCCGGTACAGCAGGCCCCGTTCCGTCCGGGCGCTGATGCGGAAGTTTTTGAGCTCCACGGAGAAGGAGACCCCGTCCAGCACAAAGCGCAGCACCCCGTCCGCCTCCGTGATGGCAGGCGCCGCGGGCTCGAAGCCCTCCCGGGACAGCTTGTCCCGACCGCTGCGAGGCACGTCCGCCCCCTGGGGGCACACGCTCCAGGTGGGCACCAGGGGCACGCCCTCGTGGATCAGGGCCACCCGCAGCATATGCGGGAGAAAGTCGAGACGCATGGTGACCCCGTCCGCCCCGTAGACTCGGTGGTCGGGGCTCGACGACTGCAGCACAAATCGATGATCGAATTTCATGCCTTGGGGTCCCCCTTGGTGAGCATATTGCGGATGAGCTTCCCGTAGTTGATGTGGCCCATCCCGGTGCCCTGGGGCCCGATGCGCAGCACGCCATGGCCGGGCCGCCAGGGGGGCAGGCCGGGGCCGTTGGGGTCGCCGGTGCGGACGAAGTTCACGAGATAGTCCATCATCTGCCCGGATGCCTCCCTATCCCGCTTCCCGTAGGGCCGCCAGCTCCGGTCCAGCGTGCCGAAGATGTACCGCAGGTCGCTGGAGTGGAAGGCCCGGTTGTCGTCGCCGGGGGCGTCCAGGTCGAAATAGTAGAGATAAGCCCCGTTCCGGCGGCCGAACTTCTGGCCGATGAAGGCCATGACGGGGGCGTACATGTCGTTATTGGTGAAGCCGATGAGATAGTCCACGGGGAGCGGCGTCTTGATGAGCTGGTCCACGGGCCCGGGGAGCAGGGCTCCGTCCACCACGGGCATGGTGTGATAGATCGTGTCCTTCCGCAGGGCCTTGATCTTTTCCACCGCCTCGAAGATGTCCGCAAGAGGCGCGGCTTTGAGCGCCTCGAAGCTCCTGCACCCGGCCAGCTCCATGAACTGGCGCCAGTAGGCATGGGTGCTCTCCGCGGGCCGGGGCAGGGCGAACCTGGGGAACAGGCCCCCGCCGGACAGCATGGCCGCCCGCCGGAAGAGGCCGGCGTGCTGGCGGTTCAAACACAGGTACTGGACGGAGATGGCCCCGGCGCTCTGGCCCATGATGGTGATGTTGTCCGGGTCCCCGCCAAAGGCGCCGATATGGGCTTTCACCCAGCGAAGGGCGGCGAGCTGGTCGTCCAGGCCAAAGTTCCCGTCCCGGCCGTACTTGGTTTGTATCTCTTCATGGGTGAGATACCCCAGAGGCCCCACCCGGTAGTTGGCGAAGACCGTCACGGCCCCCCGCTGGGCCAGGGCGCTGCCATCGAAGGGGCTCTCCCAGTTGAGGCCGGAGTCGAAGCCGCCGCCGTAGAAGAACAGGATCACCGGGGCAGCCTTGGCCCCGTAGGGGGCGTAAATATTCAGGTTCAGGCAGTCCTCGGAATAGGTGAAGTCCAGGCCCTCCCGGTACTCTCGCTTGTAGAAGAGCCGCACCGGGTCTTCCAGGTGCTCGTGAACGGCCCGGTTCTGGGGGCAGCCGGGGCCGAAGCGGGTGGCGTCCAGCACCCCGTCCCAGCGGTCCACAGCCTGGGCGTACTCGAACCGCTCCGCCTTCCCGAAGGGCACCCCCAGAAACGCCAGACACCGGCCATTGTCCAGGCCCCGTATTCTGCCCAAGGGCGTCTCACATACCGTTTCCCTGCATTCCATGAATCCTTCGATCCCTTCTGACAGTTCTTTTGGCTGCACCTTTTCTTGCAAGAAAAGGTGCAAGCTTTCAATAGGTTCCTTAAATTATAGCATGGCCGAGCCGCCGGTGACGATCCAGGCCGCTAAAGAAGCGATCAGCAGCGCACCGGAGTACACGCTGCCCGTGCGGCGGTAGAACCAGGCGCCCAGGAGGCTGAACACCAGCACCTGGGGCACGAACAGGATCAGCAGCGACATGAACGGGCCCCCGAAGGTGGACCCAAAGAACACGTCCGCCCCGGGGCCGATGTTCAGGAAGAAGGGCACGTACTCGATGAGCACGATCAGCAGCACCCCACCCACCATCATCAGGGCGCAGCGCCACCAAGTCCCCAGAAACCCCTTGGTCCCCGGCTGATAGGTGGCTTCCGTGCGCATGGACGCCATGATCTTCGAGTTGTTCAGCAGGAAGAACAGGGCGAACAGGGGCAGGTAGACGCAGAACTGGCCGAAGCGGGCCAGGGTGAAGGTCTTGAAGAAGGGCCAGATGAACCGCAGGTCCAGCAGATACACCCCGGCCAGGGCCACCATGGCGTAGACCATCAGCAGCAAACACAGCACCAGCAGGGCGGACCGGCCCAGAAGCCTCCCGCTGATCTTCATGGGCGCCTTCTCAGCGCCCAGGCCCATGCCATACCAGCCGTCGAAGGTGTCAGACTTTTTGACCTTGCGCCAGCCGGTCCAGGCGGTCACCACCATGACCAGGATCAGCAGCAGATACCAGCCGATGAACCCGTTGCCCACGGTCATGCGGAACACCCCCTCCGGGAGCGGCAGCAGCGCGTGACCCAGCTGCGTCATGAACGGATAGGTGAAGCCCGCGATGAGCAGGGTAATGATGGCTCCCTTCCACCACTTGCCCCGGGGCTTCACGTTCGCCCTGGGGGGCAGGGGCTGGGGGATGGCGGCGAAGAAGGGCACCGTCAGCAGCAGCTTCGCGAGGGGCACCATGGCGAGGAGCGTCAGGAGCATACTGAGCAGCACCAGCCACTCCTTGCCCATGGCCTTTTGGTCCGTGGCAGGGAGGTCGTTCATGCTCTCCGGCCCGAAGGCGTCCCGGAACCAATCGAGGGCCACGGCCAGCCCGTGGCTGTGGTGGGTGGTGAGCCGGTGGTTGGTGTAGAGGAGCTCCATCCGGCGGGCGCTGCCGTCGTTGAAGGTCCCGTAGGTCCTGTTCCAGGTCGCCATCTCGGGGGTGACGCCCAAGAACTCGCAGCGAAGGTCGGAGGTGAGCAGGTCGTCGTCCACTACCCGCTGATAGTCCCTAAAGTAGCTGAACTCGTCCCACTTGGCCTGGAGCAGGAGCACGTTATTGAAGTGTATCTTGCCGGTGTCGTAGACGGAATCACGGAACAGCTCCCCGCACTGGAGGACCGTGGCCCGGGGCTCGATGTCCGTGCCCGCGAAGGCCGCCGCCACGGACCAGCCGGCCCAGGTGCCCATGGAGTGGCCGCTGATGCCCAGGCGGGTGCTGTCCACGTTGTCCATGGTGGCCAGGACCGCGTAGGCCGCCGCACCGCCGCAGGAGGAGTCCACGATGGAATTGCCAGCGTCGTCCTTGGAATAGTGATCGTTGAAGAAGCTGAGGTTGGAGAAGTTCATGAGCAGGCGATAGCGGACCGTGCCGCCCACCTTCTTGAAGGTGCCCGCCTCGATGCTGTCCTCCCCGTAGTTCACCTTCACGGTGTGGTTCACGTACCCCCGCTCCTTGAGCCCGGGCTCGGTGAAGCCGTGGCCGTACTCGTCCAGGGACAGGGCCACCACACCCCGGCGGGCGAGCTCGATGGCGTAGGCGGCGTTGGTCTCCCGATCGTTCTGGTACCCGTGGAGCAGCAGCACGCCGGGGGCCTTGTGCTCCGCTGTGGCGGTCTTGGGCGTGTAGAGCTTGTAGGTCATCCGGCCCAGATGTTCCTTGCCGCCCTCGCCCCGGTTGGCGTCGATGACGCCCTCGGTGACGACGATGCTGCCGTGATCGGTCTGGATGCTGTTGGCCAGCGTCAGCGCCCCGAAGGCGGCGACGAGCAGCGCCGCCAGCAGCACGATCCACCTTGTCCTTGCTTTTTTCATGGGAAAACTCCTTTCTTTTTGAGCCTTTTCTTGAAGGAAAAGGCTCGCGAAAAGAACTTAAGAAGATAAGTCAGTATAAGGGAGAAACAAGAATAGTTTCTTAAGCTTCTCTTTTTTCGGCTCCTTTTTCTCTTCACCGAAGAGAAAAAGGAGCACAGAAGAAGAGTTTACAGCTCCACCGTCTCCGGTGCGGCCATAAACGATGAGAAGGTGGCTGTGGCACCCTCAAAGTACAGGACCTGGGTGTTGCCGTCGTCGGGGTCGTACATCCGCTTCAGGTTGGGGTACTTGTCCAACATGGCCACCTTCACCTCCCGGCGGTCGTCGTTCAGGAGCTTTCCCGAAACACGGACCCACTGGCCGTTATGGAAGGCGCAGATCTCCGCCTTGGGGTTCTCCGCCAGCTGATGGGACACGGGCTTCACCTTCCCGGTCTGGATATAGAGCTTCCCCTCGTAGACCAGGGCCGTGCCGAAGGGCCGCACCCGGGGCTGGTCCCCCTCCACGGTCGCCAGGTAGTACACCTGGGCTTCGTCTAAAAATGCGCACACTTTTTCCGCTGCGTTCATCCGTTTGTCCTCCTTGGTTTGTTCTCCCCTTCAGAATAAAGTTGCGGGCCGGAATTGTCAAGCGGGTCGGCGTCTGGTATACTCATACCATCGGAGCAAAAGGGGGAAAAACATATGAAATGGCTCATCGCATCGGACCTGCACGGGTCGGCTTACTACTGCAGACAGCTTTTGGCGGCCTATGACCGGGAGGGGGCGGACCGGATGCTGCTCTTGGGAGACCTGCTCTACCACGGGCCCCGGAACGACCTCCCCAGGGAGTACGACCCCAAGGCGGTGACGGCGCTTTTGAACGGGCGGCAGGGGGACATCCTGGCCGTCCGGGGCAACTGCGACGCGGACATCGACCAGGTGGTGCTCCAGTTCCCCATCTGGGCGGATTATGCGCTGCTCGGCGAGGGGAAGAGGCTGATCTTCGTCACCCACGGGCACCTGTTCAACCTGGAGCATCTGCCGCCGCTGCACCCGGGCGACATCCTGCTCCACGGCCACACCCACGTGCCCGCCTGCGAGGAACGGGACGGCATTACCTACCTGAACCCCGGCTCCCTGGCCATCCCCAAGGCGGACTCCCCCCACGGCTACATGACCCTGGAGGACGGCCTGTTCCTCTGGAAGACCCTGGACGGGGAGACGTACAGGGAATTTAGGGCGTAGCTTTTCTTTGCGGCTTTTTCTCTTCAGGCAGAAGAGAAAAGCCGCCCAAAAAGAGAAGCGCAGGAAGGATAAAACTTTTCCGCGCTTCATTTTTTTATGCCAATAGGCTTCTCTTTTTTCGGTTCCTTTTTTCCTCTTCACCTGAAGAGAAAAGGAACAAAGAAAAACTATATCTTTCTCACAATCAAACACCGGATGGCGTTGAGCACGGCCAGGACCATGACGCCCACGTCGGCGCCGATGGCCAGCCACATGTTGGCGAGGCCCAAGGCGCTGAGCAGGAGGCACACGGCCTTGACGCCCAGGGCGAACCAGATGTTCTCCTTCACGATGCGCAGGCACTTGCGGGCGATGCCCATGGCCTGGGCGATCTTCAGGGGGTCGTCGTCCATGAGCACCACGTCCGCCGCCTCGATGGCCGCGTCGGAGCCAAGGGCGCCCATGGCGATGCCGATGTCCGCCCGGGAGAGGACCGGCGCGTCGTTGATGCCGTCGCCCACGAAGGCGAGGCCCCTGCCGTCAGCGAGCAGCGCTTCCACCGCCGCCACCTTGTCCTGGGGCAGCAGCTCCGCCCGATAGTCGGTGATGCCCACCTCCTTCGCCACCTGTTCTGCCACGGCTTTACGGTCGCCGGTGAGCATGACGGTCCGTTTGACGCCCATCCGCTGCAGGGTGGCCATGGCCTCCCGGGCGTGCTCCTTCAGCTGGTCCCGGATGACGATGTGCCCGGCGTATGCCCCGTCCACGGCCACGTGCAGGATGGTCCCCACGTGGTGGCAGGGGAGGAAGGCGATGCCCAGCCGGTTCATGAGCCGCTCGTTGCCCACGGCCACGGTGTGCTCGTCCACCTTCGCCGTGATGCCGTGGCCGCTGATCTCCTCCACGTCCGTGACCCGGGTCCTATCCAGGGGCTTTTGGTAGGCCCGCTGCAGGCTTAGGCTGATGGGGTGGGAGGAAGAGCACTCGGCATGGGCGGCCAGCTCCAGTAGCTTTTCCTCCGTGAAGGGGCTGTGGTGGACGGCGGTGACCTCGAAGTTGCCCTTGGTGATGGTGCCGGTCTTGTCGAAGGCCACGGTGGTGACCCCGGCCAGGGTCTCCAAATAGTTGGAGCCCTTGATGAGGATGCCCCGGCTGCTGGCGCCGCCCAGGCCCGCGAAGAAGCTCAAAGGCACGCTGATGACCACGGCGCAGGGGCAGCTGATGACCAGGAACGTGCAGGCGCGCAGGAGCCAGTCCTTCCACACGCCCGCCATGGGGGCGCCGGTGATTAGCAGGAAGAGGGGCGGCAGCACGGCCAGGGCCAATGCCGAATAGCACACGATGGGCGTGTAGACGCGGGCGAACTTGGAGATGAAGGTCTCGGATTTCGACTTGCGGGCGGCGGCGTTCTCCACCAGGTCCAAAATCTTGGACGCGGTGGACTCCTCGAAGGCGGCGGTGGTGCGCACCTTCAGCACGCCGGACAGGTTGATGGAGCCGGAGAGCACGGTGTCGTCCACGGTCACGCCGCTGGGCCGGCTCTCGCCGGTGAGGGCGGCGGTGTCCAGGGCGGAGGTCCCCTCCACCACCACGCCGTCGATGGGCACCCGCTCCCCGGGCTGGATCACGATGATCGAGCCCACGTCCACCTCGTCCGGGTCCACCTTCTCCAGGGAGCCGTCGTCGGCTTCTATGTTGGCGTAGTCCGGGCGGATGTCCATGAGGGCGCTGATGCTGCGGCGGCTCTTGCCCACGGCCACGCTCTGGAAGAGCTCGCCCACCTGGTAGAGGAGCATGACCGCCACACCCTCCCCGTATTCGCCCAGGGCGATGGCGCCGATGGTGGCCACGGTCATCAGGAAGCACTCGTCGAAGACCTTCCGGTTCTTCACGCCCAGGGCAGCCTTTCGCAGGATGTCATAGCCCACGGTCAGGTAGGGGACGAGGAACAGGCAGAACACCGCCCACCGGGGCAGGTCCACCTGCACGATGCCCTCGCTGATGAGATACACCGGCACGAACAGGACGGCGGCGACGAGGATGCGTATCAATAGTTTTTTCTGTTTCTGATTCATATTCTGCGACTTTTTCTTTTCAGTGAAAAGCAAAAGTCGCCCAAAAAGAAAAGCACAAAAAGAATACTGTCATAGAGGCCTTATCTAAGACCTCTTCTTAAGCTTCTCTTTTTCCGCCGCTTTTTCCTCTTCACTGAAGAGAAAAAGCGGCAAAAGAAATCTTAAAGGAATATCTCGCAGTCCGGCTCGGCCTTCTTGCAGTTCGCCAGCACCTGGGCCATGACGGCCTGCTCGTCGGCACCGTCTTCGAAGGTCACCTTCATCTTCAGGGTCATAAAGCTCACCACCGCGTCCTGGACGCCGGCGATCTTATAGGTCTTTTTCATGCTCTTTTCCTCCCATGCTTTTCTTCGATATGCTCCATGCCCTGGCCGATGACGGTGCGGACGTGGTCGTCGTCCAAGGCGTAGAAGATGGTCTTTCCCTCCCGGCGGCTCCGGACCAGCCGTGCCTGCTTCAGGATGCGCAGCTGGTGGGAGATGGCGGACTGGGTCATGTTCAGCAGCGCCGCGATGTCGCACACGCACATCTCCGACTCGAAGAGCACATACAAAATGCGTATGCGCGTGGTGTCCCCGAACACCTTAAAGAGCTCCGCCAGATCGTACAGCCGCTCCTCGTCGGGCATCTCCGGCGCCACCCGCCCCAGTATCTCCGGGTGCGTGCACACCTCCTCGCAGACCTCCGCGTACTTGCTTCTCGCCATACCGTCCTCCTCCTGAAAACATATGAACATCTGTTCAAGTGTTAGTATAAACCCGCCGGGAGGATTTGTCAATCCAAACATACAAAAAAATGCGGAAAGCATCCTGGCTTCCCGCATCGGTTTCCCGTATCATCCTGTGCTTTTCTTTTTCGCGCATCTTTTCTTTTCACCGAAACGGAAAAGGTGCGAAGGTCATGCCTTTTTCGGCTTGGGCTCGTGGTACGCCATGCCCTCGTCGAAGCGGACCGCGGCCGGGGGCTGCTCTAAGAGCTCCGGGTGGTCCAGATACTTGCGCATGTCGGCGAAAAACCGGGCGTAGTGGGCGCCGGAGCAGACCCGCTCGTCCGCGGTGATGCCGATGGGCAAGAACCGCTTCAGGCGGATGGTCCCGTTCTCCTCCACGGCCACCCGCTCGGAGGTGCCCATGCCGAAGAACAGGCCCACGTTGCCGAAGTTGTAGATGTGGTGGTTCACCTCATGGAGGCCGATGGACGCGGTGTTGGTGATGTACATGCCCACGTGGAAGGGCAGCTCCTCGATGAGGAACCGGGGGCAGATGCCGTACCGGTCCATAAACTTCACCAGTCCCACGATCACCGTGGCGAGGCCCGGCACCGCAAACACGAAGGACAGGAGCCGATCGATGAACCCGGGCCCCTGCTCCTGCTCGCCTCGGGCGATACTGACGGCGGCGTCCATGCGGTCCCGCACGTCGTAGAGGGTGTCGGTGAGGTCGAACTTGATCTTCACCACCGCCTCGCCCTGGTCCGGCTGGTGGGGCACCTTCAAAATGGTGAAGGCCGCCGAACAGTTGTTCCGGGCGAAGAGCTGCTTGTTCATGATGAACCGGTTCACGGCGGGGTTGTTGCTCACGGCCCGCACGTAGGCCGCCATGATGATCTGCATGTGGCTGACCCGCTGCCCCTTCTCGGCTTGGGCCCGGATGTAGGCGGACATGCGCTCCATGTCCGTCCGGTGCCGCAAATACACCTGGGCGTCGCTGCGCTCGGGCATGATGTAGGGAGTGATCTTCATGATGGGATCGATCTTCTCGATCCGGCGGCCGTCGGGTCGTCTTCCGAACATAGGGGTACCTCTTCTCTGGGGATAGGCAATCAGGGTATACACCCGCGCCCGGGGTCGGGCGCGGGTCAGCGATCAGGCGTTACTGGACCTGGGGCTGGGCCTCGTAGTTGCGGGAGATGGCCTCGTAGAGCTCCGCGTCGGTGGCGTTGATGTAGGGTCCCACATAGAAGACGGTCAGGATGCCCACGGTCAGCACGGACAGGAGGATCCAGCCGAGAAAGCTCAGATCCAGCACGAAGGTGTCCCACTTGTGGCCGTTCATCATCTTCCGGGACAGGGTGATGGCCTGGGTGCCGGAGAGCTCCGGGTGCTCCTTCAGGATGTAGGGCACCATCCGATAGGAATAGGCCTTGATGATGCCGGGGATGATGAACAGCAGCCCCCACAGGATCAGGAACAGGTTCTTGAGGAACATGACCAGCACCACATTCCCCCAGTCGTCCTTAAAGCCGGCGCCCAGGTACTTCAGATCCCCGTCGCCCCGGCTGTTCTGCAGGAAGAACCGCTGCCCGCCCACGATCAGCGGGTTGAACACCAGGATGGACAGGGCGAGGCCCACCAGCCCGAGGCCGCCCAGAGCGACGGTGACCTTGCTGTTCTGCAGGGTGGAGGCGCGCTTGGCGCCCTGATCCACCAGGCTGAAGAACAGCCGCCCCAGGTCGGAGTCGCTGCTTTCCGCCAGCGCCCGGATCTGCTGCTGCTCCTCGGCGGTGTACTCGTCATTCTGTTTGCTGCGCAGGCCGCTGCTGGCCGCGCTGCCCGTCAGCAGCGCCAGGATCAGCGCCACCAGCACGCACTTCCAATAATTGGCTTTGAAGGCGACCTTGGCCCGGGCCTTCAGCTCTTTTCTATTCCACATACGCTCTTTCCTCCCGTTTTTACCGAATTGTTAAAAATATATACCTGCGCTCGAGAAAAGTCAAGGGCTATGGCCGTTCCTCCACGAGCACATGCAGCACGTCTCCGTCCCCCTTGCCCAGCTGCTTTCGGATGGCCTTGAGCACGCCCAGGATGTAGCACACGGACCCGTCCGGGTGCTTGAGGCCCATGTTCACGATGCTGCCCTGGTAGGGCACCCCGTCGAAGGTGGCGTTCACCTTCACCCGGCCCCGTCCGAAGATGGCGCGGATGTCCCCGGGGAAGGCCACGTAGGCCCCGCCCTCCGGGAGCACATGGAGCACGGCGTCGAATTCGAATCTCATAGCCGCTTCCCCTTTCCTGCAGCAAATGCCGCCGCCCTTTGGAGCCAGCCGGTCAGCGCCCCGTCCGCGTCCTCGGGCCGGCCCAACAGGATGTGGATGGTCCACCGGCCCGGGTAAGCTTCCACCGCCGCGGCCACCCGGGGCCCCTCGAGCCGCTCTGGCAGGCAGAGGCTCAAGGTGAGGAAGGGCCGAGGCCGATCCTGGGCCCGGCCCACGGGGGCAAAGGACGCCGCTGCGAACATATACCGGGCGAAGAAGGAGATCTGCGTCTTCTTCACCTCGATCCTGACCTCGGGGCACGCCTCATAGATCCGTTCCAGCACCGCCCCATACAGCGGCAGGGCCTCCTCGCGGCCCTGGAAAAACAGCAGCTCCGCCGAAGAAAACCCCTTCATCCTACGCTTCCATCTCCCCGAACAGCCTCGCCAAGTGCAGCAGGATCTCCACGTTTTTCTCCATGGAGGGGATGGGCACGTACTCGAAGCGGCCGTGGGCGTTCTCGTAGCCTGCGGACAGGTTGGGGCAGGGGAGGCCCCGGTGGGACAGGGCGGACCCGTCCGTGCCGCCTCGAAAGGCGATAGACCGGGGCTCGAGCCCCGCCAGGGAAATGGCCGTTTTCAGGTTGTCGATGAGGAAGGGATAGCGGTCGATGACCTCCTTCATGTTCCGGTAGGTGGGGGTGATAGTGAGCGATACCCGCTCTTCGCCGTATTGCTCGGCCAGCCGGGTCGCCAAGTCCCCAAGGAGCTGCTCCCGCTGGGCGAACCGGTCCCCGTCGTGGTCCCGGACGATCAGGTCCACCTGGGCCTGCTCCACGTTCCCCTGAAGGGACACCAGGTGGAAGAACCCCTCCCGGCCCTCGGTGAACTGGGGCTTTTCCCGGGACGGCAGGAGGGAGACGAACTCCGCCGCCATGTCCGCCGCGTTGAGAAGGATGCCCTTGGCCGTGCCCGTGTGGACGCTGCGGCCCAGGAAGGTGACGGTGGCGTGGGAGGCGTTGAAGGTCTCGTCCTCGTAGTAGCCCAAATAGTCCCCGTCCAGGGTATAGGCCACCCTGGCCCCGAAGCGGGCGAGGTCCAGATCCCTGGCCAGGCCCCCCACCTCTTCGTCGGGGGTGAACCCCAGGGAGATCTCCCCGTGAGGCAGCTCCGGGTGTTGGAGCAGGTGCTCCGCCATGGTCATGACCGCGGCGATGGCGGCCTTGTCGTCGCCCCCCAGGAGGGTGGTGCCGTCGGTGAGCACCAGGTCCTGGCCCACGTAGTGGAGAAGGTTCGGGAAGTCCCGGGGGCTCATGACGATGCCCTTTTCGGGATGTAAGAGGATGTCCCCGCCGTCGTAGTCCTCCAGCACCCAGGGTCGGCAGTTTGCGCCGGGAGCATCGGGGGCCGTGTCCATGTGGGTCACGAGGCCGAAGGCGACGCCCCGGCCCGGGGGCACGGTGGCGGGCAGCTTGCCGTAGAGGACGCATCGGTCCTCGTCCAGCCACACGTCCGCCGCGCCCATGGCGATGAGCTCGTCCCGCAGCAGGTACGCCAGATCGAACTGCTTGTGGGTGGTGGGCACGGTGTCGCTGATCCGGGTGGACTGGGTGTCCACCCGGGCGTATCGGAGGAGCCGGTCCCGGACCGACTCATAGAAGGGCGTCTTGCGCATAGGGGCCTCCTGCGTTTTGCTTTGCCCTCAGTATACCAGACTCGAGGCCGTCTTTCAACGGCGCTTTGGAACCGGAAATCAAAACGCCTCCGGGGGACACACCGGAGGCGGAGGCAACGGGTCGAAGCTGTTTTGGCCGGGGGAACGGGATGCCGTCCCCTCATGCCTTCTCCGGGGGCTTAGCCCCGGAGGGGGCCCCGGCATCGGGCCTGGTCGGCGGCGCGACGGGGGCTGCCGGCGGCTGAGTCGGGCCGCTCTCCGCCTGGGCGTTCTCCGTCTTCCGCTGCAGGAGGGAGAAGTACTTCTGCCGGGCCAGGTCGTAGGCGTCGTTGAAGGCCTTGTCGCCGCCGGCGTGGAGGCGCTCAAAGTAGAGGTGCTCATGGTCGGCCAGCTCCGGATGGACCCGGACCATGGTGGCCACGCCCACGTTGGAGCACACGTCGCCGATCCGGTGGAACTCCACCATGAGATCCGAGAAGATGGCGTCGGCGTAGACGTTGCACTCGCCCGTGCTCATGCGCTTGAGGTGGTTCCGCTTGAGGACGGCGATCAGCTCGCTGGTGACCTGAACCAGGGGCTCCATGCGCTCGGCGGCGCTGGCGTCCCGCTTGCGGAAGGTTTGATCCGTCTCGTTGAGGATGTTGATGAGGACGCTCTCCAGCACGGACAGCTCGTGAAGGGCCGTGGGGGAGAAGGCGGTGTTGTTCCGCTTCATGGCGGCGGCGTGGTTGGCGATGTTCACCGCGTGATCCCCCAGCCGCTCAAACTCTGCCGTCACCTTGTAATACTGGTCCAGAATGGAGACGTGGTAGGGGAGCTTGAGCTGAGGCAGGAACTCCACCATATACTTGCTGACCTTGTCGGTCATATGGTCGATCTCGTCCTCCTCCGCCTGGATCTGCATGTGGACGGCGGGGTCATACTTCTCCAGCAGCCGGAAGGCCTTTTCGATGTTGCTCCGGGAGGCCCCCAGAATGGCGAGCAAAAGGTTGTAGCAGCTCTGCAGGGCCAGGGCCGGGGTGTTGAAGAACACGGGGTTCAAAGCCTCGATCCTGTCCTTGTAGGGGCTTTCCTTCACGGGTTCGTCCTTCACCAGCCGCCGGCTCAGCTTTTCATAGGTGGAGATCAGGGGCAGCAGGGCCAGGGCGCAGCCCAGGTTGAAGATGGAGTTGGCATTGGCGATGATGCTGGAGTTGACGGGCCTTTCCCAAAGACTGTCCAATAGGCCCAGCCTGTGGACGATGGTCACGCCCGCCAGCACCAGGATGGATTTGCTCAGGTTGTAGAGGATGTTCGTGATGGCCACGCGCTTGGGCTCCGCTTTGGCACCGATATAGATGACGATGGCCGTGGTCACGCAGTCGCCCAGATAGATGCCCACGATGACGGCGTAGATGGCCTTGAAGGTCAGCAGGCCCGTGGCGGAGAAGGCCTGCAGGATGCCGATGGTGGCGGAGGAGCTTTGGAGCATGAAGGCGACGCCCGCGCCGGTGATGTAGCCCAGAACAGGGCTTTCCCCCAGGCCCGAGAACAGCTTTTCAATGAGCCCCGACTGGGCCAGGTCGTTGACCGCGCCGGTCATGTTCAGCAGGCCGGAGAAGAGGATGCCGAAGCCGATGGCGATGTTGCCGATGGACTTGGCGTTCTTGAAGAAGCTCCCCATGATGAGCACGATGCCGATGATGAGGGCGATGGGGGCCAATGTGGAGGGCTGGAAGAAGCGAAGGACACTGGTGCCCGAGGCGTCGATGTCCAGCAGGCGGATGATCTGGCCCGTGACCGTGGTGCCCACGTTGGCGCCGATGATGATCCCCAGGCTCTGGTGCAGCGTCAGGATGCCCGCGCCCACGAGGCCCGCCGTGATGACGATGGTGGCCGTGGAGCTCTGGATCAGGGCGGTGACCAGCACGCCCAGGATGAAGGCCTTCAGGGGGTTGTTCGTCACCTTGCCCATGGCGGCCTTCAGGGTGCCGGAGGAGTTCTGCTTCAGGGCGTCGCCCATAAGGCGCATGCCGTAGAGGAACATGGCCAGCCCGCCCAGCAGAGAGATCACGTTGAATATATCCATACAATCTTTCCAAATCGTTCGCAATACCGATACTTTCCTAATATAACCATACTATGGTGCATGTCCAGTTGTCAAGGGGGAGAAGGGGGCATATCAGCACGATTGCAATTCCAGTATAAGAAGTGTACCCGGCAGGGGCATCGAGTCGTTCTGTTTGTCATCCTGACCGAGGGAGCGATGTGTCAAAAAGCAGGTTTGCTGAGCATCATAGCGACCGAGTGGAAGTATCTCTGAACGGAAAGGGAGACGATAGGGCAAAGATGTGTATAAAGCTGTACCCGGTAGGGGATGCAATACCACATTTCAAATGATTGACTAAGTCTAAAAAAATCCCCATATGATTGGCTTTTTCGTGTGTCCCATATAGCATAAGAGGAGCAGCAATGAGCAACAATGAGTTCTCAGACAACGTAAAACCTCTGGTTAAAAAGTATTTGGCCTCTGAAAACGAGTTTGCCAAGTATTCAATGGAAGCTTTGCGTGGAGCATGTGATAACCTGTTTGATATGCTGGAAATGAAGCGGCATGTTCTTTCTGCCTGCAGAACAAGCTGTGCAACGATACTCGCATCAGCCGGCGTTGCGGAAGAAGAAATCAAAACCATTATGCGCCACGCAAATATCAATATTACCAGAAAATATTATGATAAGAGTAACGACGATCGGGCGATTATGGCTTTGAATCGGATTGATGAAATAATGGATGATACCCCGGAAGACCGCATAAAAAAATACAGGGAACAAATAGCCGAACTCGAAGAGAAAATACGCTTTGAAGAAGGTCGAAGCAGGAAAAAAACGGGCGTTGGTAGGGGAGTCGAACCCCTGTTACCGCCGTGAGAGGGCGGTGTCCTAGGCCACTAGACGAACCGAGCGCGATTGCAGGTAATATAATACAGAAAAAAGTGGGGGATGTCAATAGTTTTTTTCAAGGTACAGAAAAATATGGCGGCCAGCGGTCCGGGGCGTGACGGAGCAGGGCTGGTCGGGGCGGCAGGGCCGGCCGGGGCAGGGGGCTGGTCATGCTGAGATTGGGGTTGTAGAAGGGGTCTCCCTGGCGCAGCAGGGGGTAGAAGGCGTCCCGGCAGCGCCGGAGGTTCAGGGCGTCGGGGGCGGAGGGCGTCAGGGCGAGGAGCCGGAACCGGACGGAGGGCGCGCACAGGGAGAACAGGTCCCGGCGACGGAGGCGCAAACACAGCTCCTCGGCGTAGCCCAGGTGGCCCAATGAGGGGTCAAAGCCGCCGGCGGCCAGGAACCGGTCCCGGCGGATCGCCAGCGCCCAGGGGGGCAGACCGGACACGTCCCGGGGGCAGAGCAGGGTGGGGCAGGCCTGGTGCAGTTCCCTAGGGGACAGGCCAAACCCAGGGGAGCCCAGGCCCCCGAACAGGCCCACCGCCGTGCCCAGGGACAGGATGCGGTCTTCGCTATCCAGTATCAGGGGACCTACCGCGCCTACATCCGGCAGGTCCGCCCACTCCGTGAGCCGCTGGCCGAAGTCCGGCGACAGGGGCACGCAGCCCCCGTGCAGGAACAGCAAAAACCGGCCCCGGGCGGCCCGGGCACCGTCGTTCCACAGGGCGGCGGGGCTGGCGTCGGGGCGGGACAGGACGGTGACGCCGCTACCCTGCAGGGCCCGAAGGAAGGGGGTCAGGGGGCGCCCCGCGGCCACCACCAGCTCATAGCGGGGGAGCTGCATCCGCTGCTCTACGGCGAGCAGGGTGCTTTTCAGGGCGTCGGAGCCGTTTTCGTCCGTGGCGATGACGGAGACCAGGGGCTCCCCCTTCACCCCGAACCGGGGCAGGAAGGTCCCCGACACGGGCCCGGGCAGGACCAGCGCGTCCCGGCCCAGGGCCGCCTTCAGGGGCGACGGGTCGGCGCAGGGCCTCTCCGGGGGCAGGCTGAACAGCATGAAGGGCAGGTGCTCTATCCGCTCCGCCAGGGGAACGGCCCGGAGCCAGAAGGCGTACCGGCGGGCCGCGTCCGGCCCCGGCCAGCCGCCCACTGCCCGAAGGAGCGCTCGGGAGACGCAGGCGCCTCGGCCCAGATAGTCGTAGCTCAGCAGGGTGTGGGGGCTGAAGGCGGGCTTGAATCGGGGGTCACAGCGGCGGCCCCGGACCAGGGCGTCCTCGTCCGCGTACAGGAGCTCCCGCCCGCCGCCCGCGGCCATGGCCAAACGGAACAGGGCGTCGGGACGGAGCCGGCCTTCGCCCGGCAAAAACAGGTAGTAGTCCGCCTCGACCCATCGGGACAGGTCGGAGAGGACATATCTCGTATAGGTTTGCTCTCGTAAAGAGGCCCCCAGCGCCCGCCCTCGGCTCGTGGCGATCACGGCGAACCGGGGCGCAGCGAAAAACACCGCCCGTCTTTGTGCGGCGGCGGCCTGGGGCGTCAGCGTGGCCAGGGCCACAAAGCGGTCATAGTCCTGCATGATGGGAGTATGGACTTTTTTAGAGGTGTTTATTGAAAGTTTGGTCCTTTTTCTTGAAAGAAAAAGGACCAAAAAGAACTTTTAAGAAGATAAGTAGATTTCGGCACTGTAGTAATACTGCTTCTTAAGTTTCTCTTTTTCCACCGCTTTTTCTCTTTGTAGAAAGAGAAAAAGCGGCAAAAGAAAAAATGAAAGAAAAAACTATCTCAAAATCTCCTTCGCTCTCTCCAGCACCGGCAGCTCCCGGGCGGCGATGAGCCGGCCGATGGGGGTGCAGGATAGGCGCCGGTACTCCTGGACAGCCTCGTCGTAGGTGAGGCGCAGGGTGGAGAGGTGGAATTGTTCCACCTCGTCGGGCATCAGGTGCTTCTCCCCGAAGGACGTGGCGCGGCAGAGGTAGTAGTGGTTCAGGTTGTGGCGGTGGATGAGATTGTAGTAGTCGCTGACCAGGCCGATGGGGCAGAGCACCTCCACCTCAGCCCCCAACTCCTCCTTCAGCTCCCGATGGATGGCCGTGAGCAGGTCCTCCTCCGGCTCCACGCCGCCGCCGGAGGTTTCGATGAGGGTGGCCTTGCCGAAATGGTCGTCCCGGCTGGCCCGGGTGAAGTAGAGCCAGCCGTCGTCGTCGAAGACGATGGCCCGAACGATCTGCCGATCGTGGCTTGTGTAGGTGAAGGGCCACTCCCGGTCCTCCAATTCAAAATACAATTCCTTGTGTTTCATAGCTTGCATTGCATAAAGTTCCCGTTGTGGACGAAGCCGCAGCTCGAGTAGAAGGGCACGCCCATATCCGAGGCGGTGATCCATACCGCGCCGCAGCCCCGCTCTTTGGCGGCGTCCACCACCAGGGTCAACAGGCGCCTGGCGATGCCCTGCCGCCGGTAGGCGCTGTCCGTGTACATGCTGGAGATGAGGCCGATCCGGCCCGTGGGGCAGCCGAACCAGGCGGGCTTCTCCACGATGGAGATGCCGCTGGTGCCCACGACCTTCTCCCCGTCCAGGGCCAGCCAGGAGACGAAGGTGCCGTCATGGAGGTGCCGCCCGTAGTAGTCCAGCAGAGCGGGCAGCAGGTCGCAGTCCGCGGTGGCCCCCTCCTCCACGAGCTGCCGGATGCGCAGGCGGGCAAAGGCGTCGATGTCATCCGCGGTCATCTGGCGATATACGATCATAGAGCGTTCTCCTCCCTTAGGCAGGCCAGCAGCCGTTCGTGGGCGGCGGGCAGGGCCCGCTGCAGGCTCACCACGCGGCCGTCCTTCACAAAGCAGTGGGCGGAGGCGGCGGTGGCGCAGAGCTCGTTTCGGGTCCGGTTGAAGAAGGTGTAGCCGACCTCCAACCGCACGCCGGTGTACTTGGCGATGGCGAGCTGCACCTCCACCTCGTCGTCGAAGCGGGCGGGGCGCTTATAGTCGATGCTGAGGTGTACCACGGGGGAAAATACCCCGGCCGACTCCATGGCGCCATAGCTGACGCCCAGTTCATCCAGAAAGGCCACCCGGGCCTCCTCCATCCATTTGGGGTAGTTGGCGTGGTGGACGACGCCCATCTGGTCGGTTTCGTGGTAATGGGCTTTGCGGGTGTAGACGAACATGGGAAACTCCTTACGCAATGGGCAAATACGGCACGGCGTTGAAGGAAAGATCCGCGATATGCCCCTTCATCAGCAGGTAGAAGGCGGCGGAGCCGATCATGGCGCCGTTGTCGGTGCAGTACTTGAAATCGGGACAACAGAAGCGGATGCCCCGCCGGGCGGCCTTCTCGGCCAGCATCTGCCGCAGGTTTTTGTTGGCGGACACGCCCCCGGCCAGGGCCAGGACGCCGTGGCCGTTCTGCTGGGCGGCCCGGACGGCCTTGTCGCTGAGGATCGTGTTCACGGCGTACTGGAAGCTGGCAGCCACGTCGGCCCGGTCAACGGTTTCGCCCCGTTGACGGGCATTGCTCAGGTGGTTGATGACCGCGGTCTTGAGGCCGGAAAAGCTCATGTCGAAGCCTTCCCCCTCGTTGAAGGCGGAGTGGAAGCGGATGGCGTGGGGGTCCCCTCCCTGGGCCAGCTTCTCCAGCTCCGGCCCGCCGGGATAGGGGAGCTCCAGCACCCGGGCCACCTTGTCGTAGGCCTCGCCGGCGGCGTCGTCCCGGGTCCGGCCCAGGAGCAGGCACCGGTCATAGTCCGACACCTCGATGATGTGGCTGTGGCCCCCGGAGGCCACAAGGCAGGTGAAGGGGGGGACCAGATCGGAGAAGGTCAGGTAGTTGGCGGCGATATGGCCCAGGATGTGGTGGGTATTGACCAGGGGCTTGCCGGTGGCGAAGGCCAAGCCCTTGGCGTAGCTCACGCCCACCAGCAGGGCGCCCACCAGACCCGGCCCGCCGGTGACGGCGATGGCATCCACGTCCTCAAGGGTCAGCCCCGCGTCTGTGAGGGCGCTCTCCACCACGGGCCCCACCTGGTCCACATGGTTGCGGCTGGCCAGCTCCGGCACCACGCCGCCGAAGCGCCGGTGGATGGGGATCTGGGTGTAGACGGCGTTGCTGAGCACCTGCCGCCCGTTTTTCACCAGGGCGGCGGCGGTCTCGTCGCAGGAGGTCTCTATGGAAAGAACGGTGGCCTTGCCCCGTTCCTGCAGGGCGGCGAGCCGTTCCCGGGCGGTGTCAAAGTAGCTCATCGTAGTCGTCGTCATCCGGCTCCTTCCCGGCGGTCTCCCCGTCCACGGGGGCGAACTCGATCTTCTTCCGGCTCTCCAGCGGAGCGTCCAGGGCGGCGTCCCGGAACTCGGCCTCCACGGCCTCGTCGGGAGCGTCGATGGCCTGCTTCGCCTTCTCCTCAGCGGCGTTGAGCTTGCGCCGCTCGGACACGGTCATATTGACCTTCTTGTGGACGGTGAGTAGGTCCGGCCCCTGGATGGCGGCCAGCTCCTCCTGGGGGGTCTTGGGCCAGTCCTCCTGGTTCACCCAGGGGTCCACCACCCGGAGCTTCCGCTGCCGCAGCATCAGAAGCACCGCGCACAGCACGGCGACGGGCAGGAATAGGATCAGCATCCGCCCACCCATGCGCATCACCAGATCATGGAAGAGCTCCGAGGGGAGCATCTGGATCATGCGGGAGCTGGAGGGCAGAAGCCAGTTTTCGCTGCTGGGGAAAATGAGCCGATGGAAAGCGGTCCAGAAGCTGTCGAAGTTGATGGCGGCCCAGGTGCCCGCGAAGGCCACCAGCACCAGGAACAGGCCCAGGGCCCAGAAGTAGCCCATGCAGGCGTTGCGCAGGGCGTCCTTCCCCTCCAGGACCACGCCTGCGAGGCACAGGACCAGGGCAAGGAGCAGACCCACGTTCCGAGCGCCGATGAACCACTGCCACAGGTCCCGGACCTCCTTCATGTGGATGATCTCAATGTCCAGGTTGAACATGCGGACCTGCTGGCCGCCCACGGTGACCAGCACGTCGATGGTGTCCTCCTTCCCGTTCAGGTAGTCCACCAGCGTCCGGATGGACGCCCCCAGATCGCCCAACGTCATGCCCATGGTGTCGGCCAGGGAGAGCTTGGTGAACTCCTCCTCGAACCAGGCGGTCTCGGAGGCGGTGAGCTGGACCACGGTGAAGGCAGCACACAGGAGGAACAAGAAGAGGCCCAGGGCCAGGAAGGTGGTCGCTAAGGTTTTGCGCATGGATCAGTCCTCCTTGCCGCCCCGAAGGTAGAAGGTGTTGCCGCCGATGAACTCCCGAAGGATGCTGGTGGGCGGGATCTCGTCCTCCACGGTGGCGTCCTGGACGTAGTTCAAAAACTTGATGATGTTGCGGACCTGGTCGTAGCAGGGGCTCGTGGGGTCCACGGACTGGAGCAGGGGGAAGATGTGGCGCTTGAGCACGGCCAGCTCATAGACCAGGGCCGTGTTGAAGATGGCGTCGGCCCCCTCCTGATAGGGGAAGATCCACCGATGCTCGCCCCGCTGGACGCTGTCCCACATGTTGAGGGTCCGCTCCACGGTGGCGCCCCGGGTGAGGTAGTCCCGCACCAGCCGCCGAAGGAGCCGCACGTCCGAGGTGGGGATCCGGTTGTGGTCGTCCAGATTCAGGGTGGTCAGGGCGGACACGTACAGCCGGAACACATCCTTGGGGTCGATCTCAGGGGTGAGGAGCTGGGGGTTCAGAGCGTGGAGGCCCTCGATGACCATGGGCGTGTCCTCCGTGAGCCGGATGGTCCGGTCCCCGAGCAGGCTCCGGCCCGTGGAGAAGTCGAAGGTGGGCGGCGTCACGGCCTCGCCCCGCAGCAGGGCGGACAGGTCCTGGTTGAATTGGGCCACGTCGATCATCTTGATATGCTCGTAATCGAAGGTGCCGTCGGGTTCTGGCTCCACCAGGCTCCGATCCTTATAGTAGTCGTCCAGGGAGAAGAGCAGGGGCGTCTTGCCCAGAACGCGCAGCTGGGTGCAGAGCCGGTTGGCGCTGGTGGTCTTGCCGGAGGAGGAGGGGCCCGCGATCAGGATGGCCCGGGCGCCTCGGGCGACGATCTCCCCGGCGATCTCGGCGAACCGCTTTTCGTGCAGGGCCTCGTTGACCCGGATGAGCTCCCGAACGGAGCCGCTCGTGACCATGTCGTTGAGGTCCGCCACGGAGGCGCAGTGCATGAGCCGGGCCCACCGGTCGCTCTCAGCGAACACGGCGGCGAACCGGGGGGACTTCACGTAGGTGGAGGGCTTGTTGATGTCCTTGGAGGACGGCCGCAGCAGGAACAGGCCCGGCGCCTCATACTGCAGGTTCATGACGCTGGCGTAGCCTGTGGAGGGGCACATCTCGCCGTAGAAGTAGTCCACGTAGTCCTCGTGGCGGTAGATGTCGAAGAAGGTGAACTGCCGGTAGTTAAGCAGCCGCACCTTGTCCCGCTGCCCGTCCTTCTCGAAGAAGGCGATGGCTTCGTCGATGTCTACCCGCTTGCGCTCCAGCACGTAGTCCGCAGCCACGATCTCCCGACACTTGCGGCGCAGGGCGTCCACCTCGGCGCGCACCAGGGGCGTCTCCTTGGCGAGGGTGATGTACAGGCCCGCGCCGATGGCGTAGTTGACCCGCACGTGGGCCTCCGGGAACAGCTCCCGCACGGCCAGCAGGAACACGAAGAGCAGGGTCCTTTCATAGACCCGCTGGCCCCGGTTCTCCCCGTAGCGGATGAGGCTGATCCGGCCCTTGCTGCGGCGGATGCCCCGCCGCTCCCGGTAGCCCACAGCCGCGGGGAGCTTGTCCTGCTCCCGGCAGGGGACGTAGTTCAGGGTGAACACCTCGCCGCCCAGGTCCGCGGCCAGGGGCCGCTGCCGAAGATCGACCGTGTCCAGGCCCAGCCGCCGCACGATGGTGAGCAGGCTTTCGCCGGTCTGAGCTTCCACGGGTACGTTGTCGATGAATATCTGCATGGGAACCTCCCTGTTGCTTGCTTTTGTTTGGTAGGGGAGGGGCTTGCCCCTCCCGCAGGAGCGTCGTTTAGCCCCAAATTAGCGATAGTGTGGGCACGATCTGCTTCTTGCGACTCATGACCCCGGGGAGCAGGGCCGCGTTGTCCTTGAACTTCACGTTGAACACCTGCCCCAGCTCGTCGAGGTCGCCCACGGCCAGGAGCCGGGTGCTCTTCTTGAGCACGTCGGTGAGCATGAACAGGAGCATGTCGTAGTTGTGCTTGGCCCGCTCCTCCTCCATGATGGCGACGACCTCCTCGTGGCGGGGGATCAGCTGCTCCGAGTTGGTGCTGGTGAACTGGCCGATGCCCAACGAGTGGCCCGCGATCTGGAACTGCTTGAAGTCGGTGAACAGCAGATCCCGCACGTCCGCCGTGGGGGGCAGGGTGGAGGAGAAGATGTCGTTGCCCAGCTCCGTCAGGGACAGGCCGGCCAGGCGTGCCATGCGCTCGGCCATGACCCGGTCCCGCTCCGTGCAGGTGGGGGACTGGAAGAGGATGGTGTCGGAGAGGATGCCCGCCGCCATGAGCCCCGCCAGCTTCTGGCCGGGC
>CACWJZ010000018.1 GCA_902761365.1 uncultured Eubacteriales bacterium | reverse complement strand
GGATTCCGGCAGCACCGCCGTGGTGCCGCAGAGGGAGTACCGGGCCTCGGGGTAGAGGACGGCGATGTCCCCCCGGTCCACCACCCGCTTGAGCTGGCGCACCAGCGTCACGTCCCGGGTGAACTTGCGCTTGCAGATGCAGCCGATGAGCCGCAGCAGCCACTCCCGCTTGAGAAACCCGTCGATGGCCACCACGTAGTTGGCCCGATGGGGGAACATGGCCCGGGTGGCCACGGAGAAGTCCATGAAGGCGTTGTGGTTGCACAGCAGCAGGTAGGGGGGCTTCACGCCCTCCATGCGTATCTTCGTCAGCTTGTTTTTATGGGGGATCAGCGTCCCGGCCGCCAGGAGCCAGGCCACGGGCAGCAGGTGCTGCCTGAGGGGCGGCTTCTGCATGTCAAAGCGCTTCACATTGTCCAGCAAGGTCATTCTCCCACGTTTTTTCGATAGATTTCCATATAAAAGTATAGCGGGCCGCCCGCCCCCTGTCAATGGCAACGGACCGCCGGGAGGGCCCTCGCCGGCTTCTTCCGGCCCCTTTTGGAGCCTTCATAAAATATTTTACGTTTTTCGTAAAAAAGGTATTGACAAGCGCAAAAGGCAGGTGTATACTGCGTCCAGAAGTTAACGATAGTCGTTAACAAATTTACGAAAACAAACGGAGGAACCAAAACATGGAAAGCAACAACATCCAAACCAAAGTCAACAAGATCGGCAAGGCCGGCAAGATCGTCTCCATCGTCCTCATCGTGCTGCTCAGCATCGGGGCTCTGGCGCTGGTCCTGGGCGGCATCGCCTGCACCATCCTGCCCAAGGATCTGGTGGAGGTGAACCTGCGGCCTGTGGTGGACGTGAAAGTGGACAAGGAGCTGATGGGGACCGAATGGGCGAACATCGACAAGCTGTTGGATGAGGCCCAGAAAAAGGCGGGCGAGGAATTCGAAGGTGCGGGCGTGGCCCTGGAGAAGACCGACAAGGGGCTCCTGGTCCATGTGGACCCCAAGGATGAGGCGGACGCCACCTTCGGCCTCCGGGACGCCCTGAAGGCCATCTGGGCGGGCTTCATCGGCATCGCCAGCGCCATCGTCACCCTGGTCATGTTCCTGCAGCTCTGCAAGGCCTTCCAGGCCTGCCGCAGCCCCTTCGACGAGCCCGTGATCCATCGTATGAACACCTTCGCCTGGACGCTGATCGTCTGCGCCGTGGTCTCCTGCTTCGCCCGGGCGTCCGTGGCCGCCATCCTCTCCGGCTGGCAGCGCATGAGCTTCAACCTGAACCTGACCTCGGTGTTTACCGCCCTCTTCGTGTTCTTCCTCTGCATGGTCTTCCGCTACGGCGCCCAGCTCCAGCGGGAAGCCGACGAGACGCTCTAAGGGAGGTGCGCCATGGGCAAGATCATCCTTAGGCTCGATCGGGTCATGGCCGATCGGAAGATGAGCCTCAACGAGCTGTCGGAGAAGGTGGGCGTGGCCAACGTGAACCTCTCCAAACTGAAGAACGGCCACATCAGCGCCATCCGCTTCTCCACCCTCATCGCCATCTGCGAAGCCCTCCACTGCCAGCCGGGGGACATCCTGGAATACTCGCCGGAGGAGTAAATAATATGCATATAAAGTTCGATCCCCTTCTCTGAAGAGGATCGAACTTTATCACGTGTTTGGAGATACATGAATTGTATCTTCTCAAATAGACCTATATCAAGTCATATGGGACATGTCTGAATGTCCCATGGTCACGGGCACCAGTGCACGACTGCTCACCGCTTTTATAGATTTGAGACGAGCAGCACCACACCGGAAGCGATCAGGATGATGTAGACCAGCTTCAGGAAGGTCTGCTGCTGGATGCGCTTGGCGAAGACGCCGCCCAGCCAGGTGCCCAAGATCATGGGGACGATGGCGATGGCGCCCATGATGAGGATCTTTCTGTCCACCTGCCCGCCCACGAAATAGGTGATGAGCATGACCGTGTTCAGGATGGCCCAGAGGGCGTTGGTGGTGGCGCGGAATTCCCGCTTGTCCGGCATCCGGTCCACCGCGTACACCGCCAGGAAGCTGCCGCCGGAGACGAACAGGCCCTGCATGATGCCGGCGATGGCCAGGGCCGTATTCTGCACGGCCGGGGAGGTCTGCTTCTTCGCCGGGAAGAACAGCTTCTTCACGCCGATGCCGACGACCACCGCCCCATAGACCACCAGCAGGAAGTTCATCTTCACCCGGCCGGCGACCCACAGGGCCGCCAGCACGCCGACGAGCATGACGCCGGACATCTTCAACAGCTCCCGCCAGTTGATGTATCTATACTCGGTGATCAGCACCGTGATGCCCGTGAGCAGGGCGATGAAGGTCACCACGGGCTTCGTCACGCCCATGCCCATCAACAGGATCCCCAGGGGCATGGTAACCACGGTGCCGAAGCCCACCGATGATTGCAGAAACACGCCGAACAGGATCACCAGAAAAAACAACACCTCAACCATGCTCCGTCCCCTCCCCCGAATGACCGGGCTCAATATGCGATTTCATTATATGAGAAAAGGGCGGAGGTGTCAATTTTTCCTTTTTTCCGGCTGCTCTTTCTCCCTTCCGCCTTGTGCGCTTCCGCGGATTCTGGTATACTTTTTATGAACAGGCGGAGGAGACCTCGCCTGGATAGCTCGAAGGAGGGAGAAGCAGCCGATGCCGACCTGGGCCGTCTTTCTGATCGTCATCCTGTCCGCCGCCGCAGCCGGGACCATCCAGACCGTATGCGGATTCGGCGCCGGGGTCCTGCTGCTGCTGGTCCTGTCCCAGTTCTTCGACATGCTGACGGCGCCGGCGGTGAACCTGCTGGTCTGCGTGTTCCTGTGCCTGGCCCTGGCCTGGAAGCTGCGCCGGGAGATCCAGTTCAGGCTCATCCTGATCCCCCTCATCCCCTATCTCATCTCCAGCGCCCTCATCAACCTGGTGGTGGACCGGATCGATCTCAAGGTGCTGGGCATCCTGTTCGGGGCCTTCCAGCTGCTGCTGTGCCTCTATTACCTTCTGATCGCCAAGCGGATCAAAGGCCGCTCCACCACGACGGCGGGCCTGGTCTGCGGCTTCTTCTCCGGCATCACAGCCAGCCTCTTCGGGGTGGGCGGGCCCCTGCTCGCCGTGTTCCTGCTGGGAGCCTCCCGCAGCAAGGAGAGCTACACCGCCAACATGCAGTTCGTGTTCCTCATCACCAACGCCATCATCTTCGTCAACAAGCTGATAAAGGGCCTCTTCACCCTCCAGCTCCTCCCCATCACCGTCGCGGGCGCCGTGGGCGTGCTCCTGGGCCAGTGGTTCGGCACGAAGCTGACGAGCCGGCTGGACGCGGACCGGATGAAGACCATCGTCTACGTGTTCATCGGCATCTCCGGCTGCGTGACCATCCTGCAATACATTTTATAAACGAGTATACAAACAGCGCTTCTGGGGACAGAGCGCCAAAAACAAGCATTTTTCGCCAAAATTTCACCTCGTGTCTTGACATAAAGATTGACTATTTGTATAATATGTGTATAGACGTGGGAAAATATGGTCTTTTTTTCATGAATTTTACCTTTTTCCAAATCGTTTTTTTGTATCGATCCGATTCAAACCAGTGCAGAAAGGAGCGTAGGTATGTTCAAAGTAGATCTGAATGCGGATTTGGGGGAAAGCTTCGGCGCGTATAAGATCGGTTGCGATGCGGAGGTGCTGGAGCAGGTGACCTCGGCCAACGTGGCCTGCGGCTGGCACGCGGGGGACCCCGTGGTGCTTAACAAGACCCTGGCCATGGCCAAGGAACGCGGCGTGTGCGTAGGCGCCCATCCCGGCTATCCAGATCTGATGGGCTTTGGCCGCCGGGACATGAAGCTGAGCCCTGACGAGGAATATGCGTATACCCTCTATCAGCTGGGCGCGTTCTCCGCGTTCGCGAAGAAGAACGGGCTGGAGATCCAGCATCTGAAGGCCCACGGCGCCATGTACAACACCGCCGGGAAGGACATCAACCTGGCGTTGGCCATCTGCCGGGCGGTCAAGGACTTCGACCCCCAGATCATCCTGCTGGGGCTCTCCGGCTCCAAGCTCATCGAGGCGGCGGAGGAGCTGAATCTCCGGTCCGCCAGCGAGATCTTCGCCGACCGGGCCTACGAGGAGGACGGCTCATTGGTGAACCGGAAGAAGCCCGGCGCCATGATCGAGGACGAGGAGGAAGCCATCTCTCGGGTGGTCCGCATGGTGAAGGAGGGCAAGGTCACGGCCATCACCGGCAAGGACATCCCCGTGAAGGCCGATTCCATCTGCGTCCACGGCGACGGGCCCAAGGCCCTGGCCTTCACCAGCCGCATACGGCAGAAGCTCATGGAGGAGGGCATCGCCCTGGCTCCGTTCCATACATTTATTTCATAACATACGGAGGAAGCTATGGCAAAGATCCTGACTTCCTCCGATTGCTCTTTATGCGTAGAATTCGGGAACGCAATTTCGGAGGAGATAAACAAGCAGGTCCGCTCCTTCACCGTGGCCGCTGAGGCGGCCGGGATCGAAGGGGTCACGGAGCTGGTCCCCACTTATCGCTCCGTCACGGTCCATTACCGGCCGGAGGTCATCGGCTACGCCCGGCTCTACGAGAAGCTGAGCCGCATCGTGAACGGCCTTCAGGAGGCGGAGATCCCGCCCGCCGGCGAGATCCGCGTGCCCGTGCTCTACGGCGGGTCCCATGGGCCGGACCTGGAGAACGTGGCCAAGCTCCACGACATGACCCCCGAGGAGGTCATCCGCCTCCACACCGCCCCCGTCTATCTCAACTATATGCTGGGGTTCCTGCCCGGGTTCTGCTACCTGGGCGGCCTCGATCCGCGCATCCACACCCCCCGGCTGACCACGCCCCGGGTGAGCATCCCGGCGGGCTCCGTGGGCATCGCCGGTTCCCAGACGGGCATCTACCCCCTGACCTCCCCCGGTGGTTGGCAGCTCATCGGCCAGACGCCTCTGCGGCTCTACGATCCCAAGCGGGAGAAGGCCATTTTGGTGGACGCGGGCATGAACATGATCTTCTACCCCATCGACGAGGCGGAATACGAGCGCATCCGGCGGGAGAACTATCCCGAGGAATACGCGGAAGGAGGTGACAGGACGTGATCACCTTCCAGAAGAAGGGGCTTCTGACCACGGTCCAGGACCTGGGCCGGATCGGCTATCAGCGATACGGCATGCCGGTGTGCGGCGCCATGGACCACTACGCCATGGAGCTCGCCAACATCCTGGTGGGCAATCCCCGGGGCGAGGCCGTCATCGAGGCCACCGTTTTGGGGCCCACCCTCGTCTTTGGGGAGGCGGAGGTCTTCGCCATCACCGGCGGCGACTTCGGCCCCACCCTGAACGGGCAGCCCATCGAGAACGATCGGGCCTATCTTGCCGAGGCGGGCGACACCCTTGCCCTGCCCATGGCGAAGGCCGGTGCCCGGGCCTATATCGCCTTTGCGGGCGGCCTGGACCTGGAGGAGGTCATGGGCAGCCGTTCCACCTTTCTCAAGGGCGGCGTGGGCGGCTTCCAGGGCCGAGCCATCAAGGAGGGGGACGAGATCGGCCTCAGGGCCCCCTGTGAGGATCTGCCCGATCTCGAAGACCGGGCGGTGCCGGAAAAGCTGCTGCCCCCCCTGCAGGACCACGTCACGGTCCGCTTCACCTACGGCCCCCAGGACGACCTGTTCAGCGCCGCGGGCAAGCGCACCTTCGCCGCCAGCGAGTACACCCTCAGCGACAAGAGCGACCGCATGGGCTTCCGGCTGGACGGCCCGGCGGTGGAGCGGGCGGCGGGGAGCGACGGCAACATCATCTCCGACGGCATCTGCTTCGGGGCCATCCAGATCACCAACGGCCAGCCCATCGTCATGATGGCGGATAGGCAGACCACGGGCGGCTATCCCAAGCTGGGCTGCGTGATCACGGCGGATCTGCCCCTGTTGGCGCAGCTCAAAGCGGGCGACAAGGTCCGGTTCCGGCCCGTGTCCGCCGCGGCGGCGCAGGCGGAATACCGTCGGCAGCAGCAAGCCCTGGCCAAATTGGAAAAACGGTTTGCGGTTCCCGTCGAACCGCAGGAAGCGCTGCCCCTGTCCGGTCGCTTTTGGGTGACCGTGGATGGGGCGGAGTATGATATTTACATCGAGGAAATGTAGGACAACTGGCAAAAAAGGAGGGAACCATGCCAAATTTTGACATCAGCCAATATGTGCACATGGCTCCGGTGGAGCTGCGGCGCCTGGTCCGCGCAGGCAAGGTGAAGAGCATCCCCACGGCCGGCATGTGCGCCGGGTACGCCCAGGCCAACCTGGTGATCCTGCCCCGGGAATACGCCGAAGACTTCAAGGAATTCGCCCGCCTGAACCCCGGCCCCTGCCCCATCCTGGAGGTGCTGGACGGCGATCCCCACACCCACGACATGGGCGAGGACGGCAACATCCTCACCGACATCCCCGAGTACTTCATCTACAAGGACGGCAAGCTGGTGGACCGGGTCACCGACGCCACCCCCTACTGGCAGGAGGGCATGGTGGGCTTCCTCATCGGCTGCAGCTTCTCCTTCGAGGAGGCGCTCATGCGGGCCGGCATCGAAGTCCGCCACATCGCCACGGGCCGGAACGTGCCCATGTACAAGACCAGCGTCATGACCAAGCCGGCCGGTCCCTTCTCCGGGCCCACGGTCTGCTCCATGCGGCCCATGACCCCCGAGGACGCGAAACGGGCCTATGAGATCACCGCGGCCATGCCCAACGTCCACGGCGCGCCCATCCAGATCGGCGACCCCGAGAAGATCGGCGTCAAGGACGTGATGCAGCCCGACTACGGCGAGGCGGTGGACGTATACCCCGGCGAGGTGCCCGTGTTCTGGCCCTGCGGCGTCACGCCCCAGGCCGCCATCGAGAACGCCAAGCCGCCCATCGTCATCACCCACTCCCCCGGCCACATGTTCGTCACCGACATCCTCAACAGCGAGCTCAACGACTATCTGGAACAGAAGAAGCACAAGGCGTGAACCCAAGGATAGATCAGGCTGAAACTGCTAATCTGCCTGTCTACATATGAGAAGAAAAAATAGGAGGGAACTATGAGTAATTTCTGGAAAAGGCTCAAGCAAGTGGGCCCCGGCGCCGTCGTGGCGGCCGCGTTCATCGGCCCCGGCACCGTCACTACCTGCACCGTTTCGGGAGCCAGCTACGGCTACACCCTGCTGTGGGCGCTGCTGTTCTCCACCATCTCCGTCATCGTTCTGCAGAGCATGGCGTCCAAGCTGGGCATCGTGAAGAAGGTCGGCCTGGGCGAGGCGTTGCGCGAGAAGTACACCGGCAAGGGCGTGCGCATCCTGCTGGCCATCCTGGTCATCGGCGCCGTGTTCATTGGCAACGTGGCCTATGAGACCGGCAACATCTCCGGCGGCATTTTGGGCCTGCAGGCCATCTGGCCCACCCTGGGCAAGATCCCGGTAGCCATCTTCGTGTTTGCTGTGGCGGCGGGCCTGCTGCTCTCCGGCAAGTATGACATCGTGGAAAAGGTGCTCACCGCCCTGGTGGTGCTCATGGGCATCCTGTTCCTCATTACCGCCATCGCCGTGAAGCCCAACTGGGGCGAAGTGCTCAAGGGCCTCTTCGTGCCCCGGGTGCCCCAGATGAACCGGGCCTGGTTCTATGTGACCGGCCTCATCGGCACCACCGTCGTGCCCTACAACATCTACCTGCACGCCTCCTCCTCCGCCAAGAAGTGGGGCCATGAGCAGGACAAGAACGAAGCCCTCAGCACCTCCCTTACCGACTCCATCCTGTCCATCGGTCTGGGCGGCATCATCTCCATGTGCATCGTCATCACCGCGGCCGTCTGCTACGACGGTTCCGGCACCGCTGCCATTGCCAACGGCAAAGCCATGGCTGAGCAGCTCAAGCCCATCCTGGGCAACTGGGCCACGGTGGCCTTCGGCATCGGTCTGTTCGCAGCCGGCATGAGCTCCGCCATCACGGCGCCTCTTGCGGCGGCGTTCGCCAGCTCCGGCATCCTGGGCTGGGGCGAGGACATGAAGAAGAAGCGGTTCATGGCCATTTGGGGCATCGTGCTTCTCTTCGGTCTGGTGGCCGTGTGCACCATCGGCGCCTCCCCCACTGAGATCATCCTCTTCGCTCAGGCGGCCAACGCCTTCCTGCTGCCCATCACCGCCATCCTGCTGATGATCGTCTGCAACGACAAGAAGTACATGGACGGTCACAACAACGGCATTGTGATCAACATCCTGGGCGTGATCGTGCTGGCGCTGACCCTGCTCATCGCCTTCAAGAACATGACCGGCTTCACCGAGTCCTTCATGAAGCTCATCAACGGATAACTTTATCCGCCCATACAACGACCCGGAGCCTGATTAGCAGGGGCTCCGGGTCGTATTTTTTGCGATCGAAAGGGGGAAAATCAAAGTCCGAACAGCCGCTTGCCGTTTTCGAAGAGCACCGGCGCCATGTCCTCCGGGGGCATGGCGCGAAGCTCGGCCAGCTTTTGGAGCACATAGAGGGTCTTGGTGGGGTCGTTGCGCTTTCCGCGGCAGGGCACGGGCGCCATGTAAGGGCAGTCGGTCTCGATGACCAGCCTGTCGAGGGGCACCTTCGACGCCACCTCCACGTTCTTCTTGGCGTTCTTGAAGGTCAGGGCGCCGCCGAAGCCGATGAAAAAGCCCAGGTCCAGGCACTCCTTCGCGGTCTCATAGCTGCCGGAGAAGCAGTGCATGACGCCGGTGACCCGCCCCCGATGGGCCCGCAGGATGTCCACCGTGTCCCCGTGGGCCTCCCGGTCGTGAATGATGACGGGCAGGCCGCGCTCCGCCGCCAACGAGAGCTGGGCATCGAAAAACTCTTTTTGCACCTCCCGCGGCGGGTTCTCGGGCCAGTAGTAATCGAGGCCGATCTCCCCCACCGCCTTGATCTTGGGATGGTCGAGGGCAGCGGCCACCGCGTCCAGATCCGAAAGCCCATAGGGCCCCAGCTCCTCCGGATGCAGCCCCGCAGCCCCGTAGACCATGGGGTGCTTTTCCACGAAGGGGATCAGCTTTTCCAAATACCCCAGGTCCGTGCAGGCCTCCATAACCAGCTTGACGCCGCTGTCACTTAAGGAGGCGATCAGCGCCTCCCGGTCCTCGTCAAATTGTTCATCCAAAAGATGGGCGTGGGTGTCGAAGATATCCATAGTATCCCTTTACCTATATTTTTGTCCCTTTTTCTCTTTAGACAAAGAGAAAAAGGGACCGAAAAAGAGAAACTCAAGAAGATAACTAAGGCTGCACCTCAATACTATCTTCCATTCTTAAGTTCTTTTAGGTCCCTTTTCTTTCAAGAAAAGGGACAAAATCCCCCGTTACCGCACCACGTACCCGCTGGGCATGTCCGCGGAGGGGGTGATGAGGGCCAGGTGCTCGTCGGCGGGGTCGGAGACCGCCAGGACCATGCCCCGGCTCTCCACGCCGCAGAGGGTGGCGGGCTTCAGGTTCGCCACCAGGACCACGGTCTTCCCCACCAGGTCAGCGGGGGCATACCACTTCTTGATGCCGGAGACCACGGTCCGCTCCTCGCCGCCCACGTCCAACGTCAGCTTCAGCAGCTTCTTGGACTTCTTGACCTCCTCACAGGCCTTCACCTTGGCGAGGCGCAGATCCACCTTCATGAAGTCGTCGTAGGTGATCTCCTCCTTGACGGGGGGCAGGGCGGGCTGCTCGGGCTCGGCGGGGGCAGGCGCGGGGGCCTCCTCCTTCACGCCCACCTTGTCCAGGACCTCCTTGAGATCCAGTCGGGCGAAGAGGATCTCGGGCTTCTCCGCCACCTTGTTCCCGGACGGGTACAGGCCAAAGTCGTTGAGGCCGTCGAAGGGCCGGGGGTTGGCGTTGAGCTCCGCCAAAATCTTCGCGCCGGTGTCCGGCAGGAAGGGGATGAGCAGGCTGGCGCCGATAGCGATGCTCTCGGTCAGGTTGTAGAGGACCTCACGGAGCCGGTCGGCCTTGGTCGGGTCCTTCGCCAGGGTCCAGGGGGCGGTCTCGTCGATGTACTTGTTGCAGCGCTTGAACAGGTTGAAGATCTCCGTGATGGCGTCGGCCACTCTGAGCTCGTCCATCTTGGCGGTGACCTTGCCCACCGCGGCGGTGGCCGTTTCCTTCAGCTCCTCGTCCACGGCCTCCCGGACGCCGGTCCTCTCCACCACGCCGCCGAAATACTTGTTGCTCATGGCGACGGTCCGGTTGACGAGGTTGCCGAGGGTGTTGGCAAGGTCCGCGTTCAGCCGCTCCACCAGGAGCTCATAGGTGCAGTTGCCGTCGCTGTCGAAGGGCATCTCGTGGATCAGGAAGTACCGCACCGCGTCCACGCCGAAGAGGTTCACGAGATCGTGGGCGTACATGACGTTGCCCTTACTCTTGCTCATCTTCCCGTCGTTCATGAGGAGCCAGGGATGGCCGAAGACCTGCTTGGGGAGCGGAAGATCGAGGGCCATCAGGAAGATGGGCCAGTAGATGGTATGGAAGCGGATGATGTCCTTGCCGATCAAGTGCAGATCCGCGGGCCATAGCTTCTTGAACTGGTCCGTGCTCTCCCCGTCGGGCTCGTAGCCGATGCCGGTGATGTAGTTTGTCAGGGCGTCCAGCCACACGTAGACCACGTGCTTGGGGTCGAAGTCCACGGGGATGCCCCACTTGAAGCTGGACCGGGACACGCACAGATCCTGCAGGCCCGGCAGCAGGAAGTTGTTCATCATCTCGTTCTTTCGGGCCACAGGCTGGATGAACTCGGGATGCTCGTTGATGTAGTCGATGAGCCGGGGGGCGTACTTGCTCATCTTGAAGAAGTACGCTTCCTCCTTGGCGGGCTTCACCTCGCCGCCGCAGTCGGGGCAGCGGCCATCCTTGAGCTGGGAGGCGGTGAAGAAGGACTCGCAGGGGGTGCAGTACATGCCTTCGTAGGCGCCCTTATAGATGTCGCCCTGGTCGTAGAGCT
Organism: uncultured Eubacteriales bacterium; assembly: GCA_902761365.1. Lineage (GTDB taxonomy): Bacteria > Bacillota > Clostridia > Christensenellales > CAG-138 > RUG472. The sequence goes on along the minus strand of CACWJZ010000018.1, from coordinate 43,684 downwards.
TCTTGAAGATCCGCTGGACCTTCCGCTCGTGGTCCTTGTCCGTGGTGCGGATGAACTTGTCGTAGGAGGTGTTCATGAGGTCCCAGATGGACCGGATGTCGCCGGCCACCCGGTCCACGTAGGCCTGGGGCTCGACACCCGCCTTCTGGGCCTTCTCCTCGATCTTCTGGCCGTGCTCGTCGGTGCCGGTCTGGAAGAACACGTCGTAGCCCATGAAGCGTTTATAGCGGGCGATGGCGTCCGCCAGGACGATCTCATAGACGTTGCCGATGTGGGGCGTGGCCGAGGCGTAGGCGATGGCCGTGGTAATGTAATAGGGGATTTTTCAAATTTTATCAGCGTGCCTCGTCCCTGTCAACCACAAATATCCAGGGCAACAGGCCGCCCGCCTCGGTCCGCTTCTGCTCCCGGAGCGCGAGGCCCCGGGAACGGTCCAGGCAGGCTTTGAGGAGCTTGTACTCCATGGTGTAGAGCACCGCCACGCCGCCGGGGGCGAGCAGCGACCGCAAGCGCCGGACGAACCGGTCGTAGAGGCGGGTGTTGTCCTCGTGGCTGCCCACTCGGTTGCCGAAGGGCAGGTTGGAGAGGATCAAATCGAAGCCCTCCCGTCCCTCGAAGCGCAGGATGTCCTTGGTGACGAAGGAGGCCCTGGACTTGCCTGCCCGAGCGTTCACCCGGGCGCTCTCCACGGCGCTGCCGCTCTTGTCCACGCCCACCAGCACCCGGCAGGGGCCCAGGGTCTCCCGGGCAAAGAGCAGGGAGCCGCAGCCGCAGAAGGGGTCCAGGACCCGGGGCCGTTCCCGCTTTTCGTACTGCATGGCGTACCGGGCAAGGCACGAGGCCGTGGCCGGATGGATGGAGGCGCTGACGGTCCGCTGCCGCCAGGGGTAGCGGTCGTCCCGCACGTTCCACAGCTTCAGATACAGGTCCGCCCGGTCCATGTGGCAGTCCACCCGAAGCTCCGTGTCGTAGGCCGAGGGGTTGTTCTGCCCCGGCAAAGCCTTCGCCAAGGCGGCGATGAGCCGGCGCCGGTCCCGGGTGTAGCCCCGAAGCTCGATCCGATACCGGTCCCCGGGCAGTTCCCCCACCCGCCGGGCGATCTCCTCCGCGTCCAGGGGCACGTCCTGCGAAAGAGGCAGCAGGGCCTCCGTCATGCAGTTCGATCGATACACGAGGTCGATCCGATCCGTCGTGACCGCGGCGGCCCCGGCTTCCGCCGTGGGGCTAAGGCCCAGCTCCACGAGCTCCGCCGTCAGCATGTCCAAAAAGCCCTCCGGCGCATAGCACAAAATCCTGCGCGGCGTGGAAAGCCGCGTGATCTGTTCGCTCCCGTAGGTCTCGAAGCTCTGCAGGGCTTTTTCCTTCGCCAGCACGATCTGGGCCACCAGGCCGTCGGTCTCGGGTCCGACGGACGCAGGCGGCGCGTACGCCCGCAAGCTCTCCTCGTCCCGCAGCCGCCCCAGGGCCAACAGCAGGCTGGGGATGGCGAACAGGGTTTCCTCCGTCTGCAGGGCGGCCCGCAGCACGGGCAGGTCCCGCCCATCCTCCAACGCACCCATGAGCCGGTAGGCATTCTTGCGGACCTTGGGCGTGGGGGACGATGCCGCCCGGTGCAGGGCCAGCCTGTCCCCCAGGAGGCCGTTGATCTCCTCCCGTCCCGCCTTGGTTTTGGCGAGGGCGCACAAAGCGGACAGGGCTTCCCCCGCCGCTTCGCCGGTCAGTTGTGATACATAGGGCTGGGCCGTCATTGGCCCACCGCCTGAAAGATGAGGCGCAGGATGTTTTCGGTGCCGGTGCCGGCAGGGGCGGCGGCCATGGCGTCCATATACCGCTGCCGGTCGCGATACAGCCCCAGCACGGTCTCCACCAGCTTCTCGGGCGTGGCCTCGCTCTGGGGCAGGTGGACGGCGTAGCCGTTTTTCTCGAAGTATTTGGCGTTCAAGATCTGGTCGCCCCGGCTGGCCTCCAAAGGCAGGGGGATGAGCACGGCGGGCTTTTTCAGGGCCAGGAGCTCGAAGACCGCGTTGGCCCCCGCCCGACTCACCACCACGTCCGCCATGGCCAGCACGTCGGCCATCTGCTCGTTCACGTATTCGAAGCGCACGTACCCGGGCCGGGGCGCGGTGTCATCCACCTTCCCCTGGCCGCAGAGGTGCACGATGTCGAAGGTCTTGAGAAGTTCGTCCAGGGCCGCTTCCACCGCCTCGTTCACGGCCTTGGCCCCGGTGCTGCCGCCCACCACCAGCAGGACGGGCTTTTCACCCGTGAGCCCCGTGAAGGCCAGGCCCTTCTCCCGGCTGCCTGCGAACAGGGCGGCCCGGATGGGCGTGCCGGTGTGGACGCCCTTGCCCCCGGGGACCTTGGGGACGGTGTCCGCGAAGGTGGTGCAGACCGTGTCCGCGAATTTCGATGCGATCCGGTTGGCCAGGCCCGGGGAGTAGTCGCTCTCGTGGCAGATGACGGGGCATTTGCCCTTGGCCGCCATGACCACGGGCACGGACACATACCCGCCCTTGCTGAAGAGCACGTCGGGCTTCACGTCCTTCATGATCCGCCGGGACTGGAAGTAGCCCTTCACCACCCGGAAGGGGTCGGTGAAGTTCTTCCAGGAGAAGTACCGCCTGAGCTTCCCCCAGGCGATGGCGTGATAGATGACCTCCGGCCGCTTTTGGAGGAGCTCATGCTCGATGCCCTCCTGGGTGCCGATGTAGTGGATGGTCCACTCGCTTTTGTCCAGCCGATCCATCAGCGCCAGGTTGGGCATCACATGCCCCGCCGTGCCGCCGCCGGTAAAGATGATGGTCTTCATGTCCTCTCCCCCTCGCCTTGCGCTGGTTTCCTGCTATTCTATGCGAGTCTCAGCCCGCGCTGTTCCCGTCCTCGTCGTCCGGCGTGGCGGCGGTGTTCACCGCGTCACCGGTGCCGGTGTCGCCCTCGATGCAGGTGTCGGTGCCGGGCGACACGGTCAGGGTGTCGTCCTTCAAGAGCACCTGGGCGATGAGGAACTTCATCTGGGTCCACTCCTCCACCTGCTTGGTCATGTCGATCTCCAGCATCACCAGCACCAGCCGCTCCTCCTCGGGCTTGAGGGGTGTGCCGTCCAGGTGCTTGCTGCGGAAGGCCACGAACCAGGCCAGCTCCTTGTCCGCGTCCTTGGCGTTCAGCTTCTTGGCCAACTCGGCGGTGCCCGTCTTGCCGGCGCAGGTGTATTCCCGAAGCACGCTCAAAAACCGGCCGGTGCCGTAGCCGCCCCAGTTCTGTTTGGTGATGGGGTTCTTGCCCATGTTGCTGGGCGGCTCCACCACGCCCTCCAGCATGTCCCGGATGGCCTCCGCCGTGCTGGTGGCGCACAGATCCTTCCAGACGGTCTCCTCGTGATGGCTGACCTGGTTATATTCTGTCTTGTCCTCCTGCCAGACGGACTCGATCACATAGGGCGCATACGCCACGCCGCCGTTGCGGAAGGCGGAGATATAGGTGGCCAGCTGCAGCGGCGTCAGCAGCAGCTCGCCCTGTCCGTACCCGGTCATGGCCAAAAGGTCCATGGTCTCCTCGGAGACGTTCCCGTTTTCGTCAGGGGTCGTGTTCTTTACCTGGGACTTCTGGGTGGGCAGATCGAAGGGCACCGACTCGCCCATGCCCATGACGGTCAGATACCGCTTCAGGGTGTCCCAGCCGATCTTCATGCCCAGGTACGCGAAGTAGATGTTGTCCGACTGGATCATGCAGTTCTTCATGTTCATGGGCCCCCGCCGGTTGGTGCTCCAGGTACGGGTGACCTTGGTCACGCCGCTTTCGGGGATCAGCTTGCCCTTGGTGGGGTTCCAGATGGTATCCGTGCCCTTGAGTCGCTCCTGCTCCTCGGGGAAGGCCCAGTCCAGCGTCACGCTGCCGGATTCGAGGCCCGTGATGGCCACCAGGGGTTTGAAGGTGGACCCGGGCGGATAGAGGCCCTGGATGGCCCGGTTCAAGAGGGGAGTCTTGGGATCCTTCTCCATGGCCGCCCAGGCTTCGTCGTCCAAATCGCCCCGGGAGAAGTCGTTGGGATCGTAGCCCGGGAAGGAGACCATGGCCTCCACAGCCCCGGTGGTGGGGTTCATGACGATGACCGTGCCGCTGATGGAATCGTCGTAAACGATGGCCTTGATGGCCTCCTCGGCCCGCTTCTGCATGTTGATCTTGACGGTCAGGTGTAGATCCTCCCCGTCCACGGCGGGCACGTTGTACAGGATCTGCTTGACCTTGCCGCCGGCGCCCTGGATGTAGGCGAAGCTCCCCTTCACGCCGCGCAGCTTTTCCTCATACTGCTTCTCCAGGCCCGCGTACCCCAGCCAGCTGTCGCCGTCGTAGTTGGGATCGTTGACCCGGTTGCCCTCCTCGTCCAGCACGTACAGCCATTCCTTGTTCTCCTTCAGGATGCCGTTCTCCATGGAGTAATGGTTCAAATACTCCTTCTGAATAATGCCGGCGTAGCCCAAAAGGTGCGCGAGGCTCGTTCCGTAGGGGTACTGGCGAAGGGTGCCGTAGTTGTTGCTGTCCACGCCCACGCCGGGGATGGTGAGGAGCCTTGCCTCCAGCTCCGGGCTCATCTCGTCCGGGTAGAGGACGGCCAGCTTGCAGAAATCGCGGAAGGTCCGGGCCAGGGCGTTGCGCACGTCGGCCTCGGTCATCTCCAGCTCGGGCACGGCGGCCACCATCTGCTCGAAGGGCACATACAGCTCCTTCTCCAAAAGCTGGTCGGGGGTCAGCTGCTTGTCCTCGGCCTTAAAGAGGGTCTTCACGTCGGTGACGGCCTTGCCGCCGTCCTTCAGCTGGATCTTGCTGGGGATGCAGTAGATGGTGACCGCGGGCACGTTTTCTGCGAGAAGGATGCCCTCGGCGTCGAAGATCTCGCCCCGATCCGGGTAGTTGGTGCCCGCCAGCATGGTGTCGCCCCACTCCATGTTGGGGAAGATCAGGCTGGGGTCCCACATGACCACCCAGACGCCGTCGTGATATTCGCTCTTGACGGTGAAATCGAAGATCAGGTTGCCCGCCTTGTTGGAGATGTAGGCCATCTTGTAGAACACGCTGGCGTTCAGGGTACCGTTCACCTCGGAGATGATCTGGGAAGTGATGGCGGTGAGCTCCATGGCGTCGAAGATGTCCGTGTACCGCTTCTTGAACTCCGCCCGGGTCATGCTGTGGTCAGTACTGCCCGCCGGTTCCGCCGTGGGTTCCGCCGTAGGCAGGGGCGTGGCGGTGGGCTCCGCCGTGGGCGCGGCGGTCTCGCCGGGGCCCGGCGTGGGGGCCTTGGTGGGCTTGGGGGGCTCGTAGGGATCGGGCTTCCGCAGGTCGGCAGCGATGAGCCCATAGGCGGCATCAAAGTTCTGTTCGGCGATATATTGGATGAATTGACGGCACACGATGGTCCCCGACCCCCGGTCCGGGCCGCAGCCCGTGAGGACGAGAGGCAGGAGCACGGCGACGATCAGCAATGCGGCGACGGCGCGTTTCAACGGTTTCCTCCAAAGCATATACTAAGCTGTATACACTATACCAGAAATCGTCCCATATTTCACCCCCGTGCGCAAACTTTTTTCAAAAAATCTCCTTTTGGAACGGTGCAAAAGAACGCGCCTCCTCTCCCACCGGAGAAGGAGCCCCGCAACGATCATATGGGCTGTCCTCATATGAACGTGGTGCGGGCCCAATCTTGGCCGGGAGGAATCGATAGGCGGAAAAGGATGGCGAGGTCGACGCGCCATCTATGCCGCCTGGATGTGCCTTTTCAGGCGGGATTCATACGGGTCGGTTCTTGTCAAACGAAAGAAAATCCTGTATACTGGCGCCATGGAATATGATCGTGAAGAGGCCCGCAGGCGGGCAGCCCGCCGCAGGGCGGCTGAAAAAAGGAAGAAGTATCGGCGCCGCCGGCTCATGGTGCTGGGGGCAGGGCTGCTGCTGGCGGTGCTCCTTTTGGTGGGACTGGGGTCCCTCATCGTCCGGGCCGTGAAGAAGAGCAAGCAGGCCTCGGCGCTGGAGACCTCCGCGGCCACCGCCGTGGCCACCCTGTCCGCCGTCACCGACGCACCCCTGCCCACTGCCCTGCCCACCCCTGAGCCCACGCTCGTCCCGGCCACCCCCGCCCCGGCCATCCAGGCGGAATGGTATGAGGCGCGGACGGCGCAGCTCTATAAAAACCTCACCACCTACGGAAACTACCGGGATGCGGCTGACGTGTACCTGGCGTTGGAGGGGATGCAGATCGACCCCAAGGGCAAGATGCTGGCCATCACCTTCGACGATGGGCCCTATCCGCCCATCACCGGCCAGATCCTGGACGTGCTGGAAGCGAACCACGCCCGGGCCACCTTCTTCGTCAAGGGCGCCTACATCGACGCCAACCAGGACCTGATCCGGCGGGAGCTGGGCCTCGGGTGCGAGATCGGCAACCACACCATGAACCACGAGGACCTGGAGAAGCTGTCCCCGGAGGAGCGGCGCGCCAGCGTGGGCGGGGTGAACGACAAGCTGTACCAGCTCTTCGGCTACCGCATCCACCTGCTTCGGCCGCCCTATATCAAGTACGGCGACAAGGGCACCGACACCCGGAACGACATCGTGGCCATGGCCAAGGCGTATGAGCTGGCCATCGTCAATCACACCCGTTCCAGCCACGACTCCCACGACGACTACACGGCCCAGATGATGATCGACCGCACCCTGGCCGAGAAGGACGAGCTGGGCCGCGGGCTCAACGGTTCCATCCTCCTGTTCCACGACAAGTATGCGAAGACCGTGGAGGCCATGAAGGTCATCATCCCCGCTCTCCAGCAGCGGGGTTACCAGCTGGTGACGGTGTCGGAGCTCCTCCGCTGTTCCAAGGAGGGGCTGAACTGGGGCTGGATCTACTCCAAGGCCGACTGACCTTTTTCCTAAACAAATACGGCCCTCCCTTCGCTCGCGACGGAGCGAAGGGATTTTTTTGAAAATCTTTTTTTCTTTTGCCTTGTTTTAAGGTTCGGCGAGTAAGATAGGCCCAACAAAACCAAGAAAGAAGGTACTGCCATATGAAAAAGAGCATGAAGATAACGATCATGGCGGCGATCATCTGCTTCGTCATGGGGGCTTGGGCGGTGGCGTTCGCCAAAGCGGAATCCGTCAAGACCTCCAGCGTGGACACGGCCGCCAGCGCGTCCACCGCGACCTTGTCCAGCACAGTCTCTGCGGGCACCGCGACCACTCTCGGCACCGGGACCTCCACTGCGGCTGCAAGCGCAGCCACCGCCGGAACGCCCCTCTTCGCGAAAAGCGACCTGTTCTCCGATCGGGACCTGCAGCAGGAGGTGGATCTCACCGACGCCGTCACCTACACCCTGACCGACGGCCAAAGCGTCAGCATCACCGCCGCCGGGGTCTACGTGCTCACCGGCAGCGCTAAGAATGCCACCGTCTATGTGGAGGCGGACAAGGAGGACAAGGTGCAGCTGGTACTGGACGGGCTCAGCGTCACCAACAGCGACACGCCCGTGATCTACGTGAAGTCCGCCGACAAGGTGTTCGTCACCACCGCCGCGGACAGCACCCTGACCGTCACCGGCAGCTTCACCGCCGACGGGGACACCAACACGGACGGCGTGATCTTCTCCAAGAGCGACCTGGTCCTGAACGGCACCGGTACCCTGACCGTCAGCTCCACCCGGAACGGCATCGTGGGCAAGGACGATCTGAAGATCACCGGCGGCACCTATGTGATCACCGCCCAGGTCAAAGCCATCGAGGCCAACGACTCCATCCGCGTCTCGGACGGCGTGCTGCAGCTCACCGCCGGGACCGACGGCCTCCACGCGGAGAACGACGACGACAACAGCAAGGGCTACATCTACATCGGCGGCGGCACCATCGCCATCACCGCCGGGGACGACGGCATCCACGCCACCACCGCCGTGCAGGTGGACGGCGGCGCCATCACCATCACCGGCAGCGAGGGCATCGAAGCCACCTACGTCCAGCTCAACGGCGGCACCATCGCCATCGACAGCTGGGACGACGGCATCAACGCCGCCCAGAAGTCCGCCTCCTACCGGGCCACGGTGGAGATCAACGGCGGCGACATCACCGTCTCCATGGCCGCCGGGGACACGGACGGCGTGGACTCCAACGGGGACATCATCGTCAACGGCGGCACCATCCAGGTGACCGGCAACAGCACCTTCGACTACGACGGCTCCGCCCAGTACAACGGCGGCACCATCATCGTCAACGGCCAGCAGATCGACTACATCCCCAACCAGATGATGGGCGGCCGGGGCAGCTTCGGCGGCGGATTCGGCGGCGGTTTCGGCGGCGGTTTCGGCGGCCGAGGCCGCGGGTGAGGCTAAGAACAGCAGGACCCCGAGCGGGATGCCCGGGGTCCTTTGATTATCATTCTTTCGTGCAATCACGGCGTCCAGTCCGTGACCTTCATCTTGGCCACAAGGATGCGCAGGACGCTTTCGTCCAGCCGCTCCTGGGAGATGGTGCCGTTGGCCACCGCCTCCGTGAGGCCCTTGAGGATGGACCGCTGGTAGCTGTGGTTGGCGCCGCAGAGGATGAGATCGCCCCCCGCCAGGATGAACTGGACCGCCCCCTGCTCCAGGGACACCTTGGACCGAAGGCCGTTCATGCGGAAGTCGTCGGCCATGATGACGCCCTCGAAGCCCAGCTCCTCCCGAAGGATCTCCGTCATGAAGAGCTCGCTTTGGGAGGCGATGTACGTGGGGTCCACCTGGGGGTAGAGGATGTGGGCCATCATGACCCCGTCCGCCCCCGCCGCCACGGCCTGCTCGAAGGGGTAGATCTCATAGGCACGCAGGGCGGCCAGCTCCTTCTTCACCACGGGCGTCTTGTCATGGGAGTCGGCGGCGGTGGCCCCGTGGCCGGGGAAATGCTTGACCACGGACAGGCATCCGCCGGTCTGAAGGCCCTCGATGCAGGCGGCGCCGATGCGGGCCGCCACCTCCTCGTCGCTGCTGATGATCCGAGCACCCAGGAAGGTCTTGCCGGGGTCCCGGGCCACGTCCAGCACCGGGGCCAGGTCCGTGTTGATGCCCACGTCGCGGAGGGCCGTGGCGATGCGCTGGAACTGGAGCCGGGCGGCTTCGGCGTCGTCCTGCTTGCCCAGGGTCCCGGCGGACTGGGTCTTGTCCCGCCAGCGGAAGCGGGTCACGCTGCCCCCCTCCACGTCGATGCTGATGAGGGGCGGGATGTCGCCCACCACATGGGCGCGGATGTCCGCCGTCAGCCTGGCGCAGCGGTCGAAGCCCCCGTCCCTGTCCCCCCGGGAGATGTTGGGGCCGTAGAGGATCACGTTGCCCACGGCGTAGTCCGCCATGATCTTGACGAACTCGCTGGACACTTCCTTGGTGCCGGAGAAGCCGAACATGACCAGCTGGCCGATCTTTTCCTTATCCGTCATGCCCGCCATGTACTGCCTGAGCTTCGCTTCCACAGGCCCTACCGTGGGCGCAGGCGTGTCCGTGGGCACGGGCGTATCGGTGGGCATCGGGGTGTCCGTGGGCACTGGCGTGTCCGTAGGCGCCAGGGTGGGCGCCGCCGTGGGCACTGGGGTGAACAGGGGCGCGGCGGTGGGCGCGGGAACGTCCGTGGCCGCCGTCAGCGACGAGCCCTGGACGACCGCCGTTTCGGCGGGGATATATGCGATTTGGGCGTTCTCCTCCGCCCGGGCGCCGCAACCGACGAGCAGAAGGAACAGGCAACAGAGGATGTTCAGTCGTTTCATGGGGATAGTATACCACGTTTTTCGCTCCTTGACCATCAAAAAAGCAAATCATACTGATCCGCGTCTAAAGCATATACAGTCGGCGAGCAGATTCTTCGTTGGTTCCATGAAGCGGATCGCAGGCTGACTGGGAACCGTCAGTCAAGATCCGCTGAAGCCAAACCGGCGGAGAAGATGCCGCCTAATGTGTATGGTTTAGGCGTGGACCAGTATCAGTTGACGGACTGGGAGAAGGATGGTATGCTTTTCGAAACACCTGCAGGGAGGACGCTGCATGAAACCGCGATTGGCGGAAGCACTCAAAAACATGAAGCGGCACAACGCCGGCGTTATGAGCCGGGAATGCTTCGGCTTCGAGCCGGAGATCCCCTACGACGCCCTGGTGGTGGTCACGGGCTGGAAGCCCGACAAGATCATCCTGGACCCGTCGTTTACGGTCACCCAGCTCACCCAGCACGCCTATTTCTCCGGGTTCCTGGTGGAGAGGGATGGTCTCAGGATCGCCTGGGCCCAGACCGCCTCGGGGGCCTGCAACGTGCTGGACCATGTGTCCATCTGCGCGGAGCTCACCTTCCAAAGGATGATCTTCGCAGGGGCCGTGGGCAGTCTCACCGCAGACTTCCCCGTGGGCCAGCTCTGCACGCCGGAGGTATGCCTCCAGGGCAGCTATGCCGGGGCCTATCTGGAACAGAAGCTGCCCGCCTTCACGCCCTACCGGCCCGTCTATCCCCCGGACCGGGCATACGTGGACCGGGTCGTGGACCTGGGGCAGCGGCTGGGACACGAAATCAAGAGGGGCAAGGTCTTCTGCACGGACTCCATCGCCCTTGAATACTCCCACCTGGACGAGATCAAAGCCACCGGTGCGGAGCTCATCGAGATGGAGACGGCCATCTTCTACCAGCTGGCGGACCTGTTCGAGGTGCCCGCCGTGGCCCTGCTGGCGGTCTCGGACAACTCCGCCACGGGCACGCCCCTGCTGGGACGGCAGGAGCCGTCCATGGACTATCGCCTGGCCCGGGGCCTGGCCATCCCCGACCTGATCTATCATATTGCGAAGGGAGACGAAGGAACATGCTGTTGATCGAACCCACTATGGAATACGCGAAGGACATCGAAGCCTACCGGCAGGAGTTTTTGGATATCGAGGGCTCCATGGACGGCTGCGGGTCCCTGCGCCGGTGCGCCACCGCCGAGGAATGGATCGAGAAGTGCCGCCTGGGCAAGGACCCGGCCACCGTGCCCGCGAACCTGGTCCCTGCCACCCAGTTCATCTATGTGCGGGAGGAGGACGGCCGGGTGGTGGGCATGCTGCAGATCCGGCACTATTTCAACGACAACCTGCGCCTGTACGGGGGCCACATCGGCTACAGCGTCCGGCCCAGCGAGCGCCGCAAGGGGCACGCCACGGCCATGCTCCACGACGCCCTGCCCCGCTGCCGGGAGCTGGGCCTCCGCGACGTGCTCATCTCCTGCCTCACGGACAACGAGGGTTCCCGCCGGACCATCCTGAAGAACGGCGGTGTCTACGAGTCCACCGTTCATGAGCCGGAACGGAACATAGATCTGGAACGGTATTGGATTCATTTGGGATGAGTTTTTATTTTGCCGCTTTTTCTCCCCATGGGCAAAACATTGTCGAAATCTGCACTCCGTTTGATTTCTCTGTGTTTTGCCCGTGCTGCGCTTCGCTGAATCTGCCACAGGCAGCGCTCAGCTCCGCACCCTTAGGCAAAGAGAAAAAGCGGCGGAAAAAGAGAAATGCAAGAAGAAAAAGAGGACTGTGCACAGAGCATAGTCCTCTTTGTGAAGCTTTTTGTTTCAACTTCCCCTTGTCATCCTGAGCGAGGCCGTAGGCTGAGTCGAAGGATCTCTGAGCGGTACTGGACGTGATGTGTTGCTTATTCCAGCCCCAGGCTTTTTCGTTCAGAGGTCCCTCCACTCGGTCGCTCATGCCTCTATAAGAGCATACTTTTTGCGGTTGCGCTCCCTCGGTCGGGATGACAAGGAAGGAAAAAGCGGCGGAAGCTTTCAATGATTCCCCTATTTCCCCGTGATGAACGGGATGCTCAGCTTCTGCAGCAGGGCGTGGACCTCGTCGTAGGCGGCCTTGATGGCGTGATCGTCCTGCAGCTCCACGGTGGTGGTCTCGGCCTTGTAGTCCCTCAGCAGGTCCTCCTCGAGCTGCGCCAACGTCACCTCCTGGCCCTCGTAGAGGAGCTTGTCCTCCCGCACCACGATGGACAGCACCCCGTCGTCCTGGGGCACCACGATCTGCTGGACCGGCTGAGCGGTCTCAGGCACGGTCTCCTGGGCGCCCTGCACGGTTTGCGACACCGTTTGCTGGGCGCTCTGCACGGTCTGTGATACGGTCTCCACCGCGTCCTGCAACCGTCCGCTGGTCAGCAGGCCGCCGTCCTCCCGGCCGATGCCCAGCCCGAAGTGGCCGCCCGCCAGCAGCAGCGCGATGAGCACAGCGCCGCCAGCCACCTTGCGGCCGGTGTGCCGCCTCCGTTTGCGGCTCCGCTTCTTGTCCATATCCGTACCTCCTTATGGATCTATGCTTCGAACAGGTCCAGCTCCAGAAAGCTCAGGGGGATGTCCTGTTCCCGGGCCTCCCGCTTCACCTCCTGGATGACGGCTTCGATCATCCGGTATTCCGCCTGATAGATGCGGGCCCGGTCGTACTGAAAGACTAGGAACACCGCCTCCCGGTCCGTGTTGTCCAGCTCATCCAGCAGGAGCCCCCGCAGCCGGTTATAGGCGTAGGTGTCGTCCGCCCAGTCGTACGCGATGAGGGCCAGGCTCTTCCCCTCGGTCTCCAGGCGGATGCCGCCGGCCCTGTCCACGCTGACGGTCAGCAGCAGGGAATTGTCCAGGACCAGGTTCTCCGTCCACAGCTCCCGCTGCAGGGTGTTGGCCCGCTCCTTCTCGGCGTCCGCCGCCGCCCGCAGGGCGTCCTGCTCCGAATAGGCCGCGGTGAGCTCCGACTGGAGCTGCCGGGCGCTGCTCTCGGCCAAGGCCGCCGTATCCAGGGCCTGGGCCGTGCGGGTCCTGGCCTGGGTCAGCAGGATGAAGAGCATGATGAGGATCACGTCCAGCAAGGACGTGAGCTCTATGAAGATCTCCCGCCGCTTCACGCTTCCCGGCCCTCGTCCAGGAGCTCCCGCCGCTCCAGCAGCAGGTTCACGGCCTTGTCGTTGTCCTCCATGCGGGAGGAGAGGAAGCCGTCCAGGAGCTTGAAGAGGATGGCGAACACCAGCCCCCAGAAGGTGGACGTGAGGGCGGCGAAGAAGTTGGTCTGCATGTCGGCGAGCTCCGACACCATGGGCAGCAACGACACCACCGTGCCCAATATGCCCAGGAGCGGGAAGATGCTGGTCACATTCACGAACACGGCATAGAGGCTCTCGGACCGCTTGCGCATGGCCAGGACCTGTTCCTCGTCGATGTCGCGGATGGCCCTGGACACGCTGTCGGGGTCGGTCCGCCGGGAGGGGACGAAGACGATCATATGGAGCTTGCGGTAGAGCCGGTCAGCGTTCTTGCGGGCGAAGCAATAGCACACCCCGTTCAGCGCCGCGGCCACGAAGATGATGAGGTCGAACCCCAGCAGGTTGTCTAAGATCACCTGAAGCACAGACATATCTCTTTCCTCCCGTGCATCAGTATATAAAAAAACCGAACGGATGGCAACAGAAAAAAGCAGCGCCGCGGCGCTGTTCACGGTTTATTGATAATATTTGTCGATCCCTGCAAGAGCTCCGAGAGGGCCGTGTGCTCCCGCTGATAGATGCCCCGGCGCTCCTCATCGGTGTCCCCATAGTCGGCATGGCGGGAGAAGATACGGAGGGCCTCCTCCACGGGTAGCCAGCGGGGCTCCAGGCCCATCCGCCGCTCCGCCTCCGTGAGCTTGGGCTCGCAGCGGCCCACCACGGCGCCGAAGAAGTATCGGCTCACGTACTTGCAGCCCTCGTAGTACTCATCGAGCTCCAAGGCGCAGGCCGACGGCAAAACGACCCGGCCCGTCTCCTCCGCCAGCTCCCGGACGCAGCAGGTCCCCTCGTCCTCGCCCGCTTCCAGGCCGCCGCCGGGGATCATCCACAGATCGTCCCGGACCGCATAGGACAGAAGGATGCGGCCGTCCTCGATCACCACGCCCCGGCAGGCGGTGCGCTCTCGTGTCCAGTGACCGAAATAGTTTTTGCCCACGATCTCGATGGTCTTCACTCCGCTTTTCCCTCCCGGGGCCGATACCCCTCGAAGATGACGGCGTCATTTTCCTGCATATGCCGGCCATGGTCCCCTATCTCCCGGGCGGTCCAGAGGACCTTCATGGCGCCCATGGCCTCGCAGGCCCGGACGGAGAGGGGCTTCGGGCCCAACCTATAAGCGATGAACTGGGGCCGGGTCAGGCAGTTGGAGAGCAGACGGCTCATGGCGAAGGCAAGATACCATTGGATATGCTTGCGGGAGAAGCAGGCCGCCTCGGAGAGCTGGCCCCGGAGGCGCTGGGGGTCGTGCTGCCAGAACCAGCGGACCATGGCCGGGTGAAAGCTCTCCACGCAGGCCGGGCCCTGATACTCGTCCAGCATCCGGCGGGTAGCCTCTGAGAGGAGCTCCCAGTCGGGGCCGTACTTCAGCTCCACGATCAGGGGCTGTTTTCCGGCGAAGATGCGCAGCACCTCCGAGAACAGGGGGATGCGCGCCTCGGTCCCGAAGAGGGGGAAGGCTTGCAGCTCCTCAAAGGTGAAGTCTCGGATGGCCTTGTCCACGCCGCAGGTCCTTTTCATGCTGTCGTCATGGAAGACCACGATTTGGCCGTCCCGCGTCCGCTGCACGTCCAGCTCCGCCCCGTAGCCCGCCGCTACCGCCCGGCGGAAGGCCTCCAGGGAGTTTTCGGGCACGGACTGGTCCAATTCATACAGCCCCCGATGGGCGAAGGCCCGCCCCGCGAAGGGGGCCCGGGCCGCCTTCGCGGAACGCCCGGGGGCGATGAGGAACAGCCACAGCCCTACGAGGACCGCCAGCGCCAGCAAAAAGCCCATATGGTCTCCCCTTTCCAAAATCGTAGCGCGGCCTCCGGAGGAAACCGCGCCATCATTGTATCACAGGGACAGTTGAAAATGAAGGGGCTTTTTCACCGCCGGACGATCCGATAGTACTCCCGGGCCGTCAGCCGGTAGATGCCGTAGTAGACCAGAGCAAAGAGCAGGAAGGTCCCCAGGCTGCACAGGAGGAAGAGGCCGGTGTTGGTGAGGCCGAAGAGCAGCATGATCTTCTTCGTCATGGGGAAGGCCCCGGCGGTGTGGCAGGCGGCGGCGACAAGGGGCAGGAAGAAGACCAGGGAGATCTGGCTCCGGATGGAGCTTTTCACCTCCGCCTGGGTCATGCCCACCTGCTGCATGATGACGAAGCTGCGGGCGTCCTCGTAGCCCTCGGAGATCTGCTTGTAGTAGATGATGAGCACGGCGGCCATGAGGAACAGGCTCCCCAGGAACAGTCCGATGAAGAAGAACCCGCCGAGGCTGGCCCAGAAGTCCGCCCGCCCGGCCCGACAGTCGTCGGTGAAGCTCCAGCTGCTGGAAAGCTCCAGCTGGGAAGTCCCCACCGCCACGGAGGCGGCGAAGAGACTGGCGTCGGCGTTGGGGGCCAAATTGCAGCCCACATACACCCGCAGAGGCCCGTCGGCCGGGTCGCCCACCACGTCCGCGCCGTCGGCCCGTTCAAGATAGGGCTCGATGTCGGCGCGGTTGTTGGCGTACTCCGTGGCCGGGGCGTAGAAGCAAAGGGCGGCGAAGTCCTCCATCTTTACGCCCAGCTCGGCGGCCTTGCGCTCGTAGAGGGCCTTCACCTTGGGGAGGTCCTCGGGGGCGCCGTGATTCACGTAGGTCTGCACGTCCCGGCAGTACATCCGATCCAGTATCTCATTGACCCCCATGTAGAGGCACAATGTGGTGGACACGGTGATGAGCACCATGGTGGACAGGATGCAGATGGTGGCCAGTCCCGCCGCGTTCCGCTTCATGCGGTGGAGCATGCCGGAGACCGCTGTGAAGTGCCGGGTCCGGTAGTAGTACGTTTTGTTCTTCCGCAGGGCCTTGAGGAGGGCGATGCTGCCCGCCGTGAACAGGCAGTAGGTGCCCACGATCACCAAAATCACCGCCAGGAAGAAGAGCACCATGGCGGTAACGGGGTCCGACACCGTCAGAGAGATGCCATACCCGGCGCCCATGGTGAGCAGGCCGAACACAGCCAGCAGCCACTTGGTCCGAGGCTCCCGCTCCCCGGATTCGGTGCCCTTCAAAAGCTCGATGGGCTTCACCTTATTGAGGCGCACGATGTTCAGCAGGTAGTTGAGCAGGAAGATGCCCCCGAAGGCCGCCACAGTGTATACCACCGCCGCCGCGGGCACCTCGAAGCCGAAGGGCACCTCCATGCCCACCACGGCGCAGAGCAGGAGCAAAAAGAGTTTGGACAGGAGCACGCCCAGGACGAGACCGCCCGCCACGCAGATGAGGGCCGAGCAGACCGTTTCCCAGAACAGAAGCCGCGCCATGTGCCGCTTCTCCATGCCCAGGATGTTGTAGAGCCCCAGCTCCTTCTGCCGCCGCTTCATCAGGAAGCCGTTGGTATAGCAGAGCAGGGCGAAGGAGAAGATGGCCACCACCATGGCCCCGAAGCCCAGGAGCCCCTGGACGGCGTTGACGCCCTTCATCTGGTAGATGCCCCGGTTCATGTTCAGGAACAGGATGTCGTAGAGCATGGCCGCGCTGACGATGCCGGACAGCAGGTAGGGCAGATAGAACTTGCCGTTGAGCCGCAGGGACCGGATGGCCAGCCTGGGATAGAAGCCGACTTTACGCATGGCCGTTCTCCCCGCTGGTCATGACCGTCAGGGTATGGGAGATCTCGGCGAACATCTCCCCTATGGTCCGGTTGCCCCGATAGAGCTGGTGGTAGATCATGCCGTCCCGCAGGAACAGGGTGCGCTTGGAATGGCTGGCGGCGGCCACGCTGTGGGTGACCATGAGGATGGTCTGGCCCTGGGCGTTCAGGCTCTCGAAGACCCGTAAAAGGCTGTCGGAGGCCTTGGAGTCGAGGGCGCCCGTGGGCTCGTCCGCCAGAAGGATCGCCGGCCGGGTGATGAGGGCCCGCCCCACGGCGGTCCGCTGCTTCTGGCCGCCCGAGAGCTCGTAGGGGAACTTGTCGAGGAGCTCCCTGATGCCCAAGGCCTGAGCAAGGGGCAGGAGCCGGGCGTTCATCTCCTCGTAGCCCTTCCCCGCCAGGACCAGGGGCAGGAAGATGTTGTCCCGGACGGTGAAGGCGTCCAGGAGGTTGAAGTCCTGGAACACGAAGCCCAGATTGTCCCGGCGGAAGGCGGTGACATCCCGCTCCCGGACGCCCGCCATGTCCTCCCCGTTCAGCAGCACCCGGCCGCCCGAGGGACGGTCGAGAGCCGCCAGGATGTTCAAAAGGGTGGTCTTGCCGGACCCGCTTTCGCCCATGATGGTCACGAACTCCCCCGCCTCCACGGCGAAGCTCACGTTTTTGAGCGCCTCCACCCCGGTCCCGCCCAGGCGGGTGGTGTAGACCTTCCTCAGATTCTTGACTTCCAGCAGGGACATGCGTTTTTCCTCCGATCCCGTTTGATGGGACAAGTATACCCCCGTTCTTACGGGGGCTGCCATCGCTTTAGCTTACGGGAAACTTACGGTTTTGTAAGGTTGGTCATTCTGCGGGCACATGGTCCCGGGATAGGTCCAAAATGACCTTCGTCCCCTGCCCCACCTGCGATTCGGCCCAGATGCCGTGACCCAGGAGGGCGCAGGCCCGCCGGCAGAGGTAGAGCCCCAGGCCCGTGGTGCGCTCGGCGGCGCGGCCGTTCTCGCCGGTGAAGCTCTTCTCGAAGATGCGGGGCAGCTCCGAGGCGGGGATGCCCACGCCCGTGTCCTCGATGACGAGGCGCTGGCCCTGGGCGTAGACGGATACGCCCCCACGTTGGGTGTATTTGAGGGCGTTGCTGAGCAGCTGGCCGATGACGAACCCCAGCCATTTCTCGTCGGTGAGCACGGTCAGCTCCGTGGGTGTGAAGCTCAGCGTCAGCTTCTTGAGGATGAAGAGCCGGGCGTACTCCTTCACGGCGCCGCGGATGATGGCGTCCAAATCGCAGGCCTTGAGCACCAGGTCCGTGCTCTCGCTCCCCAGCCGCTGGTAGGTCAGCACCAGGTCCACATACTTCTCCATGCGGAACAGCTCCCCTTTGAGCAGGGCCGCGTCCGGCGTCCCGCCCTGCAGCAGCAGGCCCATGGCGGCCATGGGCGTCTTGATCTGATGGACCCAGGCGGTGTAGAAGGTCTCGGCCCGATCCCGGTCGACGGCAGCCCGGGCGGCGATCCCCCGCCGGTCCTCCTCCAGGGCCGTCAGCAGGGCCTGATAGTCCGCCTCCAGCTCGTCCGCCGCCTCCGGCAGGGACGGCAGCCCCTCCCTGAGCCGGTCGAGGGCGCGCCGCAGGGCCCGATGCCGCTGCCGATACCGCCAAAACCCGGCCAAAAGAAAGCAAAGCCCTAAGGCGAGACACAGCAGCTGCCCGTACAGCGCCCCTTCGAGGGGCGCCCGGTACAGGGCCAGGACCACCGCGAATACGGCCCCGAACAGGGCCAGCATCAGCAGGAGCTTTAGATGGGATTTCAGATAGGAAAGGAACAGCTTCATGGGGTTTCGATGATATACCCCTCGCCCTTGCGGGTGCGGATGGCGTCCAAGAGGCCCGCCGTTTCCAGCTTCTTGCGAAGCCGGTTCACGTTGACGCTCAGGGTGTTCTCGTCCACGAAGCTGTCCGTGGACCAAAGCCGCTCCATGAGGGCGTCCCGGCTGACGATCCGGCCCCGGTTTTCGAGGAGCATCTCCAGGATGCGCAGCTCGTTCCGGGTCAGCTCCAGCCGCATATCCCCCTTCACGAACACGCCCTCCCCCGGCCGCAGGACGCCGCCGCCCAAGGTGAGCTCAGGCTGCTCCCGGGAGAACTCGTAGGTCCGCCGCAGCAGGGCCTGGACCTTGGCCGTGAGCACGTTCAGGTCGAAGGGCTTGGGGATGAAGTCGTCGCCGCCCATGTGCATGGCCATGACGATGTTCATGTTGTCGGAAGCGGAGGACAGGAAGATCACCGGCACCCGGGAGACCTTGCGGATCTCGCCGCACCAGTGATAGCCGTTATAGACGGGCAGGGAGATGTCCAGCAGCACCAGCTGGGGGTCGAAGGCGGCGAATTCCTCCATGACGCGGGAAAAGTCCGCCGCGGCCCGTACCTGCCAGCCCCAGCTCATCAGATGCTGCTGCACCCTCTCAGCGATGATGGGGTCGTCCTCCACCAGAAAGATGCGATACATGTTTTCCTCCGAAAAACGCCGTCCCGAAGGACGGCGAAGCTGCTTACTCCTCCCGCGCCAGGTTCATAAAGCGCGTATACTCGCCCTGCCAGGCCAGGAACACGGAGCCCGTGGGACCGTGGCGGTGCTTGGCGATGATGATCTCCGAAGTGTTGTCCGCGGTCTCGTCATAGACCTGGGGCCGGTAGAGCAGGATGACCATATCCGCGTCCTGCTCGATGGAGCCGCTCTCTCTCAGGTCCGCGATCAGGGGCTTGTGGTCCTGCCGGGTCTCGGGGCCTCGGTTCAGCTGGGCCAGCAGGACGATGGGCACGTCCAGCTCTCGGGCCAGAAGCTTCATGGCCCGGGTCATGTCGGAGACCTCCTGCTGCCGAGAGTCGCTCTTGCGGCTCCCCATGCCCGTGCCCTGCAGAAGCTGCATGTAGTCCACGATGACCAGATCGAGGCCCTGCTTGGCCTTGAGGCGGCGGCACTTGGAGCGGATGCTGGCCACGGTGGCGTTGCCCCCGTCGTCGATGCTGATCTTGCTCCGCTGCATGGGCTCTGCCGCGTCCATGATGCGGCCCAGCTCCTCGTCCGTGAGCAGGCCCTCCTTGATCCGCTGGGAGTCCACGGACCCCTCCGTGCAGAGCATGCGCATGACCAGCTGCTCCTTGCCCATCTCCAGGGAGAAATAGACCACGGAGCGGCCGTCGTGGAGGGCGGCGAACTGGGCGATGTTCAAGGCGAAGGCGGACTTGCCCATGGCGGGTCGGGCGGCCACGATGATCAGGTCCGACTTCTGCAGGCCGTTGGTCATGCGATCCAGGTCCCGAAAGCCCGTGGCCACCCCCGTCAGCTTCCCCTTGCGGGCCATGAGATCGCCGATCTCGTTGAGGGCGTCGGGCACGATGTCCTTGATGGGGGCGATGGAGTCCTCGGTCTTGCGCATGGAGATGTCGTAGATCCGCTTCTCCGCCAGGTTCAGGCTCTCCTCCACGTCCTTGTCGTCGTTCATGCCGTCCCGGATCATGTCGTTGCCGGCATGGACCAGGCTCCGCTGGACGCTGCGCTCCTCCACAATCTTGGCGTAGTAGCTCACATTGGCCGCCGTGGGCACGAAGGCCATGAGCTCCGTGAGGTACACGGCGCCGCCGATGGTGTCCAGAAAGCCACGGCGCTCCAGTTCCTCGCTGAGGGTCACCGGATCCACCGCCTGGCCGGCGGCGCGGATGTTGACCATGGCCTCGAAGATGTGCTGATGGGCGACGCTGTAGAAATCCTCCGTCCTGAGTTGCTCCAAGACCAGCTCCATGGCTTCCTTCTCCAGGAGCATGCTTCCCAGCACGGACTTCTCCGCATCCAGATTGTTGGGCAGGACCCGTTCCAATCGCTCTTCCACTTTATTTCTGTTCCTCGACGATGACCTTCAGATTGGCCTTGACCTCCTCGAACAGGGAGAGCTTAGCCACATATTCGCCCGTGGAGCGCACGGTTTCCAGGCTGATCTTCTTCTTGTCCACAGTGAGGCCCAGCTGCTCCTCGATGGCGGCGGACACCTCCTTGCCGGAGACGGTGCCGAACATCTTGCCGTTCTCCCCCACCCGCACGGGGACCTTCACCACCGCGTTGTCCAGCTTCTTGGCAAGCTCCCTCGCCTTCACGCCCGCCTCGAACTTCCTATGCTGGGCGGCGCTCTTTTGAATATTCATGGCGTTCACCGCGGAGGAATCCGCGGGAGAAGCCATCTTCCGGGGCAGCAGGAAGTTGCGGGCGTACCCGTCGGATACGTTCACGACCTCGCCCTTTTTGCCGGTGCCTTTCACATCCTGTTCCAAAACTACCTTCATATTTCAATCTCCTCCCTGCGGTTCTTCCGCTGATTCACTCTGTTCCTCGGGCCGGATGCAGCTCTTGAGGAGCTCCACCGCCTCTTCCATGGTCCTGCCCCGGATCTGGGCCCCGGCCATGGTGAGATGGCCGCCGCCGCCCAGCTGCTCCAGGATCAACTGCACGTTGATGAGGCCGTAGCTCCGGCCGGATATGTTGATATAGTCCCCCATATCCGCCAGGGTGAAGGCAGCCTTCACGCCCTTCACCTTCAACAGCTCGTCTGCCGCTCGAGCCGCAATGAGCTGAGGATCCGTCAGCCCCGGTTCGCAGGCTGCGATGGCCACGCCGTCCTCGCCGATCTCGGCGTTCTGAACCGTCCGGGCCACGCGGATAAAGCTGTCGAAATCATTTTGGAACAGACTCTTGACCAGGGTCAGGTCCGCCCCGTTCCGCCGCAAGTACCCCGCCGCCTCGAAGGTGCGGCTGCCCACGTTGAAGACGAACTGCTTGGTATCGAGCTCGATGCCTGCGAGCAACGCGCTGCACACGAAGCTGTCGGGCCGCACGGATTCGTCGTAATACTGGATGATCTCCGTGACCATCTCCGACGCGGAGGAGGCCCGGGATTCCAGATAGTGGAGGGTGGGGTTCTCGATATAGTCCGCGCTGCGGCGATGATGGTCGATGAGGACCAGCTTCTCCACCCGATCGAGGAGCGCCGGGCAGTCGGTGATCATGGGCCGCTGGGTGTCCACCACCACCACCACGGAGTTGGGCTGCACCATCTCCAAGGCCTCGGGGCCGGTGACCAGCATCCTGTCGCTGAGGCCCAGCCGATCCATCTCCCGGATGGCGTCCGCCGTGGCGTCGTTCGGTTCGGTCAGCACGATGAAGGGCCGCAAACGGGTGTGCTGCACGCAGGTGGCGATGCCCAGGGCCGCGCCCAGGCAGTCCATGTCCGGGTTCTTGTGGCCCATGATGAACACGTCCCCGCTGCCCTCGATGAGCTGCCGCAGGGCCTTGGCGAACAGGCGCATCTTGACCCGGCTCTGGCGGGCGTCCTGCTGCTTCTTGCCGCCGTAAAAACGATAGTCGGCCCCGTCCCGGACCACGGCCTGGTCGCCGCCGCGGCCCAGCGCCAGCTCCATGGCGGTGCGGGCGCCCTCCTCAGACTGGGCGATCCGGGGTGCCATGCCTACGGACACGGACAGAGAGACCGTGGCGCCGGTGCCCGTCTCCAGGCGCCGCGCCTGCTCCAGCAGCTGAAACCTCTCCTTCTCCAGCTTGTTGACCTCAGCAGCTTCCAGCACGCAGAGGAAGCGGCCGTTTTCGTACCGGCGGTAGATGCCTCCAGTCCGGCGGCAGAGCTCGGAAACCAGGCGCTCCACCTCGGCCAAGACCGCTGTGCCGTGAAACTGCCGATCCCCCGCCAGCTCCTCGTAGTTGTCCATGTACACCAGCATCACGTAGGGCATCTGTTCGGTGTAGAGACGCTGATAGTGGACGGCCTCGGTCCTATCCAGCCAGTACTGAAACAGCAGTTTCTTCTTGGTGCCCACCCGGTGGACCGGCATGGTCATGACCTGGTAGTTGGTGCCGGCCAGCAAGATCTGCTGGACCGTGGGCTGCGTGGGCTTGAAGTTGGGCAGAAGCTCCAACACGTTCTTCCCCTCGAACACAGCGGCCAGGGCATCGTTGCGCCAGACGATCTTGCCGTTCATATCCATGAGCAACACCGGGATGTCCACCTTGCGGATGAGCCGAGACGCGGCGGTGGCGTTGTCCGCAAAGACCGTGTCCATGAGCTGCTGCTGCCGCCGGGCCACGCCCAGCAACAAAAGCAGCATGATGATCGTGATTACGCCCGTCGCACCCAGGCACAGATAGCCCAGCTTTTGGTCATAGTAATAGACCGTGCCGGCAAGGGCCAGCAGGGCGAACAACAGAAAGATCAGGATCCCCCTATATCGTTTCATCGCCGTTCCTTTCCGGCACGCCGCCTGCGGACGACCCCTACGAATCCCAACAGCAGCAACACCATTTGAAAAATCTGATAGAAGAACACCAGCCCGGCCCCCAGCAGCACCCCGAAGGCCACCTTGCCCCGGCTCCCAGGCAACCGGCGCAGAAGCAGGGCGTACAATGCGTTGACCCCCGTCAGAAACAGGGGCATGGCCCACATCTCATAGAGCAACAGGCTCAAAGTGGAGACCATGGGCGTGTCCCGGGAGACGGTGAGGATCGTTGCCAGAAGGCACAGCCCGCCTGCGATCATCACATAGCCATAGGGGGCGGACCAGGTGCCGAAGGGCCCCAAGGGGCAGAGCGGCATATCCTTCTTCCCCTTGTTGAAGGCGTGCAAAAGCAGCACGTTCACCAAAGCATACAAAGCGGCAAAAGCATAGAAGCAGGCGATCATCATCTCGTCGATCCGGCTCACCAGCAGGAGCGATGCCTCATACAGGCTGGTGCCCTGAAACATCTCCGGCACCGCCGCGAAGTAGGTGCGGATGGAGGCGTAGGGGTCGCCGGTGGACAGCAGGTCCGGCACGCAGAACAGGAGGAACAGGCCGAAGGTCAGCAGCACGGACACGTACAGGACGCTTTGAAAGTTGCCCATGCGTTCCTTCTGACTGTACCACAGGAAGACCCCGGGGGGGACCGCCATGCCCAGGATGCACAGGCAGCTCAACATCTCGTAGCCCATGAGATAGCCGAAGAGGAACACCAGCGCCCCAGCCACCAAAAGCATCACGGGCCGGGTCCGGAAGGCCAGGGTCGCCCACAGCGCCGGCACCACGAACATGGTCAGCACGAACAGGGGGTAGTAGTATATGCTGGCCCCGCCCATGACGGCCAGGCCCAGCCACAGGCCCCACATCATCCCATTCTGTTTTCCCCTGCTATTTTCCATGTTCCCATTTTACAATCATTGTTCGCAACCGTCAACCAGAAAAAGGCACCGGAAAGCCGCAGGTTATACAATTGGAGATGCAACTCCTGCACGATCTGCACGATTTCGCTCGCGCGGAGCATGAATTGTACTTGACACACCGGATCGCCGTGGTATAATAAATTCTAATTTCGGGTATGACCCGGGAAGCAGTACCCTCAAAGGCTGTCCTCCTTCAGAGAGCGCGTTCACCGGCTGCAAGGCGCGCGGGGGGCAGGAGGCGAAGACCGCCCGGCGACCTGAAGGGGACCGGCCCCATATCGCCGGATGCGAGTGATAAACTTGGGTGGAACCGCGCAAACCAAGCGCCCCAGTGCTGTAATGCAGCATTGGGGCTTTTAATTTACATTCGGAAGAAAGAGAGGAAACACGTATGATCATCACCTTCCCCGACGGATCGAAGCGGGAATACGAGAACGGGACGAGCGCCCTGGACATCGCTGCCAGCCTCAGCCAGGAGCTGAAGAAGTCCGTCATCTGCTGCGAGATCGACGGCGTCCGCGCCGACGCCTTTCGGCCCATCGAACAGGACTGCAGCCTCAGGCTCCTCACCTTTGACGACGCCGACGGCCGCTGGACCTATCGGCACACGGCCTCCCATATCCTGGCCCAGGCCGTCAAGCGTCTCTGGCCCGAGGTGAAGCTGGCCATCGGCCCCGCCACCAAGGACGGGTTCTATTACGACTTCGACGCGCCCTTCAACTTCTCCCCCGACGACTTCAAGAAGATCGAGAAGACCATGGAGCAGATCCAGCGGGAGAATTTGAAGCTGGAGCGGTTCGAGCTCCCCCGGGAGGAGGCCATCGCCTTCATGGAGAAGAAGGGCGAGCCCTACAAGGTGGAGCTGATCCGGGACCTGCCCGAGGACGCCGTCATCAGCTTCTACAAACAGGGCGAGTTCGTGGACCTGTGCGCCGGCACCCACGTGGGCAGCACGGCCCGGGTGAAGAACATCAAGCTCCTCAGCGTGGCCGGCGCCTACTGGCGGGGCAGCGAAAAGAACAAGATGCTCCAGCGCATCTACGGCACGGCCTTCGAGAAGAAGGACGAGCTGGTGGCCTACATCACGCGCCTGGAGGAGGCCAAGAAGCGGGACCACAACAAGATCGGCCGGGAGCTCGAATACTTCACCACGGTGGACGTGATCGGCCAGGGATTGCCGGTGCTCCTGCCCAAGGGCGCCCGGGTGATCCAGCTCATGCAGCGCTGGGTGGAGGACACGGAGCAGAAGCACGGGTATCTGCTCACCAAGACCCCCTACTTCGCCAAGCGGGAGCTCTACAAGATCTCCGGCCATTGGGACCATTATCGGGACGGCATGTTCATCATGGGCGACCCGGACGACGAGACGAAGGAATGCTTCGCCCTGCGGCCCATGACCTGCCCCTTCCAGTATCAGGTGTACCTGAACCGGCAGCGGAGCTACCGTGACCTGCCCATGCGGCTGGGGGAGACGTCCACCCTGTTCCGCAACGAGGACTCCGGCGAGATGCACGGCCTCATCCGCGTGCGCCAGTTCACCATCTCCGAGGGACATCTGATGGTGCGCCCGGACCAGCTGGAGGAGGAGTTCAAGGATTGTCTGGAGCTTTCCAAGTACTTCCTGAGCACGGTGGGTCTGTGGGACAAGTGCACCTTCCGCTTCTCCCAGTGGGACCCCGCCAACCCCAAGAACAAGTACGAGGGTACGGCGGTGCAGTGGAACGCCGCGCAGGCCGCCATGAGCCGCATTTTGGACCATCTGGGCGTGAAGTACGAGATCGGCATCGACGAGGCCGCCTTCTACGGGCCCAAGCTGGACATCCAGTACCGGAACGTGTACGGCAAGGAGGATACCCTGGTCACGATCCAGATCGACATGCTCCTGGCCAAGCGGTTCGGCATGTACTACATCGACGAGAACGGCGAGAAGGCCCTGCCCTACATCATCCATCGGACCAGCCTGGGCTGCTACGAGCGGACGCTGGCATACCTCATTGAGGAGTACGCGGGCGCCCTGCCCACCTGGATGATGCCCACCCAGGTGAAGGTGCTGCCCATCACGGATCGAGCCCTCGAATACTCCAAGGCCCTGGCCGACAGGCTGGATGGCCTCGGCGTGCGGGTGGAGGTGGACGAACGGAACGAGAAGATCGGCTTCAAGATCCGGGAGGCCCAGATGCAGAAGATCCCCTACATGCTCATCATCGGCGACAAGGAGGCCGAGGAGAAGACCGTGGCCGTCCGCGCC
Organism: uncultured Eubacteriales bacterium; assembly: GCA_902761365.1. Classification (GTDB taxonomy): domain Bacteria; phylum Bacillota; class Clostridia; order Christensenellales; family CAG-138; genus RUG472. The sequence continues at coordinate 17,537 of CACWJZ010000018.1, read as the reverse complement.
CGGGGCAAGGGGGATCTGGGCGCCATGTCCATGGACGATTTCCAGGCCCTGCTGCTGAAGGAAATCGCCGAGAAGGCGAAATAAAGCGGATTGATATTTTGCCGCAGAAGAACAATGGGAAGTACAGCGTAAGCCATACTTCCCATTTATGTTTTTGGGTGATCCCTTTTCTTTCGCGATAAAAGAACGGAGGATTTCACTGAATCCGCTGCCCGAACCGGTCGAAGGTGCGCTTGAGCGCCCGCTCCGTGGAGAAGATGGCGCCGACGAGGGGGACCAGCTGGGCGACGGTGAGGATCAGCCCCGCGTACCCCACGGTCGCCATGCCCCGGTTCAGGGCCAGGAGCATGACCAAAAGGGAGACGCAAAGCGTCGCCAGGCCCCAGACGCGCCAGAGGCGGCCGATGTACCGGTGGGCGAAGGCCCAGGTATCGTCGTTCCTTTGGGACATGGCGGTCTTGTAGCCGAAGACGCTGTTGCGTCGGGGCGGCTTTCGCTCGAACCGGGTCCCGAAGAGCAGCATGGTCCCCGGGATCAGCAGCGCCATGACGGTCATAAACACCCAAAAGCCCACGGGCTCACCTCCTTTTTGGCAGTATACCATCGGCCCTTTTTCCCGTCAATGCGGGCCGGTCTTGCCAGTTTCGACATTATGCGGTATGATGTGTAGAAAGGAGAGAATGGCCATGAATGAGATCCGCTTCGTCGTCTCGCCCCGGATCATGGGCGAGGAAAAGTTCTTTGGGCCGGGCATCGCGGTGCTCCTCCACCGGGTGGAGGCCTATCGCTCCATCCGCCAGGCCACCATGTCCATGGGCATGGCCTACTCCAAGGCCTGGGCCATCATCCGCCGGGCGGAGCGGGAGCTGGGCTTCCCCCTGCTCAACACCACCACCGGCGGCAAGGAGGGCGGCGGCGCCTCCCTCACCCCGGAAGGGCGCACGTTCCTCGAACAGTACGACCGCTTCTGCGCCCTGGTCAACGAACACGCCCGGGCGGATTTTCTGACCGCCTTCGGCCGGGAGCCCGCCCCGGCCCCGGTTCCGAAGGAAGGAGGACCCCGTGAAGAGACTGCTGATCCTGATCCTTTGCCTTAGCCTGCTGGGGGGCTGCATATCCTTCCCCGCCATGGCGGGCAAAAAGGCGAAGGCCGCCGACGATCCCACTTTGGCGCCGGTCCAAACCGATGGGCCTGCTGCCACGGCGGAGCCCCCGGCGCCCGATCCCGCGCCCGTGGCGGAGGCCACCGCTGCGCCGGCGTCGCTGCCCGTTCAGACCTATACGGGCACCTATTTCCGCTTCGACGCGCCCGGCAGCTGGCTCCGGGCCGGCATCTCGGACGGGGTCTACCTCTACCCGGACCCCAACGACACCCGGCACACCTTCCTGATCTATGAGGAGATCCCCAACACCATGAAGCTGACGGAGCGGACCGCTGATCTCATGCTGTTGTTCGCCCCCCAGGAGTCCATCACCGCCATGGTGGAGGGCGCCCTGACCAGCAGCGGCATGACCGGCTTTGCCCTGTCGCCCGTGGACATCCACAAAAGCGAGCTCAACGGCATCCCCTGCTACCAGGGCGCTTCGACCATCGCCATCGAGGGGGAGACTTACGATTTTACCGGCCATATCTTCATTCGAAAGGACAAGCTGGTGCTGCTCATCTGGGTGGGCGACGAGGTCCGGTACGCCGACGAACTCAAGATCGTGCACGGGTCCCTTCAGGCCGTGCGGTGAGGTATATATATGCTGAATGAAGAGATGCTCTATGACGAAGCCTTCGCCGAAAAGGTGAAGCGTTCCTTCTGGCGGGACGGGCTCATCATCGCCATGCCCAGCCAGCTGAAGAAGCGGAAGGTGCTGCTGGATCTGATCGTCCGGGACTTCGAGCCGGGCCGCAGCTACACTGAGCAGGAGGTCAACTTCAAGATCCTGGACCACTACGACGACTACTGCACCCTCCGCCGGGAGCTGGTGGACTTTGGGCTGCTGCGGCGGGAGAAAGGCACCTATTACCGGGAGCCGTGATCGGCACGCCCCTGTCATGCTCCCAGACGGAACGAGAAAAAGCCCGGCCGGTCGGCCGGGCTTTTGTTGTGCCATTGCTCAATAGACCAGGTTCTTCTCGGTCTTGGGATCGAAGAAGTGCATGACCTTGCCCTCGAAGGTGATGTACACCTCGGCGCCGTTGACCAGGGACGCGCGCTGGGCCTGGGTGAGGTCGATGGTGGGCACGCGGACGATCCAGCGGGTGCCGTCCTCCGTGAACACATGGAGGTGCAGCTCGCTGCCCATCATCTCGTTGACCTCCAGCCGGGCGGGCATGGTGTCGGGCGTGGCCTCGAAGCTGAGCTTCATGTGCTCGGGACGAACGCCCAGCAGCACCTCGCCGCCCCTGACGCTCTTCTCGTTCAGCAGCTCGCCCTTCTCGCCGGTGACCTCGATCTTCGCGCCGCAGGGGGTCACGAAGTACTTGTCGCCTTCCTTGACCAGGCTGGTCTTGACGATGTTCATCTTGGGCGCACCGATGAACTCGGCCACGAACAGGTTCGTGGGCTTCTCGAACACCTCGGCGGGGGTGCCCACCTGCTGGATGTAGCCGTCCTTCATGATGACGATGCGATCGCCCAAGGTCATGGCCTCGGTCTGGTCGTGGGTCACGTAGATGAAGGTGGTGTTCAGCTTCTGCCGCAGCAGGATGATCTCGGCACGCATCTGGTTCCTGAGCTTGGCGTCCAGGTTGGAGAGGGGCTCGTCCATGAGGAACACCTTGGAGTCACGGACCATGGCGCGGCCGATGGCCACACGCTGCCGCTGGCCGCCGGACAGGGCCCGGGGCTTGCGCAGCAGGTAGTCGGTGATACCCAAAATCTCCGCGGCGTTGGTGACCATGGCGATGTTCCGATCCTTGGGCTGCAGATCGTTGACCACCTCGCCGTCGATCTCCACGGTGCCGCCGCTGATCTCCTCCAGGCCCGCCACCATGCGCAGGGTGGTGGATTTGCCGCAGCCGGAGGGGCCGACGAACACCACGAACTCCTTGTCCTTGATGTCCAGATTGAAGTCGTGCACGGCGACCACGTTGTTATCGTAAACCTTCTTTACGTTGGTCAGTTTTACACTTGCCATATTATTCTACATCCTTTTCTGTAGTTTTGCCGGTTTTGCCTGCAAAATTGCCGCGCCGGTCCGCGGCAAAGGCACAAACTACGTGTGTGAAAACCCCGTTTTCACACGGCTCCTTCTTTCTTCTCGCTTTCCGATTAACCCTTGACCGCGCCGCCGGTGACGCCCTCAACATAGTACTTCTGCAAGCACATGAACAGGATGACCACCGGGATAGCCACGACAACGCCGCCCGCGCAGAACATGGTGTAGTTATTGTTGATCTGGTCAGGCGTCAACCAGTTGTACATACCGACGGCCACGTTCATGCCGGACGAATTGCCGAAGGAGATGTAGTTGGCGAACACGTAATCGCCCCAGGGACCCATGAAGCCGGTCAGCAGCGTGTAGATGACGATGGGGCCGGCCAGGGGCAGGATGATCTTCCAGAGCACCTGGGCGCGGGTCGCGCCGTCGATCCGGGCCGCCTCGTCCAGGGACTTGGGGATGGTGTCGAAGAAGCCCTTGGACACGTAGTAGCCCATGCCGGAGGAGGCGATGTACACCAGGATCAATCCGGGGACCGCGTTGGCCTGGGTGAGGCCCAGATCCTTCAAAACACGGTACAGGATGATCATGGTGAGCATGCCGGGGAACAGGCCCAGGATCAGCATGAACTTCATCAGAGGCTTGCGCGCCTTGAACCGGAAGCGGGACAGGGTGTAGCTCATGCAGAGGATGATGATGGTCTGCAGGGCCGCCGTCACGAGCGCCGTGATGAAGGTGTTCAGGTACCACTTGGGGAAGTTGGTGCTCAGCAGGTTCTTGAAGTTGTCAAGGCCCCACTTCTGCGGGATGATGTAACCGACCTGCCAGGTGGACTCCACGCGCAGGGACTGGAGCACGATACAGACGAAGGGGACCAGCCAGATGACGCTGATGATGACGAGCAGGACATGGATGACCGTGTTGGAGATGGCGTTGGCCGTCCGCATCCCCATGTGCTGTTTCATAGATTTCGTTTCCATTATTGGAAGTCCTCCTCATTCTTGATGGATGGCAGGATGCCGTACACGACCAGGGTGAAGATGGCCATGATGATGAACACCAAGATACCAAGGACGGACGCCAGATAATACTTGGACTCCGCGCCGGTCGTTATCTTGAATAGCCACGTGATCAACAAATCCGTGTAGCCCACGCTGCCCGCCGCGCCGGAGGCGTTGATGTTGATGGGCGCGCCGCCCGTCAGCAGGTAGATGACGTTGAAGTTGTTGATGTTGCCCGTGAAGCTGGTCAGAAGATACGGACCCGTGACGAACAGCATGTAGGGCAGGGTGATCTTGGAATACTGCTGCCAGCCGCTGGCGCCGTCGATCTTGGCGGATTCATACAGGTCCGCCGGGATGTTCATCAAGATGCCGGTGGCGATCAGCATGAGGTAGGGGATGCCGATCCAGATGTTGACGCCGATGACCGTGCACCGGGCCCAGGTGGGATCCTCCCAGAAGGGCAGGGCCTTCGATATCCAGCCCAAGTCCAGCAACAGGCCGTTGATGATGCCGTTCTTGGCGAACATCTTGCTGACGTACAACAGGGAGATGAACTGCGGGATGGCGATGGTGGTGACCAGGATGGTCCGCCAAACCTTCTTGAGCCGGATGCCCTTCTTGTTGATCATCATGGCCACGGCCATGCCCAGGAAGTAGTTGGTGAAGGTGGCGAAGAAAGCCCACATCAGCGTCCAGCTCAGCACCTCGCCGAAGGTGGCGGAGTAGTTGGTGCTGCCGCCGCCGGACCAGTGGAGCATGGTGTTGAAGTTCTCCAGGCCCACCCAGGTGAACAGGTTGTTGGAGAAGCCGTCGTGAGTGCCGTCGTAGTTGGTGAAGGCCACCAGGATCATGAACACCAGGGGCATCACCGTGAAAATCAGGATGCCGGTCAAGGGCAGGGCCAGCAGGGTCTTGTGGAACTGATCGTCCACCAGGGACCTGAGGTCGTCCTTGCCGCTCTTGAGCTTCTTGCCGGAGCGGAGGATGCTCTCGGCGATCTTGTTCTGCTTGATGTTGAGGCGCCAGGTGAAGATGAACGCCACGATGAAGAACATGGTCAGCACGCCGTAGAGCAGGATCTTGAAGGAGTTGTCGCCGTAGACGGTGACGTAGGTGTCCAGCAGCTCATGGTACTCCTTGTGGGGCCCGATAAGGCCCAGGCTCGGCAGCATACTCATCCAGTACACGCCGGCCAGGATCATATAGCCGATGAAGACCACCTCGAAGATCAGGAACAGCAGACCGCGCAGGACCTGCCCGCGGGCGATGCTGCCAAAGCCCATGATGAGATAGGAAAGCCTGGTTTTCCAGTCGCCCTGGACAAAGGTCATAACGATGTCCTTGAGCTCGTTCCCGATGGCTAAGCCAGCCTTTTTGAACCAGTTCCCGATGCCCTTGATGGCGTTCCAGATGGCGACGGGGATGGCGGCAAAGAAGCTGAGGAACTTATACTGGAACCGTTCCCATTTGGAAAGTTTCAAATACTCCAGATCAGAATATTTCTTCATATGTCCCCCTCAAACTAAAAACTCGGTCGGAGCCGTTTCCGGCTCCAACCGAGATCCGATGAAATCAGGTCCGATCAAAGCGGTAACGCTTTATATCGAGGATCAAATTCCAACTTTGTTTTGCTTACGCAGCGGGCTCCAGGGTCAGCGTCATGGCGTTCAAATCCAGGACCACGATGTAGGTGCCGTCGGCATCGACCTTCACGTTGGTGCCGTTATCCGGATTGGCCACGCCGTCATCTAAGCCATAGCTCAGATCCCAGGCGCCGTTGGCGCGGACTTTGAACTCCTCACCGGCATGCAGCTCCAGCGCTTCGGACTTCCAGACGCCGGGTTCCACTTCGGTCATGGCAAAGTCCTTGTCCCAGGTGGTGCCGCAGATGGCGCCGATGACGGCGAAGGTGTCGGGCTGCTTCTCGGCGATGGTCAGCGCGGGAGCGGCCTCGTCACGCAGATCGAGGGTGACGATGTAGGTGCCGTCAGCCGCCACCTTGCCGTTGGTCTGGCCGTCAGCCTTGGTGGCGCCCGCCTCGTCGAAGCCGTAGTTCTTCTTCCACTCGCCGTTGGCGCGGACCTTGTACTCGTCGTCAGCCTTCATCTCCACAGGATCGGACACCCAGAGACCGGCTTCCTTCTCCTTCATGGGGACATCCTTCTCCCAGCCGCTGGCCTCGAAGCCACCGACCACACCCCAGGTATCGGGGGCTGCTTCACCCTCGGGCGCGGGCGCGGCCTCGGGCAGGACGCCTTCCTGGTTGACGAAGGTCAGCGTCAGGTCGTTGAGGTTCAGGGTGACGGTGTAGGTATCGTCCGCGGGCACCACGATGTTGGCGCCGTTGGCCTCGCAGTTCACGCCGAAGTTGGAGCCCCAGTCGTTGTTGAGACGGACCTTGAACTCCTCACCGGCCTTCAGCTCCACGGGATCGGACACCCAGATGCCGGGCTCCTTCTCGGTCATGGGCACGTCCTTGCTCTTGCCCCACTCGCTGGCGGCAAAGCTGCCGACCACGCCCCAGGCATCGGGCAGCTCCTCTTCGCCTTCCTTCTTCAGGTAGTCGCCGAGGGACTCCTCATAGGCCTTCAAAGCAGCCTTGAGCTCGTCGTCGTTGGTGGCCTTCTGGACGGCCTCGCCCAGGACCTGGGCGCTGTTGCCCCACCAGTTGCCGGGGATGTTGCCCTGGTACACGGAGTAGGCACCCTGCTGCGCGATGGCGCCGATGGCGGCGTTCTTCAGGACCTCTTCGCTCTTGGCGGCGGCGATGTTGGAGGGACCCCACTCAGCCACGGTGAACCGCTCCAGCTGGCCCTTCTCGCCGGTCAGGTACTGAGCCAGCTGATGGCACGCCGCGTTGAGCTTGGCATCGGAGTGAGGCTTCACGCCCACCAGCTTGGAGCCGATGAAGGGGCTGAGCTGGTACTCCTTGCCGTCCACGGTGAACTTGGGCAGGGGCGCTGCGCCGTAGTTGTCGCCCAGGATGTCCTGCGCGTTCTTGATGTTCCAGGTGCCGCTGACCACGAAGCCGGCATTGTTGTCGAATTCGGAGGTCTCGGAGCTGTTGACGAACTTGTCGGAGTTCATGACCACGTTCATGGCCTTGGCGGCGACGAAGCCCTTGTCGGAGTTGAAGTTGTCGACCACGGACAGGAACTTGCCATCGCTGTCGGCTTCCCACACGGACTTGCAGCCGGCGCCGAAGAAGAAGGCGGGCAGATACCAGCCGTTCTTCAGGTCGAAGCAGAAGGTCTTGCCGGCGGCTTCGCAGTCGGCGATCATCTTGCCGATGTCGCCCAGGGACTCAGCCTTGACCACGCTCTTGTCGTAGAACACGAAGTAGGTGTTGTCGGCGGTCACGGGGTAAGCATAGAAATCTTCGCCCGTGGTGGCCGCGGTCACGGCAGCTTCCACGTTGTTGGTCTTGACGAACTCAGCCGCCTTGGCGCCCAGCTTGCCCAGAGCACCGGCCTGCACCAGACGGTTGAACTGGTCCTGCGCGAAGAAGTAGATGTCGCCGCCCGCTTCCACGTCGGTGATCATCTTGGTGGCCGCATCGCCTTCGCCGACGGCCTCAACGGTCGCCTTGAACTTGATGCCCATGTCGTTGCTGTTGTTGAAGTCCTCGATCTGCTTCTTGGTCAGCTCGACGACCTTCTCAGCAGCCCATACGGTGATGGTGTACTCACCGGCCAGCTCGCTGGACGCGGCCGCGGGCTTGGTTTCGGTCTCGGTCTTCGTCTCGGTCTTGGTCTCAGTCTTGGTTTCGGTCTGAGGCGTGGTGGTGGCCTTGGGCGTGCAGGCGATCACACCAAGCACCATGACGAGAGCGAGTACGATAGCTAACGTTTTTTTCATGCTCATTCCTCCTGTGATTTGTGCATTTTCATGCCGTACATTTTCATCCGGGTTCCGCGGTTTTGTCGCCTTCGCCACTTCCCCCACGATGTATATATAATTTACACCCGTTTTTAATATAAGTCAATCCGGTTTTAGATAAATTGTAAATATTTGAAGTAATTATTTTGGCGACAAAAAAAAGCCCCCAGAGGGGGGCTTCCGCGCAAGCATCACGGCAGGGTCAGGAACGTCTGGGCCGCCCGAAGGGCCGCGTCGTCCCGGGAGCCGTTCCAGGCGCCCAGGTGCCTGGAATTGGCGTTGAAGAAGAGGTAGTAGGTCTCCCCCGGCAGGTAGGCCAGGTACTTCGTGCCGATGCGGATGCCCGCTTCCTCGTCGTAGACGCAGACGCCGCAGGGCTTGCCGTCGATCTCAAAGAGGGGCCGATCGGGGAAATCCACCCCATCCAGCGCCCCGAAGGTGTTCCGGTATTGGTCCACCTGGTCCGTGGCCACGATGAACAGGTCCCCCGTCTCGATGTTGGCCGGGGAGAACATCTCGTCGGAGAACACCCAGGTCTCCACATAGCGGATGTGCTCGGGCATGTCGGCCTCCAGGGCGGCGGCCAGGGCCTCCCGCTCCATGGCGGGCAGCCCCGCGTACAGAACCACCTTCTTCCCCGCCGGGGCGTTGGTGATGAGGGTGAAGATCCAAGCCCAGAGGAAGAAGCTGACCACCAGCCAGAGGACGTAGCGATGAAGATTTTTGAAGATGCCCTTCATGCCTCCCCCTCCTCCCCAAAGGCCACGATGCAGTCGTACACCGTCTCCACCGTGCCGGTGAATCGGTCCGGCAGCCGGGACGCCTTCTCGTCGTATACCGAGAGCAGCGTCTCATGGAATTCCTCCCGCTGGCGGACCTTGCGGATGCTGACGCCCCGCTTCACCCGATACACCCCGTCCAGCTTCTCGAAGGTCCCGGAGAACCGCTCCCGCGGGCCGGTGAGCATGAGCTCCACGTGCCGGACCCTGGCCTTCGCCCCCTCATAGCGGCTGTGGGAGAGAAAGATCACGATCCAGCCCGCCAGAGTGGAGATGCCCACGGCGAGGGGCAATGTCACGCCCTGGTTCTGCCGGGTGGCGAAGCAGCAGACGGCGACGCAGGCCGCGAGCCCCACGGCCGCCACCGCGATCATGGCCCGGCCGGTCCGCTGCCGGGCGATCCGGGCCTTGGTCAATTCTTCCTGTCCATACAAAGCGTGCAGTTCCATACTCGTAATTATACCACAAAAAAGGGCCGCTGAAAAGGGAGTATCTTGACAAACAGGGCCTTCCGTATACAATTATATATAACCTCCATCGTGAAAGGGGAAAGACCATGGCTAAACGAGTATCCATCCTGCTGCTGGCGGCCCTGCTGCTGTTCACCTGCTTTGGGTGTCAGAAGAAGGCCGCTGAGGCCCCCACCCCCACCGAGGCGCCCGCCGCCACCGAAGCGCCTGCGCCGGAGCCCACTCCAAAACCCCAGGGGGAGTACGTCGTCGACGACCCCCTGCTCCGCACGGACTACGCCGTGAAGGACAACGCCCGGGTGTTCTATGAGATCTTCGTGGGCTCCTTCGCTGACTCCAACGGGGACGGCATCGGGGACCTTCGGGGCATCATCGACAAGTTCGACTACCTGAACGACGGCGACCCCAACTCCGGCAAATCCTTAGGCATCGAGGGCATCTGGCTCACGCCCATCTTCAAGTCCCCTTCCTATCATAAGTACGACGTGACGGACTACTACACCATCGACCCCAAGTTCGGCACCCAGAAGGATCTGGACGATCTCATCGCCCTCTGCCACAGCCGGGGCGTGAAGCTCATTTTGGACATGGTCATCAACCACACTGCCAAGGACTGCCAGTGGTTCAAGGAATTCACCGAGGCCCACAAGAAGAACGACAAGACCAGCCCCTACTACGACTTCTATTCCTATTATACCAAGGGCCAGGCGGCGCCTCAGGGCCGGGCCTTCGCCGCCCTCTCCGGCACCGACGTGTACTACGAGTGCAACTTCTACGACGGCATGCCGGAGCTGAACTTCGACAACCCCGCCGTCCGGGAGGAGGTGCTGAAGATCTCCCGGTACTATCTGGACAAGAAGGTGGACGGCTTCCGCTACGACGCCGCCAAGTACGTCTACTACGGCAGCCACAAGGAGAGCGTATCGTACTGGAAGGAGTATTTGACCACCCTCCGCAGCGAGTACCCCGGCCTGTACACCGTGGCTGAGGTCTGGGACGGGGACGGCGTCACGGGCGTCTACTACCCCGCCACCAACTGCTTCAACTTCACCGTGGGCCAGGTGGAGGGGCTCTTTGCAGAGACCGCCAAGCAGGGCAACGCGGGCGAGCTGGCCAAATACGTGGAGAAGTACCTGAAGTCCATCGAGAACACCAACCCCGACGCCATGTTCGTGCCCTTCCTCTCCAACCACGACATGGACCGGATCGCCGGCGCTTTGACCGTGGCCTCCGGGAACATGCAGATGGCGGCCAACCTGTACATCCTGGGACCCGGGTCCCCCTTCCTCTACTACGGGGAGGAGCTGGGCATGCGGGGCTCCCGGGGCGGCGCCAACACCGACGCCAATCGGCGGCTCGCCATGCTCTGGGGCGACGGGAACACGGTGAAGGACCCCACGGGCACCACCTATACGGCGGACAAGCAGGTCAAGGAGACCGCGAAGGAGCAGAAGCAGGACCCCTACAGCCTGTACACCTACTATAAGAAGCTCATCATGATCCGCAAGGCCAACCCGGCCATCGCCCGGGGCGCGTACAAGGCGGTGACCATCGAGGGCAGCAAGGTGGGCGGCTTCACGGCCACGCTGGACGGAAATACGGTGCTGGTCCTCCACAACACGGGCCGGAGCTCCAAGACCGTGGATTTGTCCGCCATCGGCGACTTTGCCACCCTCCGGGCCGTGATCGGTCTGGAGGAGGCCACCTTAGAGGGCGCCACCCTGACGCTCGGCGGACAAACCAGCGTGGTCATAGGGAAATAATTAAAACACGGGGCTGTCTCATTAAGAAAAGCCTATAAATCAAAAGAAGCAACTGACTCATTGCTTGGGCCAGTTGCTGCTTTTTTGCCCCCCATTGTCATCCTGAGCGAGGCCGCAGGCTGAGTCGAAGGACCTCTGAACGGTGTTGGGGGAGGCAAGTTGCTTCTTCCGGCCACAAGCTTTCGCGTTCAGAGATCCCTCCACTCGGTCGCTCATGTCACTATTGGGGCATGCTTCTTACGGTTTCGCTCCCTCGGTCGGGATGACAAGATAGATCAGAAAACGTGCTCCTAAATGAGATAGCCCCAATCCCAAAGAACTGTAAGAAGAGGGAGATGCTTCGCTGCACCTCCCTCTTATCTTCTTAAGCTTCTCTTTTTTGGGCATCTTTTTTCTCTTCACAGAAGAGAAAAAAGGTGCAAAAGACAAAGCTTATATCATTTCCCACTGATGCTCAGGCGGATGTCGCCCGTGGAGGTCTCCGCCTCGCAGCGGCCGCCCGTCGTGGTGCCAGGGACGCTGACCTTGCCTGTGGAGGCATGAGCGGTGAAGACCTTGTCGGTGCGGATGGTGCCGGTGATGTCGCCGGTGGAGGCGGAGAGGATAAGGTTCGCCCCGTCCACGTCCGTGAGCCGGATGTCGCCGGTGGAGCTCTTGCACCTCAAATCCCCGGAGCACACCACGTTCACAAGCTCGATCTTCCCCGTGCTCACGGACACGTCCACGGTTTCCGGCGCCATATCCGCAAGCCGGATGTCCCCGTTGCTGCCGTGGGCCTTGATTTGCCTCGCCTGGACCCCGTTCAACACCAGGTCCCCGGTCTCCATCCCCACCTCCACACGGTCGAAGGACAGGGCCTTGTCCGCGGTGATGTCGCCGGTCTCCAACTGGGCCTTCAGCAGCTCATAGGCGCCGGCGGGCAGATAGATGGTGATCTTGGGGCTCCTGAAGGCGAAGGCGAACAGGCTCCAGCGGGCTTTGCTGCTCTCGGGCCGGATGACGAGGGTCCCGTCCACCGCGTCCACGGCGTACTTCTCCCGGTCGTTCTCGAAGCAGACCACCTTGCAGTCGGCCTCGCCCTCCGCCACCAGCTCCACGTCGGCGGTGTCGCACTGGATGTCGATGGCGTGCACCATGCCCATGGAATGGGTGTTGGTGGCGTACACCGTCCGATCCAGCTTCTGAAAATCATAGTGCACCGCGCTCAACCCCGCGAACACCAGCGCCCCGCCGATGGCCACCACCAGCACGGCGATCAAAATAGCGATTGCAGTCTTTTTCATTGTACCGTTTCCCCCTTGCCTTTTTTACCCACAAACAAAGATTTGATGCCCGTCCAGATGAGCTTGCACAGCTTCACCGTGCCCACGGTGATGAGCTTCATCAGCAGGAACAGCAGCGCGCACAGGCCCATGCACACGAGCCCGCCGCCCAGGAGCACCAGCCCCTGGGGCAGGTGCAGCCGGCACAGCTCCACGATGCCCGCCACCACGGCCACCACGCCGGTCAGGATCACCGCCGCCACCACCGCCCACAGGGCGATGACCACCGCCCACAGGGTCACGTACAGGGCCAGGACCACCGCCAGCACCGCCAAGAGCAGCGGCAGCCACAGAGGCGCGCCCAGCACCAGCAGGATGACCTCCCAGGCCCGGATGCCGCCCCGCTTGGCCTTCTTCTCCTGGATGCGGGTCTCGATGATCTGGGGCAGGGGCGTGTCCTTGACCACGTTCGCCACGATCTCGTCCAGGGACCCCAGGCGCGATACGGCCTCCTCCTCGCTGAGGCCGTCCTCCATGGAATCGGCGATCAGCTCGCTGTAGTACTCCACCGTGCGATCCACGGCCTCCTTTGGCAGGCCCGCCATCCGATGGCGCAGCTCCCCGATGAATGCATCTCTGCTCATGCTTGTCCCTCCCTAATTATGAACCGGTAGATATTCTCCATATCCTTCCAGTCCTGCTTGAAATCCTCGATCCGCGCCTTGCCGGCATCGGTGATGTGATAGTACTTTCTCAGCCGCCCGTTATGCTCCACGGACCGGACCGTCAACAGCCGCCCCTCCTCCAGCCGCCGCAGTATGGGGTAGAGGGTGGACTCGGACACGTCCACGTAGGGGCGAATATCCTTGATGATCTGATACCCGTAGGAATCCTCATTCTGGATGGCGGCCAGGACGCACACGTCCAGCAATCCGCGTTTCATCTGTACATCCATAGGTCTCATGCCTCCCTTCGCGTGATACTATACTACGCATAGTATCATATGTCAAGGGGTATTTTTATCTTTTTTTCGGCGTTGCCGAAAAAAAGGGAAATGGGCCTTCGGCCAGCTAAATCCGGCAAGGCCGAGCTAAATTGCGCTTCGCGCAGCGAAATTTGCAGAGCAAGCTAAAGGATGGATTGGAAGCAGATACATTTCCAATATCTTCCTTTGCTCACCGGCCTCCCCCTTGTCATCCTAAGCGGAGCGCAGCGGAGTCGAAGGATCTCGAAGCGGCGCTGGATGTGGCGAGCTGCCTGTTCCAGCCGCAAGCTTTTGCGTTCAGAGATCCTTCCACTCGGTCGCTTGCTCCCTCGGTCAGGATGACAACAAGGGGGACCGTTTCGATCCGCCGCCAGGCGGCTACCTTTGCTCACCGCGGGTAAATTTCGCCCGGCAGAGCCGGATTTAGCTTGCACGCAGCGCAAATTTAGCTGCCCCTTTGCTGGGCAATTATGAACGAATTATCGGAGACATGGGGCGTCCCGCTGCAGTACCATGGAGGCAAGGAGGTACAGGACATGAAATACCTGAAGATATTTACGGACTTTTTGGAGGTCACGGCGTCCCTGGGCGACGGGGCCTTAGGGCGGCTCTTTCGCGCCATGCTCCGCTACGCTCTGGACGGCACGGAGCTCCCGCTCAAGGGGAAGGAGGGCGTGCTCTGGACCGTGGCCCGCCATCAGATCGATCGGGAGAAGGAGGCCTACGAGAACAAGGTGAAGCACCTGAAACGTGGTAACGGCCCCGTATCGAAGATAACGGACCCCGTGTCGAACCAAGACAAAGACAAAGAAAAAGAGAAAGAGAAAGAGAAAGACAAGGACAAAGAGGAGGACAAAGACTCTCTCTCTGCCGGCGGGGCGCCTGGGGCGGAGAGAGAGAACCATCCCACTCTGGAGGAGGTCATGGCTTTTTCTCAGGAGGCGGGGCTGCAGGTGGACGTGCAATACTTCTTCCACTACTATGAGGCCAACGGATGGCACATCGGCAAGCAGCCCATCCGCAGCTGGAAGGCCGCGCTCCGGGCCTGGGCCAAAAAGGCGCCGCCTGCCCCTGCGCCTGCGCTCAGCGACAAGGAAGTGTTCCGCCAAGCCATCGAACTGCATCGGTTGAAGGAGGCGAAACGGATATGACCTTTGAGGAAACCGTGGCCCTGTTATATTTGGCAAAGAAGCTGTTTCCCCGGGACAAGAGCCTGGGCCGGGACGCCCGGGAGATGGCCGAGATCGGGGAAGCCTGGTCAACGCTCCTCCGGGACATCCCCTTCGAGGTGGGCCAGGCGGCGGTGGCGGCCCAGGCGGCCAGCTCCCCCTACGCCCCGGCCATCAGCGAGATCCGCGCCTACGCCAGGAAACTGACGGAGCCCCCGGGCCTGTCCGCCGACGAGGCCTGGGCCCTGTGCATCCGGGCGGTCCGCCGCTACGGCTACGGGCCCAAGAACTACACCACCGGCAAGTACCCCCACGAGATGGCCCGGGACAGCCTCCCCCCCGAGGTGTGGCACGTCATGGAGCTCATGGGGTATCAGAGCATGTGCATGAGCGAGAACGTGGACGTGCTGCGGGGCCAGTTCATCCGCGCCTGGGAGCGCCAGGAGCAGCTGCGCCAGGAGCGGGCGGCTATCCTGCCCGTGCTGCCGGAGGGGGTCAAAGAAAAATACCTCGCCATCGGTGACGGCGAGGAAGGGGAAGGTTGAGGGGGTTCGGGCGAACCTGGATCGCCCCTGCGGGGGTCCTTGGATCGCCGCAGGGGCGAACCTTGGCTATCTCTCCAGGTTCAGCGCGAAGTCGTCGAAGGTGCCCCAGCCGCCGGCCTGGCAGCGGACATAGACGCCCACGGTGAGGGTGCCGGAGGTGCAGGGGACGTGCTCGATCCGCGCCTCCTGCCAAATCGCCCAGCCCCGGAGGGTGATGGGGGCGGTGTAGACGAGGCCGTCCGCGATGACGTACAGGCAGATGTCCGCGTCGGGGCCCACCTCATCGCCCTGCGCCCGGACGACGACGCGCCAGTTCCCGGCGGGCAGGTCCGTGACGGTCTGCTCGCACTTAAATTCGATGGGGGCAGAATCCCAGAAGTGGAGGGCCACCTCCCCGGCGTGGGCGTCCTGGGCCTTCACCTGGTAGTCCCCCTGATCTCGTTGGGTCAGGGAGACCAGGTCCCACATGGACCGGTCCTTGTCCTCAAAGCCGGGGTTGTTGAGGTAGTTGACCTCTGCCACGGTCACATAGCACAGGGTGGGCTTCCCATCGCCGACGCCGGGGATCACGTACTGGCCTTCCTTGCCGGTGTCCACCTGGGCGACCGCCTTGGCATCCCAAGCAACCACGGCCTCGGCCCGGGCGCCGTCCGTCAGGATGGCGGGCACGGTCTCGGGCAGGGTCAGCTCCTCCCCTATCCCCAGCTTCAGGGACACGCAGTCCAGGGCGTCCGTCACCCGGGGCGCCTCGTTGCCCGTCCGAAGCAGGGCGAAGGTCTTCAGGGATTCCAGGGGGTTCCCCTGAAAGTCGAACAAGGCCTGGTGGTCGCAGGCGCTGCCGCCGTAGAACTGGCCCGCGTCCTCGGGGTCGTAGGCGCCGGCGAAGCTGCTGGCCCAGCCGCTGCCGCAGGCTTCCCAGAGGTCGCTGCGCGCCTGGGGGCTGTTGGCCGGCACGGGGATCCAGCCCGCCTCCCAGTAGAACACGCCGATGCCCTGCCGGAGGGAGGCCACCGCGTCGACCAGGTCCCGGATGGCCCGGCTCTGGCCCTGGACCGTGACGGGATAGGCGCCGCCGTAGAGCAGCTCCTCCATGAAGCGGCCCTGGCCGTCCCCGTCCTCCGTGGTGTAGGGCCACTGGGTCTCCACCACCATGACCTTCTTGCGATACTCCCGCGCCACCGCGGACAGCTGCGCCTTCAGATTCTCCAGGGTGCCGTGCCAGTAGGGGTAGTAGGAGGAGGCGAACACGTCGTAGTCCACGCCGCGGTTGGCCAACGCCCTGGCCAAATCCCTATAGTTGCCGTTCTGGGGGTCGGTGAAGTGGACGGCGACGAGGATCCTGGGATCGAAGGCGCGGACCGCCCGGGTCCCCGCCCGAAAGAGGGTGCACATGCCGGACCAGTCGGTCTCGCCGCAGATGCCGTTGTTGGTCTCGTTGCCGATCTGGACCATGCCGATGTCCGCCCCGGCGTCCCGGATGGCCGTGAGGCTCTCGGTGGTGTAGGTCCTGATCCGCTCGGCCTTCTCGTCGACGCTGAGGCCCGCCCAGGCCTTGGGCACCATCTGCTTGCCGGGGTCCGCCCAGAAGTCGGAGTAGTGGAAATCCACCAGCAGCTTCATGCCGTATCGGGCCGCCCGGGCGCCGATTTCGGCGGCGGTGGCCGCCGTGCAGTTGCCGCCGCCGTAGCCGTGGCCGTCGCTGTCGAAGGGGTCCACCCAGACCCGGACCCGGACGTAGTTGACGCCGTTGTCCGCCAGAACCTGCAGCATGTCCCGGGGCTGGCCGTCGAAGCCGCGATAGACGACGCCGCTCTGCTCCTGGACCAGGAGCGAGGACACGTCCGCGCCCAGGATGAAGTCGTCCCGAAGGCCCTTCACCTGTTGCACGTACAGGGTGTCGGAGGTCACGCCAGCCTCCGCCCCGGCCGCCTTCGCCCCGCTCATAAGCAGGACCAGGGCCAGGGCTATGGCACAGATACGTTTCATGGTCTTCTCCTTTATTTATAGGAATGTAATACAGCACGCACCCTTTCTGTATAGAGAAAGGGTGCAACCCCAAAGAACTTTAAGAAGAATTGTCTTTTCGTGGCGAAGCCTATTTTATCTTCTTAAGTTTCTCTTTTTCCGCCGCTTTTTCTCCTTTGTCCAAAGAGAAAAAGCGGCAAAAGAAACACTCACATCTCCAGCAAAGCCTTGTGGAACACCTTCTTGCCCTTCCTGATCTTGATGCCGGCGCAGAGCTGCTCCCGGGAGAGGGTGAAGTAGGTATCGGTCACCTTCTCGCCGTCGACGGCGATGCCGCCCTGCTCGATGAGCCGCCGCGCTTCCCCGCGGGACTTGGCGAGCCCGCAGCAGACCAGCAGGCTCAAAATGTCCGCGCCGCCCTCGGGCACCTGCTCACAGCACAGGCACGTGGTGGGCATGCTCCCCTCGTCCCCCTCGCCGGAGAACAGGGCCCGGGCCGCGGACTGGGCCTTCTCGGCCTCCTCCTGCCCGTGGACCAGGGAGGTGAGCTCGAAGGCCAGGAT
>CACWJZ010000017.1 GCA_902761365.1 uncultured Eubacteriales bacterium | reverse complement strand
GGACGAGGAGATGCCCGCTGTACTAGAACTGTGATAAAAGAATAGAAAGGAAGATAAACCTATGGATAAACATGAAATGATGCAAGCCCTGGCGCAGACGCTGCAGGAAAAGGATGTCTTCAACGGGGTCTGGCTCTACGCCGAGAAGGGCGAGATCGTATCGAAGGGCGTCTCAGGCTTTAGGGACCCCGAGAACAAGACGCCCATCACAGAGGACACGATCTTTCAGCTGGCCTCCGTCAGCAAGACGTTCACGGCGACGGCGGTCATGCTGTTGGTGCGGCAGGGCAAGCTGAACCTGGAGGACAGGATCACGAAGTATTTCCCGGAGCTCGCGGCCTATGAGGGCGCCACGATCCGGCATCTTCTCAACCATACCAGCGGCATCCCTGATTACTTCGACGACGCGGACTGGTTCGTCGACCTCTGGAAGGCGGAGAAGCGGGTCCCCGGCAACGACGAGATTTTGCGCTTCCTCTGCGAAACCAAGGCAAAGCCCTACTTCGCCCCGGGGGAGGGCTTGGAATACTCCAACACCGGCTACAACCTGCTGGCCCTGCTTGTGGAGCGGCTCTCCGGCGTCCCCTATGAACAGTTCCTGCAAAAGAACATCTTCGAGCCCGCCGGCATGAATGCCACCCGCTGCTGCCATATCCGCCGGGACGGGGTCCCCTTTGAGAACTACGCCCAGGCGTCGGTGTTCGAGGACGGCAAATGGGTGGCCGACGTGGACTCCGCCGAGGATGGCGACGTGGTGGCCTTCGACGGGCTCAACGGCGACGACTACGTGTACACCAACATCTTCGACATGCTGAAATGGGACCGGGCCCTGCGGGAGGGCAAGGTGCTCACTTTGGAGGAACAGCAGCTCATGTACACCCCCGGCAAGCTCAACAACGGCGAGGACGCGGTGTACGACGAGGACGACGGCCTGGGCTACGGCCTGGGTTGGGCCGTGGGCCGGGAGGAGGAGCTGGGGCTCGTGGTCAGCCACAGCGGCGGCATGCCGGGCGTGGCCACCTGGTTCGAGCGCTTCATCGACGCGGACAGGGTCCTGGTGATCCTCTGCAACCGGGACTATCAGGACGTGAGAGCGTATCTGGGCTACTGGCACGGCATGGAGGCCATCGCCCGGGACCAGGCGCCGGAGCCCGTCGTCTCCATCGAGGACATCGCCGTCAAGGACCCGGACAAGTCCAAGTGGGAGAGCTTCTGCGGCAAATATGAGCACCCCGAGGACGCCGACTTCATCGTGGACGAGATCTTTATGAAGGACGGCGAGCTTCACGCGAGGGCGATCGACGAGGACGGAGATGAGATGACCTTCCGGCTCTATCCCATCGGCGAAAACGAATTCGGCAGAAAGGGCGGCATGCTCAAGCTGACCTTTGGCGACGGCTGCGTGATGTTCGACGAAACGACCTGCAAAAAGCTGTAAACGCCCTGACGCATCGCCCCGGGGCAAGGCGGAGTACTGCTGGCTCTCCTACGAGCCTGAAAACGAGGTTGCAAGAAACCTCTACCGGTCCTTCGGATTTGTGGAAGCAGCCGAGATGCCGGAAGGCTGGGACGAGATCCCCGCCGTGCTGAAGCTGTGACCTCGGACCATGGGCGCAGGCGCCGGATCGTTTGCGGCGAAAACTGGTTAGATATGTGAAATAAATGAGAAAACGCGGTCCGACAGCCGCATTTTGGGCAAAAATGGGCGGTCCGAGGCCGGCTGTGCATTGACAAGGCGCCCGAGGGGTGCTACCGTAGCGTCCAGAAAAAACGATCGGACGGCGCCCGCAAACGAGGCCCGGCCGAGACACTGGGAGGAAAACCAATATGAAACATACCAACAAACGGAAAGCCCTGGGGCTGCTGCTCGTGGGGTTCATGCTGCTGACGCTGCTGGGCTGGGCCCCGCTTCCGGCGGCCGGCACCGCGGTCGAGGTGAAGGACGTGGACGAGCTGGTGGCCGCCATCGCCCCCAACGTGACGGTGAAGCTGGCGCCGGGAGAATACCGCCTGGCCAACGCCGCCACCTACGGCAAGGATACGGGCAACCCGTACTGCCGCTGGGAGTACGCCTCCGAAACGGGCTATGAGCTGATCGTTTTCGGCGTCGACGGGTTGACCATTCAGGGCGCCGGCATGGACAAGACCACCCTGCTCGCTCAGGATCGGTACGCCAACGTGCTGAGCTTCCACGGCTGTCAGGACGTGACCCTGTCCGCGTTCACCGCGGGGCACAGCCCGGCCCCGGGCTTCTGCTCGGGCGGCGTGCTGCACCTGGTGAATTGCGACCGGGTCATGGTGGAGCTCTGCGGTCTCTTCGGCTGCGGTTCCATGGGCGTCTGGGCCGCCAACTGCAGCGACGTGACGGTGACCGGCAGCCGCATCTATGAGTGCAGCGACAACGCCGTCAGCGCGGACAACTGCCGGAACGTACAGGTGCTGGATTCCGAGATCGACCACAACGGCTGGAAGGGCGAGTACGAAGCCTACTGCCTGTTCCAGACCTACGGCGGGGACGGGTTCACCGTGTCCGGCTGCCAGGTGCACGACAACAACGCCAGCCTGCTCCTGCAGAGCAGCTATACCCGCAGCACCCGGTTCGCGGGCTGCCAGGTATCGTATAACAAACTGCGCCACGTCTTTACCCTCTTCGGCGACCCGGCCGTGGTGGACGGCTGCGCCTTCCGCGGGAACGATGTGGGCGGCTGGTACATGGATGGGGACGAGCAGGCCTCCCTGGCCGCTCGGACCCTGGAGGGGAAGACCCTGTCGGAGGACGCCCTGGAGGCCATGGAGCTGAGGACTGTGGAGCTGCCCGACCTGGAGACGGCCGCGCCGCAGGAGCCCGCCCAGGTGACCCCGGGCGGGGAGATCGTCGTGACTACGGTGGACGAGTTCCTGGCCGCCATCGGCCCGGATCGGACCATCGTGCTGGACGGGGAGAGCTTCTCCCTGGCGGACGCCTCGGCCTACGGCAGCATGGGCGGCCTGTACTACCGCTGGGAGGAGACCTACGACGGGCCCCAGCTGGTGATCTTCAGCGTGTCCAATATGACGATCCGCGCCGCGGCGGAGCGGGCGTCCGTCACCCTGACGGCGGTGCCCCGCTATGCCAACGTCATCGGCTTTGAGAGCTGCGACGGCGTGAGCGTCGTGGGCCTGACCCTGGGCCACACGGAGGGGCCTAGCGATTGCTGCGGCGCCGTGCTGGACTTTGAGAGCTGCAACAGCGTCAGCGTGGAGGGCTGCCGCCTCTACGGCTGCGGCACCTTGGGCATCAACGCTTCCTACGGCCGGGATCTGAAGGTGAAGGACTGCGAGATCTACGACTGCTCCATCGGCGGCGCGGTGCTCTACACCGTCTACGGCGCGACCTTCGAGAACTGCCGCATCCACGACGTGCCCAGCCCAGCCCTGTGCTTCTACAACTGCAGCAACGTGCTCTGGAACGGGACGACGGTGGACGACGCCCATTACGACGTGAACGACGCCGGCGAACTGGTGCCGGTGAACCTGGGATAAAAACGGATCGAGAACAAACAGAAACGCCCGGCGGACATTTCCGTCGGGCGTCGTTCGTTTTGGCAGTTTACTGTTCCGGTTCCGGCGTGGGCTGCTTTTTGAGGTACAGGCAATAGATCACGGCGATCACGACGGTGGCGATGATATAGGCCCAGTCCGCCGCGGCGTTGTCCCGGGCAAAGACGCTGAAGGCGTCGATGAGGCCGTGGATCGCGATGCAGGGCAGCAGGCTCCCGCCCTTGAGGTAGGCGAAGGTGAACAAAAAGCCCCAGGCCACGGCGAAGATCATCTGCACCAGCGTCTCCGCTGTGGCGTGGCCCGTCAGCAGGTTCACGATGTGGCCCATGCCGAAGGTGATGGCGGACACGACGATGGCCACGGTCAGGCGCCCGGTCTTCCTCATGCCGTTGAACAGGAAGCCCCGGAAGATGATCTCCTCCGCCACGCCCACCAGGAGGAAGGACAGGACCGCCATGACGGACGTGATGGCGTCATACCGGAGGCTCACGCCGCCCCACAGGTTCCCGGTGGAGAGGACCCACATAGGGAGGAGCCAGAGCAGGGCCCTCCCGTTCTGGAGCCAGCGGGTCACGCCCAGCTCCTTCTGGATGCCCAACAGGCGGATCACCGCCAGCAGGGCCGCGGAGATGGCCACCAGGCCCAGGAGCATCTGCAGGCTCCCGTCGCCGAAGCGGCCCCGCAGGGGCGCAATCAGCACCACATAGACCACGATCCACAGGATGGCGAACAGCACCGGCTTGGTTTCATAGAATTTACGCATCTGCATCTCCTTTCAAGGACGCCAGAGCCCCGTAGAAGACGGTCTCCAGCATCTCTGTGCATTCAGTTTCATCATAGGCCATGGCGTTGTTGGCGAGGAGGCTCGCAAGGCCGTGGGCCACGGCGAAGAAGGTCAGGAACACCTTTTCGGCCGCTTTCGTTTCGCACCCCAGCCCTTCGGCCAGGATGTTCACCAGCGCGTCCGTTCCCGGTCCCCGCAGCAGGCTCTTCATGTCCATGCCTCCGAACTGGTTGCTCTCGAACAGGAACCGGAACAGGTGCCGCTCCTCATGGCCGAAGCGCACGTAGTTGAGCCCCAGGGCCAGAAGGGCCGCGTCCCCGGCAGCGTCCTTCGGCAGGATATACGCCGTGTGGAAGTCGTCGGCCCGCGCATAGACGGCGGCCTTCAGTTCCTCCATGGTGGCGAAGGCATAGAGGACGGGCTGGGTGGAGCAGCCCAGGCGCCGGGCCACCGCGCGCGCGTTCAGGGCCCCCTGGCCCTCGGCGCGCACCAGGTCGAAGGCGGCGTCCACGATCATGTCCCTTGTCACTTTTGCCTTGGGCGGCATGGCGTTCCTCCTTTTTATAACATCTGTTATATAACGATGAGTATACGCTGCTGAGCCTTCGCTGTCAAGGGGCCTGTTCTCATCCGGCGCTTGTTTTTTCAAAAAATTGAATGGAAGCAACACGCCCGGCCCATACTATCAGCGAAACAAAGACATGAGACAAGCCCCGCAGGGGACAAGAAAGGAATCTGTATGGAAGAAATGAACGAATTCGAGATGAAGCCTCGGGGCACCTTCTGGCGGGACTGGGGCGTGTACGGCGCGCTGGCACTGTGCCTGGCCATCATCGGCGCGGCGGTGGCCCTCACCTCCCTGCCCGAAAAGGAGGAGGTTCAGGAGCAGCCTCGGGAGAGCATCGCCTCCCCGGCGCCGGAGGAGCCGCTGCCCGTGGACAAGCCCGTCATGGCCCAGGAGACCAGCCAGCCCGTGATCCGCATCCTGCCCACGGCCACGGCCGAGCCCGTCCCCACCCAGCAGGTGGCGGAGGTCACCGCCGCCCCGGCCAGGAGCAGCACCGCCGAGAAGAAGGCCCAGGCCCCCGTGTCGGGGAAGGTGATCTGGGGCTACGCTGCGGATAAGCTGATCTACTCGAAGACATTGGACCAGTGGACCACCCACAAGGCCGTGGACATCGCCTGCCCGGAGGGCACCGCGGTGAAGTGCGTCCTGGGCGGCACGGTGGAGAAGGTGTATACGGACGACCAGCTGGGGACCACGGTGATCGTGAAGCATTCCTCCGACCGCAAGACCCTCTACGCCAATCTGAACGAGACGGTCCCCGTCCGCGCCGGCGACAAGGTGAACGCCGGGACGGTCCTGGGCACGGTGGGCAGGACCGCCCTGTCGGAGTGCGCCCTGGAAAGCCACCTGCACTTTGCCTTCTTCGTGAAGGGCCGGGCCGTGGACCCCACCGCCCGGGTGAAGCTGGGCTGACGACAAGCTTGCCATAGGTCTTCCCCCCTACTATGGCAACCCCCGGCAGGTACGCCTGCTGGGGATTTTTTTGCGCAAAAAGGGTCCATTCATCCAAAAATTACAACTCCATTACAACTCTGTTACGTTTTGGACGAATATGGAGCGTATCATGGAGGCAGAAACGGGAGACGAGGGCCGCGGGGGCGGCCGAGAGGGAGGGAAGAGGATGCGGCATGTTTGGGCGGATGTGAAGCGGGCGGTATGCTCCAGGTCGTTTTTGCTGGCGGCCCTGGGCATGGCGGCCTGCCTCTGCATCGGCGCGTTCCAAAGCCTGTGGCGGCTCTTTCAGATGGAGTGGCCGGAGGCCCTCTTCGGCTACCACGAGGACCTGTTTTTGGAGTGCCTGGGCGGGGAGCTGGTGCTCTTCGCCGTGCCCATCCTCAGTGCGGTGCCCTATACGGCGGCCTTCGTGGAGGACGTGAAGAGCGGGTATCTGAAG
Organism: uncultured Eubacteriales bacterium; assembly: GCA_902761365.1. Taxonomy (GTDB): domain Bacteria; phylum Bacillota; class Clostridia; order Christensenellales; family CAG-138; genus RUG472. The sequence goes on along the minus strand of CACWJZ010000017.1, from coordinate 32,204 downwards.
CCCTATCTCACCCGGACCACCGTGGACAGCTACATCTGGGGCAAGAGCCTGGGGGCGGCCCTGTCGGGCGGCCTCGCCCTGATCGCCGGCATGGGCCTGGCGCTGCTGGTCTTCTGGCTCCTCCTGGCGCCGGTGGAGGTCTACGGGGAGTGGGCCGTGCCCTCGAAACTCCCGGAGATCGGTCTCAGGCTGGTCCTCTTCTTCCTCTCCGGCGCCCTTTGGGCCACGGTGGGACTGCTGTTCTCAGGCCTCACCCAGAACGTCTATCTTGCCTATGCGTCCCCCTTCATCCTCTATTACGTGCTCATCATCCTGCAGGAGCGGTACTTCCGCAGCGCCTTCATGCTGAACCCCCAGAACTACCTCACCATGGAGGGGGCCTGGCCCCTGGCGGGGAAGAGCGCGGCGCTGACGCTGCTCTCGCTGGTGATCCTGTTTCAGCTTTTATTCTTCCTGACCGCGCAGAACGAGCTTCGAGACGACAAGCGGCAAAGGAGGCTCCTGGCGGTGCTGAAGACCCGCCCGCCCCGCATCCCCCAAAAGGACTTTCGGCCCCGGCGGGAGTGGGGGCTCCTTCGGGAGTTCCGCCAGGTGCTGGCCGTGGTGCGCTACAACTTCCGCATGTGGCGGGGGAACGTGCGCATCTACCTCACCTTCGCCCTGGCCTTCATCCTCTGCTTCCTGCTCTCCGACAAGGCCGCCTCCTTCGCCTACGACATGGGCACGGCCATGCAGGCCTTCGAGCCCTTCGTGTGGACCTTCGGCGACGCCAACTCCATTTTGCTCATCTCCCTGCTGCTGGTGCTGCTGTTCGTGGACATGCCCTTTCTGGGCGCGGGCGTGCCCTACTACCTGGTGCGCATGCGGCGGCGGACCTGGGCCTGGGGGCAGCTCATCTACCTGACCCTGGCCACCCTTCTCTACATGCTGTTCATCTTCGCGGCCACCTCCGTGATCTGTGCCCAGAACAGCTTCCTGGGGAACATGTGGTCCGAGACCGCAGCCATTTTGGGCTACTCCGGGGCGGGGAAGGCCGTGGCTCTGCCGGCCCTGGTCAAGACGTTGGAGATGTCCCGGCCCTACGAGTGCGCCGGGACCATCTTCCTGCTCATGCTCCTCTACACCCTGGTCCTCAGCCTCATCATGCTCCTCTGCAAGCTTCAGAAGGGCCGCAGCGCGGGCATCGTGGGGGCCTTCGGCTTCTCGCTCTTCGGGCTCCTGCTCAACCCCGCCTTCTTCAAGGACGTGATGCACCTGCCCGACGACCTCGTCTACAAGGCCAACGTGATCGTGGGCTGGGCTTCGCCCCTCAACCAGGCCACCTACCATATGCACAACTTCGGCTACGACCTGCTGCCCCGGCTCCAGGACACCTACCTGATCTTCGGGGGCCTGATCCTGCTCCTCTTCCTTCTGGTGCAGTTGAGCATACGAAGATATAGCTTCAACTTCACAGGCACGGAGGGATCGTTATAAGGAAGGATTGAAAGATTCGCGACTTTTCTTGTAAGAAAAGTCGCCCAAAAGAACTTTAAGAAGAGTAAGGAGATAACCGCGCATGAAAAACCATTTTCTTAAGCTTTTCTTTTTCCGCCGCTTTTTCTTTTCACTGAAAAGAAAAAGCGGCAAAATCCCCGTCGTTCTCCTTTGCATCCTCCTCCTCACCGCCTGTCAGCCCACGCCCACGGAGGAGGTGGTGGTGAACAAGGGGGACGACACCTTGGAGACGGTGATCCACAGCGAGCCTCAGGCCAGCGGGGAAGCGGCCCAAACGGTGCAAGACGCCCTGGGTGTGCCGGAGACGGTGCAGCGGACCGTCAGCGGGCCTGTGTACGGCGGCACGCTCCACGTGGAGATGGACGCGGCGGTCCATATGCCCCAGGTGAGCCGGGTGCCGGTGCTGCGGGCGGGGCGGCTCCATCCAAGCGCCGAGGACAAGCGGCGGATCGCCGAGACGCTGACGGGCCGCCCTCGATGCGTTGGAGAAGCGGCCCTACGGCCCGGAGGCGGACTATGAAAGCCTGCAGGCGGAGTACAACGACGCGCTCCGGCGGGTGCTGACCTATTACAACGAGTTCCAGCCGGGCCAGCAGCTGCCCTGGGCCGGGACCTGGTCCGACGCGCTGGTAAGCGTATACACCGAGAGCGGTCAACACATCTGGATCGAAACCGAAACAAAGGACACCTGCTCCATCCAATACGACGCCACGGACGCCAACCCCACGGGGAACAAAGCCGCCATCAGCGCCGATGCTGCCCGGACCCTGATCGAGGACGCCCTGGCCGTCATGGGGGACAGCCACTATGAGATCGTGGCCGTCGAGCCGGCGGATCAGGGGCTCCGGGACCGATTCAACAGCGAAACGGGGGTGGACGACGGCTCCTTTTCCGTCACCCTGCGGCCTATGTACGAGGGCATCCCCGTCTACGAATGGAACACCTACTACGGCTCCGACACCGCGGCCCAGCAGGCGGGGCTCAGCTTCTCTCATCCCGTGGCGAAGGAGCGGATCTTCGCGGATGTGCATAATGGGCAGCTAGCCTCCCTCACCTGGATCGACCCTCTGGAGGTCCTGGGGACGGAGAACGAGAACGTGACTTTGCTGCCCTTCGAGAGGATCATGGAGATCTTCGAGAGGCAGGTGTTCATGAACGTGTATTTGAGCGGCGGCGAGCGGACGGTGAAGGTGACGGACGTGTTCTTCTCCTATCGCTGCGTGAAGATACAGGATTCGGATCAATACTACCTGCTGCCTGCCTGGGACTTCGTGGGCTACGACACCCTGATCGCAGGCAAGGGCCCCGTCAAATGGAAGGACTCCATCCTGTCCGTCAACGCCGTGGACGGCAGCATTTTGAACGATTTATTGGGATATTAAAGGAAGGATTGAAAGCTTCGCGACTTTTCTTGTAAGAAAAGTCGCCCAAAAGAACTTTAAGAAGAAGTAATGCTTTGTTGTGGAAACAAATAATCCTTCTCAAGTTTCTCTTTTTGCGCGACTTTTTCTCTTTGTCCAAAGAGAAAAAGTCGCAAAGAAAAGCCCTAAAAAGGAGGGTACCCATGACCAACGCCATAGAACTCATAGACCTGTGCAAGACCTTCGGCCAGGACCAGGTGTTGAAGCACGTGACGCGGACCTTCGAGGCCGGGAAGATCCACGGGGTGGTGGGCAACAACGCGGCAAGACCGTCATGTTCAAGTGCATCTGCGGCTTTCTGCAGCCCACCAGCGGCAAGGTCTTCGTCCAGGGGAAGCAGATCGGCAAGGACGTGGACTTTCCCCAGGACCTGGGCCTCATCATAGAGACGCCGGGATTTTTGCCCCAGCTGTCGGGGCTCAGGAACCTGGAGATCCTGGCGTCGCTGAAGAGAAGGATCGGCCTCAAGGAGGTGGCGTCGGTGATCCGCCGGGTGGGGCTGGACCCCCTGTCCACCAAGCCCGTGGGCAAGTACAGCCTGGGCATGCGCCAGCGCCTGGGCATCGCTCAGGCCATCATGGAGGACCCGTCGCTCCTCATCCTGGACGAGCCCATGAACGGCCTGGACAAGCACGGGGTGGCGGAGATGCGCGCCCTGTTCCAGTCCCTGGCCACGGACGGCCGGACCATTTTGCTGGCCAGCCACAACATCGCCGATATTGACGCCCTCTGCGACACCGTCTGCGAAATGGACGCGGGGGTCATGACCATGATACGGGAGGAGAGAGTATGAACACGAAACGATGGATCTGCCTGGCCCTGGCGACGCTGCTGGCGCTGCTGCCCCTCATCACCCTGGCGGCGGGGGAGAAGTACGTGAAGAACACGGGCAGGGAGCCTGTGGGCATCTTCGCCGCCATCGGGGACAGGGACCCCGTGCGCACCCTGGCCCCTGGGAAACAGGAGAAATGGCTGGACGAGGAAACGGTGGACGGCGTCCTCTGGTACAGGGTCAAGGACGGCTACATCATGGCCGATCTGGGCATCGAGGTGGTGGAGCCGACCGCCGAGCCGGACCTGATCTCGGCGCTGACCGTCGACAGCCCCACGGCGCCGCCCCAGGGGGGCGCCCCGGAACAGCTGCCCGAGATCCAGACCGAGAGCCACGGGACGGTGACGTTCGACCCCGCCCGGCAGGGGAGCGGGTCCGAGCCGACCCCGGCGCCCATCATCGCCATAGCGGACCCCTCGCCCACTGTGGACGTGCCCGGCCCCACGGCCACCCCGTCCCCTTCGCCCACGCCCGCCGCGACGCCGTCCTCGCCGGAGGCCACCCCCGGAACGTCCCCCACCGCCTCGCCGTCGCCCACGCCCCCGCCCGGAGGCGCCAGCCCCACCGAGCTGGTCATCGACACGGCCTACGTCTATCCGGGCATGGAAGAGAGCTACGCCGACGGCTACCGGCCTACCGTGACCAAGGAGGAGGCCATCTTCGTGCTGCCGCTGCTGGGCGACACCCTGGGCGACGTGGTGCGGGTGACCCCGGACATCTCCACCTCGGGCCCCTTCGTCTACGGCAACTACCAGTTCGACCTGAAAAAGTCCGCCCAGATCGCCACGGACCGGACCGGGCGGCAGGCCACGCGGCAGGTGTTCCTGATCCGCCTGTCCCTGGATCTGGCGAAAAACCGGTACAACGGCACCTATCCCGTGACCTTCTTCGTGAGCTACACGAACACGAACGGCGACCCCGCGGAGCAGACCTTCACCCTCCAGGTGACCATCACCAACGGCAAGAAGCCCTCCAGCGGCGGAGGCGGCGGCGGGCCCTCGGCAGTGAAGAAGCCGGTCATCGTGTTGGAGAGCAGCGAGGTGAGCAGCCCCACCATCGCCGGCGGCGAGGGCTTCACCCTGCGCCTGCAGGTGAAGAACGTGGGGGATCTGGAGGCGAAGAACGTGCGCATCGCGGCGGCCTCCGACGGCCAGGGCCTCTACCGCAGCGACAGCCTGGCGCCCCTGTTCCTGCCCCTGCTGGCCGCGGGGGAGAGCGCCGACGCCGCCTTCGCCTTCGCCTCGGATAAGACCGTCTTCGCCGGACGCCACGGCCTCACCGTGAGCCTGTCCTACGAGGACAAGTACGGCGCCTGCTATGGGGACAGCGTGCCCATGGAGATCAACGTGGTCCAGGAGAGCTCCATCGGCTTCGATGAGATGAAGCTGCCCGAGACCCTGACCAGCGGCGACACCTTCACCCAGCCCGTGTGCGTCTACAATACCGGCTACGCCCCGGTCTACAACGTGCGCTGCACCCTGAGGATGGACGGACTCATCGCCGCCTCGGCGTTCCTCGGCACCCTGGAGCCCCAGAAGAGCGCGGACAAGGCCATCTCCGTCTTCGTCACCACCCTGCCCGGGAAGGAGAAGTACGGCGCCGCCTACGGGGAGCTCGTCATCTCCTACGAGGACATGGCCGGCCAGGAGCACACCGAGTACCAGCAGCTCCATACCACCGTCCAGGCTCCCGTGGAGATCACCGACGAGGAGAAGGCCAAGAAGGAGAAGGAGCAGAAGGAGCAGCAGACCCTGTCCCAGTGGTGGGTGAGCCTGCTGGTCTCCATCGCCTTCATCCTCATCGTCCTCTCCGTCATCGTCATCGCCCGCTTCAGCCGGATGCTGAAGATGAAATGATCTTTTCCCCCCAAGCGGGCGTTCTCGGACGCCCGCTTTTGCGTGGTTTTACAACTCCATAACATCTTTGCCCCTGCTTTTACAAGTCCATGACAACTCCGTTACAGTTTGTCCGAATTTGAGGTGTAGGATGAGGCTATACCAAAAGGAGGAACGAAACATGAAACGGTTATTGGTTGTGATCTTGACAGGGGCGTTGCTCATTTATGGCTGCCAGCCCACGCCGGAGGTGGACGCCGTGCGGCAGAAGAACAGCGCGAAGATGATCGAGATGGCCCGGGGGGAGGCTGCCCCGGACGAGTCCGCCGCTCCGGGGCAGGCGGCGCAGGAGGCGGAGGCGCAGCCCGCGGCGACGGCCGTGCCCGTGAAGGCGCTGGTGCCAGAGCGGCTCCAGTGGGACTTCTATACCGATGTGAAGAACGTCCACGTGACTGCCGACGTGCCCATCCGCATCCGGACCGAGGACACCTTCCCCCTGCTGCGGGTCAAGCCCTGGACCGGTAGCCCCAGCGAGAATCTGAAGATCGCCCAGGCCCTGCTGGGCACGGACACGGTCTATAAGAGCGTCTATCAGGTGACCCGGGCGGATCTCGAAAAGCAGATCGCCGACCTGATGAACACCCTCAGCGACCCCTACAACAATAAGGAGCTGCTGGAGGACTTCGGCCGGGAGGAGCTGGAGGAGCTGATCCCCGGGTGGCAGAAGCGCCTGGAGGAGCTGCAGGAGCAGTATCGCACCTTCAAGGACGACGAGCCCCAGCCCAATCCCCTCTGGGACGGGCAGCCGGAGGACGACATGCACCAGACCGTGCTGGTGACCGGGGCCTGGGATAAGGACAATGCCGAAAACTATGACAGCGTCTACTTCTTCGCCCGGTCAACCTACCCGGAGCACTGGTCCATGCACATGATGCGGAAAGGGGATTGGGGCGCCGCCTACGACTACGGCATGCGGGAGCTTATCGACCCGGCGGACTACGACATGCCTCACTGGGGCTCGAAGCTCACGCCCCGGCAGGCGGCGGAAGAGGTGCAGGCGGTGCTGGATCCCTTCGTGAAGACCGCGGTGGTGGACATCCTCTGGGGCAACAACGCCAGCGACACCTACGGCTCCGACGGCACCAAGCTTCGCTGGGGGTACGTGGTGCGGCTTATGCCCCTCTATCACGGCACGGCCACGGGGGTGGGCCTGGGGCTGCTGCACATGAGCAACCGGGATCCCGTCACCGACGTGAGCCGGAGCTGGGAGCAGGAGTACATCATGGGGGCGGTGACCGACGAGGGCGTCCGGCGCCTCACCTGGGGGTGTCCGCTGAAGGTCACGGAGGTGGTGGCGGAGCACGCCCAGCTTTTGCCCTTCTCCGAGATAGAAGAGATCGCCCAGCAGCAGATCAACCGGAAACTGGCCTACAGCCACCAAGAGAACGGCTCCCTGGAGGTGGCCGGGGTGATCCTGGGCCTCGTGTACATGGGCGAGCAGAACAACGCCGAGGGCGGGCTCCTGGCGCCGGTGTGGGTGTTCCTGAAGGCAGATAGGCCCAACGATCAGCAGCAGAAGCTGTGGGCGCAGCTGGGCCTTAACGCCGCCGCAAACTATGACACGCTAAACCCCCTGGCCATGATCAACGCCGTGGACGGCACCATCATCGACCCCTACGCTGGATACTGATAGCGGCCCTCCCGGAGAAAACAACGGTCAGGCGATTGCCTTTTTCCGGCGGGGATGCTATGATGCGGGTATCAGGAAAAAGGGGGACAGGGACCATGCTGCAGATCGGCGTACGGCTCCACGACGTGAACACAACGAAGGACAGGGCCATGCAGACCCTGGAGGCGCGGGCGCAGACGGCCCGGGCGGAGGGCTTTAGCTGCGTGCATCTGGCCCTCTCCAAGGTCATGGCGGGGCTCACCTTCGACGAGGCGGCCATGACGGAGGGATTGGCTATGCACGTGAAGCGGGTGTTCGCCCGGAACGACCTCGACGTGGCGGTGCTGGGCTGCTATCTCAATCTGGCCCACCCGGACCCCAGGAAGCTGAAGCAGATCCAGTCCAGGTACTACGCCAACATCCGCCTGGCGGCCCTGGCCGGCGCGGGCACAGTGGGCACGGAGACCGGCGCGCCCAACGCGGACTACCGCTACGAGCCCGCCTGCCACAGCCGGGAGGCCCTGATCGCCTTTCTGCGGGGCCTGGAGCCCGTGGTGGCGGAGGCGGAGCAGCGGGGCGTCACGCTGGCCATCGAGCCCGTGTGGAGCCACATCGTCTGGAATTCGGACCGGGCGCTGGAGGTGATCCGCGCCATGGGCAGCCGGAACCTTCGGATCATCTTCGACCCGGTGAACCTGCTCTCCCCGGAGAACGTGGACGATCGGGAGCGGGTCATCGGCGAGGCCATGGACAAGCTCTGCGATAGGATCGCCGTGGTGCATCTCAAGGACTACATCCCCGAACGCGGCCAGCTCAAAAACGTGGCCGCCGGCACCGGCCGGATGGACTATTCGGCCATCCTCGCCTTCCTCAAGGCCCGCAAGCCCTACGTCCAGGCCACCCTGGAGAACACCGACGACACCAACGCCGTCTGGTCCCGGGAGCATATGGAAAGCCTATATCAGCAGGTCAATTGACCCAATCCACACGCCCGGGGACCCCGGGCGTTTCGTAAAAGCGGGCGGTCTCGTTCCGATGGGTCGTGCCCCATTTATCGAAGCCCGCGGGGTGGATGTGGGGGCCGTAGGCGCAGTCCTCGAAGCGGCAGAGGCCGTGATCCCGCCAGGGCCGGGCCAGGTAGACGCTTTCAGGGGGGACGGACGGCTCCGCGGTGAACCGGCACCGGCGGAAGGTGAAGCCGTCGGTCTGAGAAAGGGCGTGGGAGGGGGCGGCCACATAGCCGACGCGGCGGCCGTCGCAAACGGAACGAAGCTCGCACCCGTCGAAGAGGGCGCTGCCGCCGCCGAAGACGAAGTCCACGGACCCGGCGATCCGGCAGCCCAGGAACCGGGACGAGAGCCCTTCCGGCCGCCGCAGCGCCTCGGGCAGCAGATCCCGGTAGCGCACTATCAGGTCCGGGGGCAGGGGCCCCAGGAACAGGGTGTCCTGGGTGGAGACGAGGCCGCCGTCCGCCATGAGAAAGTTGTCGCCCAAGACCGACAGGGCCACCTGCTGTCCGTTTTGTGCAGGGTCCCCGGCGTCGTTGGCCACGGTCAGGTCCCGCAGCGTCACGTTCGCGGCGGTCACGGCCAGGGTGAAGGAGCGGAAGGTCCCCAGGGGGCGCCCCACGTGGTCCAGGGCCTTGGCGCACCGGTCGAAGACGATGGCCGTCCTGTCCCGGCCCGCCCCCGCCAGGGTGATGCCGGGGGTGCGGATCACGGCCGTCTGCCGAAAAACCCCCGCGGGCAGCCGGATCACGGTCCCCGGCGGGGCCACATCCAGAACATCCTGCAGGGATTCCTTGAGATTTATGCGCCATTCGGCCATAGGGAACGCTCCTTTTCTCGTCATTTTCCGCCATTGTTATATCATATGTCGTCCGCCGCCGCAAACGGAAAAATCGGGAATCATCCGTTTTGTACAGGAAGGAGGTCGTTTTAGATATGTACAAAACGGGCCCCCAGAACCTACAATAAGCGTATAACAGGGTACTTGGGGCGCCTCTGCCCCGAGGCCCCAGGGAGGCGTTCACCGATGGCAAGGCAGCGGAGCGTGGGAGAGTACCGGGCGATCGACCTCGTTTGCTTCGCCCTGATGCTGGCCCTCTTCGAGCCGGTGCTCCACTTCGCCGCCACCAGGCTCTTTCCCGCCGAGCCCTACACGGTCTCCGCCGTGGCCGCCCTCACCGCCATCGTCATGATGCGCTGGGGGCCCTGGGCCGCCATCCACGCCGTTTTCGGCGGCGTGCTGGCCTGCTTCCTGGCGGGGGCGCGCTGGGATCAGTACCTCATCTACGGGGTCGGGAACCTCCTTTCCCTCCTGTCGCTCCTGCTGCTCAGGGCCTGGGGCAAGGAGGAGACCCGGAAGGACGCGCTGCAAAGCATGGGCTTTGCGCTGGTGACGGCCCTGCTCATGCAGCTGGGCCGGGCCATGCTGGCCCTGGTCACGGGCAACGGCCTCGGCGTGTGCCTGGGCTTCTTCACCACCGGGGTCATCACGGACCTGTTCACGGTGGTGGTCGTGTGGATCGCCCGACGGCTGGACGGCATCTTCGAGGATCAGATACATTACCTGCTGCGGATACAAAGGGAATCACAAAAACGATAAGGGGACGGGCGGATGGAAAGCAAGGCATCGGATTTTCTCATATTCGACGAGGTGACCAAGACCTATCGGGAGAACCCTGAGCAGGTCGTGCGCGACGATGTGGAGAAGCACTACTGGCGGAACGTGGGCTTGACCATCCTGAAGGACTGGCGGCTCTACGTCATGCTGATCCCCATGATCCTGGTCTTCCTGTTCTGGCGGTACTTCCCCATGTACGAGCTTTTGGGCAGCTTCAAGGTCTCGGACGAGGTGAAGCCCGTGGCGGAGCAGTTCTTCGCCGGCTTCTCCTACTTCAAGCGCCTCCTGCTGGGCGGCGACGGCTTGTCCACCGAGTTCTGGCGGGCCTTCCGCAACACCTTCCTGCTCAGCTTCTACGGCCTGTGCTTCGGGTTCCCCATGCCCATCATTCTGGCCCTCTTCTTCAACGAGATCAAATCGAACCTGGTCCGCTCCACCTGCCAGGTGCTCACCTATCTGCCCAAGTTCATGTCCACCGTGGTCATGACCACCCTGGTCACCATGTTGGTGAAGCAGGGCTCCCTCATCTCCGGCATGGGCATAGTCTCCCAGGCGCTGTCGAGCCTGGGCCTCATCTCCAAGGAGGTGGCCAACGCGGGCCTGCTGAACAACCCGGGCTTCTTCCGCGCCATCTATCAGATCAGCGGCATCTGGGAGGGCGCCGGCTATGACAGCATCGTCTACTTCGCCGCCATCATCGCCATCTCGCCCACCAGCTACGAGGCCGCCCAGATCGACGGGGCGGGGAAGATGGCTCAGATGCGCTACGTGGTGCTGCCCAGCATCCTGTCCACCATCGTCATCATGCTCATCACCCGGATCGGCTCCCTTCTCAACATCGGCTACGAGAAGGTGCTGCTCCTCTACAACCCCAAGACCTATGTGACCGCCGACGTGGTCTCCACCTTCGCCAACCGCTACGGCCTCGAAGGCGCGGCCAAGGGCATCGCCTCCGCGGCGGAGATGATGAACAACGTCATCGGCATGCTCCTGGTCATCGGGGCCAACACCATCGCCCGCAAGGCGTCCAACGTCTCGCTGTATTGAGGAGGTGAGGGCATGAAACGGAAACTGGAAGCCTCCGAGCTCATCTTCAAGATCATCAGCTACACGCTGCTTTTGATGTTCTCCCTCATCTGCCTCTACCCGTTCCTCTACGCCATCTCCGCCGCCGTCAGCGGCCGGACCGCGGTGGAATACGGCCGGGTCATCCTCTTCCCCAAGGACGTGCAGTTCCAGGCCTTCCAGCGCATGTTCAACGACAATATGTTCTGGAACGCCTACTCCAACACCCTCTTCCTCACCTTCTACGGCACGGTCTGGGCCCTGTTCGTGGCCATCTTGGGCGGCTACGCCCTTTCTAAGCGCCGCTTGCTCTTCCGCCGGTTCTTCAACTTCTTCCTGGTCTTCACCATGTGGTTCTCCGCGGGTCTCGTGCCCCAGTACCTCAATTACCTGCACACCAAGGCCGTCTTTAACGCCGCCGGCATCACCGACGACAAGTGGCTGGTGGTCATCGCCATGGGCATGGCGGCCATGAACATCATCCTGCTGCGGAACGCCTTCGAGGGCGTCCCCTCCGAGATCGAGGAGGCGGCCATCGTGGACGGCGCCACGGAGTTCCAGGTGCTCACCAAGGTCTTCATCCCCATGTGCAAGTCCACCATCGCCACCGTGGCCCTGTTCTTCGCCATCTCCCGCTGGAACGGCTACTTCTGGGCCCGACAGATGATCTCCAACCCCAACGAGCATCCCCTGCAGGTGTTCATCCGCCTGAAGCTGGAGGAGTTCACGGACCCGGACCGCATGGCCGGCTGGAACGAGATCTACGCCTCCGACTCCGTCATCTATGCCCTGATCGTCTGCTCCATCGTCCCCATCCTCATCATCTACCCCTTCATCCAGAAGTACTTCGCCAAGGGCGTCAACGTGGGCGGCGTCAAGGAGTGAGCGGGTGTCGACCGGTTTTTCCGGATGATATACACGGTACACAACGAACACAAAACACACTAAGGAGGATCGTATGAAAAAGACAAAGACCCTGTTGACATGGCTGCTTGTCGCGCTGATGCTGGTTTCCGTCTTCGGCGTCACCAAGGTCCAGGCCGCCGAGGAGCTGACCTACGCGGACGGCACGACGCTGCGGATCGCCGCCGGTTACAACAACCGGAAGAACGCGCTGACCTTCGAGGCCGAGATCGCGGGCGAGGGCATCACCCTGGCCGACGGCAAGACCTATCACACCGGCGACCTCAAGCCCACCTGGGTGGAGGTCGAGAACCTGCTGAACATCAAGATCGAGGACAAGTTCACCGGCGCCGGCAGCGCGGCCAAGGAGTTCGACTACTGGAAAGAGCGCCTGAACGAGGTCGATCTGGTGGTGGGCGGCGCCAGCCAGCTCTCCGAGTACGGCGAAGAGGGTTCCATCGTGAACCTGGGCGCCTATCTCGATCAGATGCCCAACTTCAAGGCGTATTTGGAGGCCAACCCCATCGTGCGGCTCTCCATCACCGGCAACACCAGCACCGGTGCCATCTACTTCGCCCCCTACTTCGACGGTGTCAACGACATCGAGCGCATGCCCCTCATGCGTGTGGACTGGGTGGAGAAGCTCCTCAACGGCGAAGGCACGTTCACCGCTGACGCCTGCAAGGACACCGCTGCCCCCGTCTACCAGCCCTACATGCCCACTGCCGGCAAGGTGGAGGTGGAGGTCGTGAACCTGGACGGCACGACCGTGGACAAGATCGCCAAGGACTATGACGCCGCCGGCAACATCGTGGCCAACATGAACGCCAAGGGCGCCATGACCGGTGTGGAAGCGGTCAACATGCTCCGTGAGTACATCGACAAGGCCTACAACGGCTACTACGGCACCGAGCGCGCCAACCTGTTCGTGGGCCAGAACGCCGCTTGGGACGCGGACGAGCTGGTCGCCCTGCTCCGCTGCGTGGTCGCCAACCCCCAGACCCTCAACGGCACCGACGTGGTCCAGGGCCTCTTCTCCCGTGAGGACGCCAACAACCAGCGCCGGGTCGACATGTTCCGGTTCGCCGGCCACCTCTTCGGCGTCCGCGGCATGGAGTCCCGCCAGGATTATCTGTTCGTGGGTGCCGACGGCATGCTCCATGACGCCCGTCAGGAGGTCGCCACCTACGAAGCCCTGGAGAAGATGAACGACATGGTCCAGGAAGGCCTGATCTCCAGCGCCTTCGTGAACATGGAGGAAGTGAAGACCGAGAACTACCTGGAGCAGGACCTGGGCTTCATGCACTATGACTACAACCAGACCCAGACCCTGTACAACCAGACCAAGCTGGACAACGCCGCCGGTGAGAAGTACATGGCGGTCATGGTCCCCGTGGCCCGCTGGTTCGACGGCACCGATGAGGCCGGCGTGTACATGCGCTTCACCGAGTCCTGGCGGTCCGTCAAGACCGACGCCTGGGGCATCTCCGTCAAGGGCGTGGCCGGCGACGAGAACAAGCTGAACGCCGCCCTCAAGCTCCTGGACTACGCCTACAGCGAGAAGGGCCAGATCCTCATGTCCTACGGCCCCGACGCCTTCATCAAGACCAATCCCGACGGTACCTACGTGACCTTCCTCTTCAACGGCAAGGAGATGCCCGTCATCTCCGACGCCACCAGCGAAGAGCTGTGGTCCAAGGGCAAGGGCAACTACACCAACTACGCCCGCAACTTCCTGGGCTCCACCCTCTCCTTCGTGAAGAGCCAGGCCTTTGAGTATCAGTGCACCCAGGCTGTGGGCAAGGAGGGCGCCGGCCATATCTCCGTGGCCATCGGCCTCGGCACCATCAAGCACCCCGAGCTCGCCATCACCGCGAACCCCTGGTACACCTCCGTACCCACCGTGCTCCCCAACACCAAGGTGGAGAACGACCTCATCAAGACCTACTCCGACCTTTCCACCAAGTTCGCCTCCAACAATGGCGGCGAGAACCTGTTCGTGGATCAGATCGTGAACGGCTACGCGGCTGAGGGCATGGACAATGCCCAGGCTAGCGCCGAGTACGTGGCCGACACCATGGGCGGCATGCTGTATCTGCAGCTCAAGCAGGACGCCTGGGCCCGCCTCCAGAAGTACTACGAGTCCCTGGCCAAGTGACCTGAGCGAACAACCATCTGAACCTTCCGAAGGGGGTCGAGCCCCGGCCCCCTTCGGGATCATCCGCATCACGGGGCCGACGGGGGAAGCGAAATGTATACAAAGCAGATCAAGTGCCAAAAGCTCCTGTGCATCGTCGCCGTCATCGCCTGCGCCATCACGTTCCTGTATGCGCTGGGCCTTATGACCGACCTCTACGATGCGCTCTATTCCACCATGCGCAATCCGGCCGATCTCACGGAGACGGATGTGCCCGGTTCGATCCTTTACTACGATATGCAGGATTTCAACCGGAGCCTGCTGAAGTTCTCCATCGGGCTCATCCTGCTCGCTTGCCTCCTGTTCCTCACCCAGACCCACGCCCGCCGCAAGTATTACGTGGGCAACTACGTCTCGGTCGGCCTCTACAGCGTCGCCGCCGTGGCCTACACGGTATGGGCCCACGCCCGTATCGAGGGCTACAAGGCCGCGTTTTTGACCCAGGTCGACTTTGAAGCCCTGAAGAAGCACGCCAAGATGTGGAAGACCGCCTATGTGGATTCCACCTTCTGGTTCGACGCACACTACGTGGTCTACGCCCTGCTGCTGGCGGTCACGGCGCTGCTCCTTGTGAACCTGATTTGGAAAATCCGCCTGATGAAGGCAGAACAGCGGCTCATCGCAGCCGGAAAGGAAGCCATGGCATGAGCATGAACGAAGACAGATTCATCCAGCGGGACAGGATGCGGTTCACCAAGAACACCCTGTCCTCCGGCCTTGCGCTGCTCGCTATCCTGTTCAACGTCCTCTACTTCGTCAGCATCTATAAATCCGACGTGGGCTCCTACTATTACAACATCCGCATGGGCGCCTCCGTCCTCTATAACCTCCTCTTCATGCTGGTGGTGTTCCTCTGCTCCGAGGGCGTGAAGAGCTACAAGTCCTCCTTCGCCTGGGTGCTGCTGGTGATCGGCGCCCTGCAGATCGCGCGCATCTTCTACCTGCCGCTCACGGCCCACACGGCGGTGGTCACCGTCAGCAAGCAGAAGACCATCGTCATGCAGAACGCCCAGTTTATCCGGGTGATCGTGTATCTGGCGGCGTCGGGCGCCTGCTGCCTGCTGGCGGGGATCGTGGGCATCCGAAAAAGCCGCGCCCTGGCGGCCCACATGGCCGGCCTGGAACAGAAGGCCGCATAAGGGGGGAAGGGTATGGCAACGCTGAGCTTACAGCATCTTGACAAGATCTACGACAACAAGGTCCAGGCCGTCTACGACTTCAGCCTGGACGTGAAGGACGGGGAGCTGATCGTGCTGGTGGGCCCCTCGGGCTGCGGCAAGTCCACCACGCTGCGCATGGTGGCGGGCCTCGAGGACATCAGCGCCGGGCGCCTGCTGCTGGACGGGAAGGACATCACCCAGACCCCCGCCAAGGATCGGGACATGGCCATGGTGTTCCAGAACTACGCCCTCTACGGCCACATGACCATCTATGAGAACATGGCCTTTTCCCTGACGTTGCGCAAGGAGAACCCCAACGTGATCCACAAGAAGGTCCTGGCGGCGGCGGAGATTTTGGGCCTCACGGAGCAGCTCAACAAGAAGCCCGCCCAGCTCTCCGGCGGCCAGCGCCAGCGGGTGGCCATGGGCCGGTCCATCGTCCGCAACCCCAAGGTCTTCCTGTTCGACGAGCCTCTGTCCAACCTGGACGCCAAGCTTCGGGGCGCCACCCGGCGGGAGATATTGCTCCTCCACAAGCGCCTCAACGCCACCATGCTCTACGTGACCCACGATCAGACCGAGGCGCTGACGTTGGCGGACAGGATCGTGTGCATGTCCATGGGCCATGTGCAGCAGGTGGGCACGCCCCTGGAGCTCTATGACACCCCCGCCAACCTGTTCGTGGCCAGCTTCATCGGCCTCCCGCCCATGAACTTCTTCACCGTGCAGGTGGGGGAGGACGCCCTCGTCAGCGAATGCCTCCGGGTGCCCCTGACGGCGGAGGAGAAAGAGCTGCTGAAGCCCTACGGGGGGAAAGAGATCGTCCTGGGCGTCCGGCCGGAGGACATCGTGAGCGGCGGGGACATCCCCGTCAGGGTCTTCTCCAACGAGAACCTGGGCATGAACACCCTGGTCCACGGCCACGTCATGGGCAAGGAGCGGATCACCTGCAAGCTCCGCGGCTGGTGCGACTACAGGGCGGGGGACACGGTGCCCGTTTCCTTCGTCCGCAAGCACTTCTTCGACAAAGAGACCACCAATGCCATTCGAGGGGAGGCGTAAGCCATGAAAGGTCTGAAGGAATCCTTCCGCAAGCTCCTGGTCAGCCTCAAGCGGCGGCCCCACATGATCCCCCTGCTGGTGTTCGCCCTGGCGTTCCTGGTCTATTCCCTGAACCTGATGAACATCTCCGACACCACGGCCAAGATCCAGGGCAAGGGCATGGGCCTGTGCGGCTTTGCCACCATGCTCTTCTCCCTGCTGTCCCTGCTATGCTTTTTGAACGCCTTCCCACACCGCAAGAGGGTGAACGTCCCCATGCTGGTGCTATCGTTCCTCATGGTGGGCGTGCTGCTGTTCTGCGATCAGTATTATTTGAAGGCCATCACCAACGCCCTGACCCGGGCCCAGAACCCCATCGAGATCGGCGAGACCACCCTGTACATCGACAGCGCCCGGAGGATGCTGGCCCGGCACAGGATCGTCCTGCTGGTGGGCGTGGTCCTCACGGCCCTGCTGCCCGTCTATTCCAAGCTCCTTCGGAAGATCAACACCTCCGTCAGCGTGGAGGACAACGGCAAGCTGGACGCCATCGACATCTCCGGCGAGTGATATGGGGAAAAAGCGGAGAAAACAGGCATCGCCGCCGGAGCGGGACGAGGCCATCCGGACCACCTCGGAGTACTACCGCCTGAACACCAGGGCGGTGGAGGACCTGGTCACCGCCGACGAGAGCAACTCCCCCGCGGTATCGGAGGAGGAGCTCAACAAATACCGGGGCCGGGTCCGCAAGAAGCTCCCCCTGTGGCTCAAGGTGTCCCTCGTCAAGGCCTGGTTCTACGGGTCCGTTTGCTTCTTCTTCCTCTGGGGCCTGGGGGGGTATCTGGCCGATGCCCTGGACCTGTTCTTCGTCACGGCCATCGCCCTGGGCATGGTCACGGACCTGCTCATCAACACCCTGCTCAAATACTATGCCGAGACCGACGGCGCCAACGACCGGTGGATGATGGTCCCCCGGCGGGGCGTGGCCGGTTTCTTTTTGAACATCCTCTACGCCTTTTTGGTGCTGGGCCTGGTGGACCTGGTCTATAACGTCATCAACCTGGCCATCCTGTCCGTCACCCACGCGACCGGCACCGTGCCCCTGGGGGTGGGGCCCATCCTCTTCGGCCTCTTCTATATGGGCATCGACACGGGGCTCATCGCCCTCAAGCACCTGCTGGGCCGGATCGTCGCCGACGCCAGGGCGAAGGCGTCCCAGCCCGCCGATCATGGGAAAGGAAACCAAAAATGATCCGTCTCGTCTATGTGAGCGCCGTTTCCGCCTGCTTCGAGCGGGTGAACGAAAGCCCCTACTATGCCCCCGCGCCCTTCACCGTGTCTCTGGACGGGGCGGCGCGGTATACCGCCGAGACCAACGTCTTCTCCCTCTTCGATCTGACCCCCGACACCGCCTACACCCTGACCCTCTCCGACGAGCCGGAGCCCTTCGCCTTTCGGACGGCGGGGGAGAGCTTCGCCCTGAACGTGCGGGACTTCGGGGCCGTGGGCGACGGGCAGCACGACGACACGGCGGCCCTCCAGAGCGCCCTCGATCTCCTGCCGGCGGGCGGGCGGCTGATCCTTCCCGCGGGGACCTATCTCACCCTGCCCCTGCGGCTCAAGAGCCACACGACGTTGGAGCTGAAGCGGGGCGCCGTCCTCCTGGGCTCCACGGATCGGGAACGCTATCCCATCCTGCCCGGGGAGGCGACGGACCCGGTGACGGGGGAGCGCCGCATCTTCGGCACCTTCGAGGGCTTGATCCAGCCCATGTACCAGGCGCTGCTCTCCGCCCAGAACGGGGAGGACATGGCCGTGGTGGGGGAGGGCGTTTTGGACGGCAACGCCCAGAACAGCGACTTTTGGACGGATTTCCGTTCCTTCCCGGCGGCGAGGCCAAGGCTCGTGTCCCTGCTCCACTGCCGAAGCGTGGTCTTTCACGGGGTCACGGCCCAGAACTCTCCCTCCTGGAACTTCCATCCCTTCCACTGCACCGACGTGGGCTTCTATGACCTGGCCGTCCTGGCCCCCAAAAACAGCCCCAACACGGACGCCATGGACCCGGAGGCCTGCGACGGGGTGACCATTCTCGGCTGCCGGTTCAGCGTGGGGGACGACTGCATCGCCATCAAGTCCGGCAAGATCGAGCTGGCGGAGCGCTTCAGCTGGCCCGCCGTCCGCCACACCGTGCGGAACTGCCTCATGGAGTACGGCCACGGGGCCGTGACGTTGGGCAGCGAATCCGCCATGGGCATCCGGGCGCTGACCGTGTCCCAGTGCTGTTTTCACGAGACGGACCGGGGCCTGCGGATCAAGACCCGCCGGGGCCGGGGCGAAAAGTGTGCCATCACGAACATCACCTTTGAGAACATCCGCATGGACGGAGTGCTGACCCCCGTGGTCATCAACATGTGGTACAACTGCTGCGACCCGGACCGGTTCAGCGAATACGTCTGGTCCCGGGAGAAGCTGCCCGTGGACGGGCGCACGCCGCATTTGGGCGCGTTCACCTTCCGGGACATGGTCTGCACCGGGGCCCAGGTGGCCGCCTGCTACATCGACGGCCTGCCGGAGCGGCCCATCGACGAGGTGACCTTCGAGAACGTCAGCGTCACCTTCGCCCCCGACGCCCGGCCCGGCATCCCCGCCATGCAGAACTTCGCCCGGGAGCGCTGCAGGCTGGGCCTGTATTGTGAGAACGTGGGGGCCGTGCGCCTTAAAAACGTCCGCCTCACGGGCGTGGACGGGGACGAGGTCATCGCCAACAACTGCGGCACGGTGGAAAGGAGCTGAGCATGTATACCGAGATCGACGCCTATATCCGCCGCCTGGTGCGGGAGTCCTCCCCGGAGCGGACCGCCTGGAACATGGAGCGGGTCCGGCAGGGGAAGCCCGCCCACTGGAACTATATCGACGGCTGCATGCTGAACGCCCTTTTGACCCTGAGCGACATCACGGGGGAAGCCCTGTTCGCCGATTTCGTGGAGACCTTCGTGGACAGCTTCGTGGGCGAGGACGGCGCCATCCGCACCTATGACCCGTCCAAGTACAACCTGGACGACATCAACGAGGGCCGGGTGCTGTTCCCCCTGTATGCAAAGACGAAAAACGAGAAGTACAGGCTGGCCGCGGACAGGCTGGCGGAGCAGCTGCAACACCAGCCCCGGACCTTCGAGGGCAGCTTCTGGCATAAGCGCATCTACCCGGACCAGGTCTGGCTGGACGGCATCTATATGGCCCAGCCCTTCCGGGCCCTCTACGCCCGGGAGCTGGGGGATAAAGACTATACGGACATCGTGCAACAGATCGAGACCGTCCGCGCCCGCATGTACGACCCCGAGAAGGGCCTCTACTATCACGGCTATGACGCCTCGAAGACAATTTTCTGGGCGGACCCGGTCACCGGCTGCTCCAAAAGCTTCTGGCTTCGGGCCATGGGCTGGTTCGCCACGGCCCTGGTGGACCTTCTTGAGATCGTGGACGACCCCGGGGCCCGCGCCCGTCTTCGGCCCATCTTCACGGAGCTCATGGAGGGCGTCGCCCGGTATGCGGACGAGGAGACCGGCCTGTACTATCAGGTGGTGGACCAGGGGGGCCGGGCGGGGAACTATCTCGAGACCAGCGGCAGCTCCATGATGGCCTACGCCATGCTCAAGGGCGCCCGCCTGGGCGTCCTGGGACCGGAATATGCACAGTTGGGCCGGAAGACCTTCGACGGCATCCTGCGCCGCTATTTCAGGGCCGAAGGGGAGGACGTGGAGCTGGGCGGCATCTGCCTGGTGGCGGGCCTCGGGCCCGCGGACGATCTTCGCCGGGACGGGTCCTACCAATATTACATCTCCGAGCCGGTAGTAAAAAACGACGCCAAGGGTGTGGCGCCGCTGGTCATGTGCTATACGGAGGTCATTCGTTCTCGTCCAGCATGATCTTCATGCGGTCCGGGTCCGGGCTGGGGGCGTCCTGGGGGGCGGCGGCGCGCTTGGCCGCGTAGTAGTGGCTGGGGGAGACGCCGTACTTCTTCTTGAACATGCGGGAGAAGTACAGGGGCTCCCGAAAGCCGCACTGGCGGGCCACCTCGGTCACGTTCCCGTCGTTGTATTCGGAGCGGAGCATGCTGGCCGCGGTCTGGAGCCGCTTGTCGGTGAGGAACTGCAGGGGCGTCATGCCCAGCTCCTTCTGAAAGAGCTTCCTCAGGTAATCGTAGTTGTAGGGCAGGGACTTGAGATAGTCGTCCAGGGCGTAGCCGGGATCGGCGTAGTGGCGGACGATGTGGCCCTCGATCTCCTGGGCGATCTTGCTGAGGGAGGAGGCCTTGCGGTAGGCCAGCAGGTAGGCGGCCAGCAGGTTCCCGTAGGCGGCCAGCAGGGTCTCCCGCTGCTCCGCGTTCCCGTAGTACTGGAAGAAGACCCCGGAGAAGACGCTGAGGAGGGACCGGTTGCCGTCGTCCTGGACCACGGCGGGCCGATGGAAGTTCAGCGTGGCGTTGGTCAGGTTCACGTAGATGTTGGTGAAGCCGATCTGGCTCACGTTGGCGTGGGGCGTATGGGGCGGGATGACCACCACCGTCCCCACCTCGTAGGGCAGGGTGAAGTCATCGAATTGCAGCTCGCCCCCCTGACCGGTGCAGTAGATGAGCTCCCAGGTGTCGTGCTCGTGACGGGGGACCCGATAGGTCACGGTGTGCTTGCCGGCATACACGATGTCGTTCATGGCTCCGCTCCTTTCCTCGTCTGCCTACAGTATACCAAGGCAGCTCCGTTTTGTCTATATGAATACATGTATCATCCATGTGACGGGAGGTTCGGCATGCGCACCATCAAGTTGGCTTACATCGGCGGCGGGTCCAGGGCCTGGGCCCGGGTGTTTATGAACGACCTCGCTTTGACCGAGGGGTTCACCGGCGAGATCGCCCTCTACGACATCGACCGGGCGGCGGCGGAGCAGAACCGGCGCATCGGCGAGCGGATCAACGCCCTTCCTGAGGCGGTCAGCAAGTGGCGGTACATCGTGGCCGAAACCCTGGACGAGGCGCTGACGGGGGCGGACTTCGTGGCCATCTCCATCCTGCCCGGCACTTTGGATGACATGGCGGCGGACGTGCATCTGCCCGAGGCGTACGGCATCTTTCAGCCCGTGGGCGACACCGTGGGCCCCGGCGGCGTGATGCGCGCCCTTAGGACCGTGCCCCTGTTCGAGGGCTTTGCCCGGGCCATCGAACGCTGCTGCCCCGGGGCCTGGGTCATCAACCTGACCAACCCCATGACCATCCTCTGCAAGACCCTCTTCGACACCTTCCCGGGCATCAAGGCCTTCGGCTGCTGCCACGAGGTGTTCCACGCCGAGGACTTCCTCTGCTGCGTGGTGCGGGAGGAGCTGGGGGTGCCCCGGCCCCACCGGCACGAGCTCGCCGTAGAGATGAGCGGCATCAACCACTTCACCTGGATCACCGAGGCCGCCTGGCGGGATCACGACGTCATGGCCCTGCTGCCCGGGTTCATGGAGAAGTTTTATGAAAAAGGCTACGGCGAGCAGGGGGACGATCCCCAGGCCTTTCGAGGCGAGAACCCCTTCCTCTACGGGAACAAGGTGAAGATGGACCTCTATCGTCGGTTCGGCGCCCTGGGGGCGGCGGGGGATAGGCATCTGGTGGAGTTCATGGACGGCCGCTGGTATCTCTCGGACCGGGCCGCCCCGGAGAAGTGGCTCTTTCATCTCACCTCCGTGGACTACCGCCGGGCGGACCGGCAGCGGAGGATCGCGGAGACGGCGGCCCTGGCGGACGGCACCCTGCCCGTCACCCTGAAACGGAGCGACGAGGAGCTCATCGCCTTTATGAAGGCCCTGCTGGGCATGGGCCGGGTGGTGTCCAACGCCAACGTTTTGAACGGGGGCCACATGAAGGACGCGCCCCTTGGCTCCGTGGTGGAGACCTTCTGCGCCTTCGATGCGGATAGGGTGACGCCCCTGCCCGCCAGGCCCCTGCCCCCAGGCCCGGCCCACATGGTCCGCCAAAACGCCCGGAACATGGAGGCCCTGTACGATGCCGTCAAGGCCCGGGATCTGGAGGCCGCCTTCCGGGTGTTCCTTGCCCAGCCGCTCTGCAGCCGGCTCAGCGAAGAGGACGGCCGGCGCCTCTTCGGCAGGATGCTGACCGCCACCGGGGCATGCCTTGTGCCCTGGTACGACCTGGGCCCCTGGACCAAAGGCGCATGATCCGTTTCATCCATCAAGAGGACTGTTTTAGCGATTCCGTTTTTCAACCGTTTTTTCTATACTAAAGGCAACAGGCAGGCCACCGGGATATTCTGAAAAGTACAGGAGAAGGGGAAGGCACCCATGGCACATCTAACGCTCAAAGGCATCAACAAGATCTACCCCAACGGCTTCCACGCCGTCCATGACTTCAACCTGGAGATCGACCGGGGGGAGTTCATCGTGTTCGTGGGTCCCTCGGGCTGCGGCAAGTCCACCACGCTCCGCATGATCGCGGGCCTCGAGAACATCTCCAAGGGCGATTTCTACATCGACGGCAAGCGGGCTAACGACCTGGGGCCCCGGGAGCGGGGCGTGGCCATGGTCTTCCAGAGCTACGCGCTGTACCCCCAGATGACCGTCTACGACAACCTGGCTTTCGGCCTCACCCTCCAGGGGGTGGACGAGGACGTGATCGACGAGAAGGTCCAGCGGGCGGCGAAGATTTTGGGCCTCACGGACTATCTCGACCGCATGCCCCGGGCCCTCTCCGGCGGCCAGCGCCAGCGGGTGGCCGTGGGCCGGGCCATCATCCGCAAGGTGGAGATCTTCCTCATGGACGAGCCCCTGTCCAACCTGGACGCCAAGCAGCGGGTGACCATGCGCTCCGAGATCACCCAGATCCACCGGGAGACCGGCGCCACCACCATCTACGTGACCCACGACCAGACCGAGGCCATGACCATGGCGGACAGGATCGTGGTCATGAAGGACGGCTACATCCAGCAGATCGGCACCCCCCGGGAGCTGTACTTCGACCCGGTGAACGTGTTCGTGGCGGGCTTCATCGGCGAGCCGCCCATGAACTTCCTCCGGGGCACGGTGCAGGGCGGGGCCCTGACCTTCGGGGACGTGGCGTTCGACCTTACCGAAAAGGTGGGCGACGCCGCGAAGTACGAGGGTAAGGAGCTGGTCCTGGGCTTCCGGCCGGAGGGCATCCTTTTGGGCGAGCGGGAGAACGCCTACCGGGTGCCCGCCACCGTGGAGCTCACGGAGATGCTGGGCGACAACACCAACGTCTACGTGGACGTGGCTGATCGGAAGGCCATTTTGAAGGTGGACCCCCACGACACCCCCGACATCGACAGCAACGTCGTCTTTTCCATCCCCTTCGAGAACGTGTATCTCTTCGACGGGGAGACGGAGCGGCGCATTTAATATTCAAGCAGAAGGAGAGAAACATGGACATTCGCTATTCCGCCAACCCCCGGGACGTGGCCCGGTACACCACCGAGGAGCTCCGCAAGGAGTTTTTGATCACCGACCTGTACGAGAAGGACACCGTCAAGGCCACCTACTCCCATGTGGACCGCATGGTGGTGCTGGGCATCATGCCCGTCCAGGAGATCGTGCCCATCGACAAGGGCATCGACGTGTGGGCCAACTTCGGCACCGCCTACTTCCTGGAGCGCCGGGAGGCGGGCGTGTTCAACCTGGGCGGCAAGGGCAAAATCACGGCCGACGGGGAGGTCTTCGCCCTGGGCTTCGAGGACTGCCTGTACATCACCAAGGGGACGAAGGAAGTGACCTTCCAAAGCGATGATCCCGCGGAGCCCGCCCGGTTCTATTTGGTGTCCGCCCCCGCCCACACCGCCTACAAGACCACCTTCCTGTCCTTCGCCGACGCCAACAAGCGGCCCTGCGGCAGCGCCGAGGGGGCCAACAAACGGGTCATCAACCAGTTCATCCATCCGGACGTGCTGCCCACCTGCCAGCTGTCCATGGGCCTCACCCAGCTGGACGTGGGGAGCGTGTGGAACACCATGCCCTGCCACACCCACGAGCGCCGCATGGAGGTGTACACCTACTTCAACATCCCCCAGGACAACATCGTCATGCACTTCATGGGCACGCCCCAGGAGACCCGCTCCATCGTCATGCAGAATTTCGACGCGGTGATCTCCCCCTCCTGGTCCATCCACGCGGGCTGCGGCACCTCTAACTATACCTTCATCTGGGCCATGGGCGGCGAGAACCAGGCCTTCGACGACATGGACAACCTGAAGCCCACGGACCTGAGGTAAGGAGCGCAGCATGGACGTTTTGGCAAGGATGCGGACCTGCGGCATCGTGCCCGTGGTGGTCCTGGAGAACGCGGACGACGCCGTGGAAACGGCGAAGGCCATGCTCCGCGGCGGCGTTGACGTGACGGAGATCACCTTCCGCACGGCGGCGGCGCCCGAATCCATCCGCCGGGTGGCTCAAAAGGTCCCCGATATGCTGGTGGGCGCGGGCACGGTGGTGACCTTGGACCAGTGCAAAGAGGCGGTGGAATGCGGGGCCAGGTTCATCGTCTCCCCGGGCTACGACGAGGAGGTCGTGAGCTGGTGCTGCGCGCACAGCGTGCCCGTGACCCCCGGCTGCGTGACCCCCACGGAGATCATGGCGGCCCTGAAGCACGGGCTGAAGGTGCTCAAGTTCTTCCCCGCCAACGTGTACGGCGGCCTTTCCGCCCTCAAGGCCCTGTCCGGCCCCTTCGGCGGGGTGAAGTTCATCCCCACCGGTGGCGTGGGCCCGGCGAACCTCGCCGACTTTGCCGCCGCGCCCCAGGTGCACGCCGTGGGCGGCAGCTGGGTCTGCCCCAAGGGGGACATCGCGGCCCACAGCTTTGAGAAGATCGAGGGCCTGTGCCGGGAAGCCCGGCAGGTCATCGAAAAGACCCGTCCATAGGGGAGGATCAGCGCCATGAAGTTTTTGACCTTCGGAGAGATCATGCTGCGGCTCAAGGCCCCCGGCCAAGAGCGGTTCTTCCAGAGCCCTATGCTCGAGGCCACCTTCGGCGGCGGCGAGGCCAACGTGGCCGTGTCCTTGGCCAACTACGGCCAGGACGTGTCCTTCCTCACCGTGCTCCCCAAAAACGCCATCGCGGACGAGTGCGTGAAGGAGCTGAGGAAGTTCGGCGTGGACACCGCGCGCATCGTCCGCACCGACGCCGGCCGCATGGGCATCTACTACCTGGAGGGCGGGGCCAACCAACTCCCCTCCAAGGTGGTGTACGATCGGGCCTGGTCCGCCATCGCCCTGGCGAAACCCGGCGACATCGACTGGGACGCCGCCTTTGCGGGCGTGGACTGGTTCCACATCACCGGCATCACCCCGGCCATCTCCGAGACCGCCATGGCCCTTTCCCTGGATTCCGTGCGGGAGGCCAAGAAGCGGGGCATCACCGTGTCCTGCGACCTCAACTACCGCAAGAACCTGTGGAAATACGGCAAGAAGGCCTCCGAGGTTATGGGCGAGCTGGCCCGCTACGTGGACGTGGCCATCGCCAACGAGGAGGACGTGCAGAAGTCCCTGGGCATCACCACGGACGTGGTGGTGGAGTCTGGCTCCCTGGACCGGGCCAAGTACCGGGCCCTGGGCGACAAAGTCCTCAAGGCCTACCCCAACATGCGGATGATCGCCATCACCCTTCGGGAATCGAAGAGCGCCGATTCTAACGGCTGGGCCGCCTGCCTCAACGATCGGACCCGGTTCTACGAGTCCCGGCGCTACGAGATCAACGACATCGTGGACCGGGTGGGCGGCGGCGACAGCTTCGCGGGCGGCCTTCTCTACGGCCTCACCGCCTACGGAGATCGGCAGAAGGCATTGGAGTTCGCCGTGGCGGCCAGCTGCCTCAAGCACAGCATCCTGGGCGACTTCAACCGGGTGTCCATCTCCGACGTGGAGAAGCTGATGGGCGGCGACGGAAGTGGTAGAGTTCAGCGATAATTCAGGCTGCCGAAGCCATGGGCTTCGCCAGCCTGAGTGAGTTTTGCTAAAGCAAAACTCAGTGTGACGTTTCCGTTTACATCTGAAACGTCACGACGCTTCAGCCTTCGCTTCGCTTCCAGCTCTTGCCTATGGCCCATTGGGGCCACCGGGCGGCAAGAGCTGTAGGGTGTCAAAACCACCGCGCATGTCGCTGGTTTTGACATATCGGAAGCCGCACGTTCTTCCTCAGCTGGTTGAGTGCGCGCGGCTACACCGCGCTTGTGTTTCTCGGCGAGAGGTTTTTTTGTGGAGTAAAGCTTTCAATTGAAATACATTTGGGAGGTATAGGTATGAGCTTTGATATGAACAAGTTTTCCCTGCAGGGGAAGGTGGCCTGGATCACCGGCGCCAGCTACGGGATCGGCTTTGCCATCGCCACGGCCTTTTCGGCCGCCGGCGCCAGGATCGTCTTCAACGACATCACCCCGGCCCATGTGGAGCGGGGCCTGGCGTCCTACAGGGAGCAGGGCATCGACGCCACGGGCTACGTCTGCGACGTGACCGACGAAGCTGCCGTTCAGGCCCTGGTGAAGCGGATCGAGGCGGAGGTGGGCACCATCGACATCCTGGTGAACAACGCCGGCATCATCAAGCGCATCCCCATGCTGGACATGTCCGCCGAGGACTTCCGCAAGGTGGTGGACGTGGACTTGAACGCCCCCTTCATTTGCGCCAAGGCCGTGATCCCCGGCATGATGAAGAAGGGCCATGGGAAGATCATCAACATCTGCTCCATGATGAGCGAGCTGGGCCGGGAGACCGTGTCCGCCTACGCGGCGGCCAAGGGCGGCCTCAAGATGCTCACCCGGAACATCTGCTCCGAGTACGGCGAGTACAACATCCAGTGCAACGGCATCGGGCCCGGCTACATCGCCACCCCCCAGACCGCGCCCCTCCGGGAGCGGCAACCCGACGGCAGCCGCCACCCCTTCGACCAGTTCATCGTGGCCAAGACCCCGGCCGCCCGCTGGGGCACCCCCGAGGATCTCATGGGCCCCGCCCTGTTCCTGGCCTCCGACGCCTCCGACTTCGTCAACGGCCACGTGCTCTACGTGGACGGCGGGATCCTCGCCTACATCGGCAAGCAGCCGTAACCCCCGTTGCATCCCTCCGGCCCCGAGCGCTCCGCCCGGGGCCGCTTCTATCATGGCGGGCGCCGCAAAAGAAAAACCTGCGCCCCCTTGCTTTTTCCCGATTTCCCCGTATAATAGGAACTACCACGCCTTTGTCCGGGCCGGGCCCGGCGGAAAGAGACCCATCTTGATCTTCGGAAAGCATATCAACCGCTACTATCTCAAATATGCGCCGCGCCTGCTGCTGGGGGCGGTGGCCCTCATTTTGGTGGACTACGTGCAGCTCATCCTGCCCGAGCTCTACCGGATGCTGGTCAACGGCCTCAACACCGGCGAGGTCCTGTATGACGGGGCCATGGTGCCCTTCACCATGGACTTTCTGCTGGACCACCTGTGCCTGCCCATCGTGTACATCATCGTGGTCATGGTCATCGGCCGGTTCCTGTGGCGGGTGTGCTTCTTCGGCTCCGCCATACGGGTGGAGACGGACATCCGCATCCGCATGTTCGACCACTGCAAGGACCTCTCGAGGGAGTACTACCAGGTGAACAAGGTGGGCAACCTGATGAGCCTGTTCACCAACGATTTGGACACCATCCAGGAGTGCTTCGGCGACGGCCTGCTGATGTTCTTCGACGCCCTGTTTTTGGGCGGCCTGGCCTTCTCGAAGATGCTCCGCATGGACCTCACCTTGACCCTCCTCACCCTGATCCCCCTCAGCATCCTGCTGTGCATCGGGGTGTTCATGGGCAAGGCCATGATGAAGAAGTGGGAGGTCCGGCAGCAGGCCTTCTCCAACCTCAGCGACTTTGCCCAGGAGAGCTTTTCGGGCTATGCCGTGGTGAAGGCCTTCGTGAAGGAGCTGGTGCAGCTTAGAAGCTTCCAAAAGCTGAACATCGACAACGAGAACACCAACGTGAGCTACACCCGCACGTCCACGCTCCTGCACGTGTCCATCATGACCCTGGTGGAGACGGTCATCTGCGTCATATTGGGCTACGGCGGGTATCTCGTATACAAGGGCCGCTTCGACGCCGGGCAGTTGGTGGAGTACATCGCCTACTTCACCTCCGTGGTCTGGCCGGTCATGGCCGTGTCCATGCTCATCGAGAAAACCGCCCGGGGCAAGGCGTCCATGAACCGGGTCTCGGAGCTGCTGGAGGCGAGGATCGACGTTCAGGATCGGCCCGGGGCCACGGACATGGAGCAGGTGCAAGGCAGGATCGAGTTCCGCGATTTGACCTTCCGCTACCCCGACGGGGAGTTCGACGCCCTGGAGCACGTGTCCTTCACCATCGAGGCGGGGGAGAGCGTGGGGATCGTGGGCAAGACCGGCGCGGGCAAGACCACCATCGTGGACCTGATCCTCAGGACCTACAACGTGCCCGACGGCACCCTGTTCGTGGACGGCCGGGACGTGAACACCGTCACCATCCGCTCCCTCCGGGCGGGCTGCGCCTACGTGCCCCAGGACAACTTCCTGTTCTCGGACACCATCGCCAACAATATCAACTTCGCCTTCGACGCCATGGACGAGGCCGCGGTCAAGGAGGCGGCCAAGCTCTCCGACGTCCACGGGAACATCGTGGAGTTCAAGGAGCGCTATAAGACCATCCTGGGCGAGCGGGGCGTCACCGTCTCCGGCGGCCAGAAGCAGCGCATCTCCATCGCCCGGGCGCTGATGAAAAATGCGCCCATCCTCATACTGGACGACTCCGTCTCCGCCGTGGACACGGACACGGAGAAGGTCATCCTGGAGAACCTGAAGAGGACCCGGCGGGGGAAGACCACCATCCTGATCGCCCACCGGATCAGCACCATAGAGGGCCTCGATAAGATCGTCTTCGTGGAGGACGGCCGCATCCTGGCCGTGGGCAGCCACGCTGAGCTCATGGAGACCTGCCCCGCCTACGGGCGGATGGTGGAGCTTCAGCGGCTCGAGGACGAAGCGAAGGAATGAGGAGGTGACGATCATGCATGCATACTATCCCCTGCTGCTGACGGGCGGCATCATCGGCTTCCTCTCCCTGATCCTGATCGTGGCCTACGCCTCCATCAAGGACAAGAAGCAGAGCATCGGCTTCGACCGGCACATGAAGGACGGCGAGATCGTCCGGCGGCTTTTGGCCTACGCCAAGCCCTTCCGGGGCCAGTTCTTCTTCGTGGGCTTCATTGTGCTCCTGGGCATCGCCTACGACATCCTGTCCCCCACCATCATCGGCAAGGTGACGGACCTCATCAAGGCCGACTTCGAGCTCAGGGAGCTCTTCCGCCTGGTGGCCATCTACGCGGGCATCCTCGTCGTGTCCGTGACCTGCACCTACATCCAGGCCATCGTGCTCCAGAAGGTGGGGCAGAAGATCATTTCCGGCCTCAGGGAGGACCTGTTCACCCACATCGAGAGCCTGTCCCATGAGCAGATGAACGCCACCCCCGTGGGGAAGCTGGTGACCCGGGTCACCAACGACACCAACGCCATCTCCCTCATGTTCACCAGCCTCCTTGTCAACCTGGTCAAGAACCTGTTCGTCATCGTGGGCGTGCTGGCGGCCATGATCGCCCTCAACTACGAGCTGACGCTCATGGTCCTCTGCTTCGTGCCCTTCATCGTCCTGTTCACCATGATCTTCCGCAAATTCGCCCGCCGGGCCTACCGCCGGGTGAAGGATCGGACCACGGACATCAACACCTACCTGTCGGAAAACCTGTCCGGCATCAAGATCACCCAGATCTTCAATCGGGAGGGGGCGAAGCTCCGGGACTTCACCGACAAGAGCCTGGCCCTCAGCAAGGCGAAGCGGGAGCAGATCATGGTCTTCGGCATCTTCCGGCCGTTGGTGTACATGCTCTACATCAGCTCCATCCTCTGCCTCTTCTACCTGGGGGGCAAGGGGTATCTGGACGGCACGTCGTTTCTGGGGCAGACCCTGAACGCCGGGATCATCGTCAGCTTCTACATGTACATCAACAAGTTCTTCAACCCCATCCAGAACCTGGCCGAGCAGTTCAACTGGCTCCAGTCCGCCTTCGCCTCGGCGGAGAAGGTGTTCACCATCATGGACATCGAGCCCAAGCTCCAGGACGCCCCGGACGCCATCGAGCTCGAGCACGTGCGCGGGGAGATCGAGTTCAGGGACGTATGGTTCAGCTACATCCCCGGGGAGTGGGTATTGAAGGGCGTCTCCTTCCACGTGAACCCCAAGGACACCGTGGCCTTCGTGGGCGCCACCGGCTCCGGCAAGACCACCATCCTGTCGCTGATCTGCCGCAACTATGAGTTCCAGAAGGGCCAGATCCTGATCGACGGCATCGACATCCGCAGGATCAAGACCGCGTCCCTCCGCCGCCACTTCGGGCAGATGCTCCAGGACGTGTTCCTGTTCTCCGGCACCATCCGCTCCAACATCCTCCTGGGCAAGGAGGGGGTGGAGGACGAGGAGATCATGGCCGCCTGCCGGTACGTGAACGCGGACCACTTCATCGACCGGCTGGAGAAGGGATTGGACGAGCCCGTGCGGGAGCGGGGCAACAACTTCTCCGCGGGCCAGCGGCAGCTCTTGAGCTTCGCCCGGACCATCCTCCACAAGCCCGAGGTCATGATCCTGGACGAGGCC
The DNA here is from genome assembly GCA_902761365.1 of uncultured Eubacteriales bacterium. GTDB lineage: Bacteria > Bacillota > Clostridia > Christensenellales > CAG-138 > RUG472. The sequence goes on along the minus strand of CACWJZ010000017.1, from coordinate 1,264 downwards.
ACCGCCAACATCGACACGGAGACGGAGGTGCTCATTCAGGACTCCCTGGAGAAGATGATGAACATCGGCACCATGCTGATCGTGGCCCACCGGCTCTCCACCATCCAGCACGCCGACAACATCCTGGTCCTCTCCCACGGCGAGATCGTGGAGCAGGGCACCCACCGCCAGCTTTTGGAGCAGCGGGGGAAGTACTACCAGCTCTACACCCTGCAGTTCGAGAAGGAGAAGCTGAAGCAGGGACGGTAATGGTTCTTTTGCCGCTTTTTCTCTTTATACAAAGAGAAAAAGCGGCGGAAAAAGAGAAACTCATATGGGTTGATGGGATATTTTCCCTAAGAAATATCTTGCAAAAACAAAAACTGCTGGTATAATAGGCACAAGGCTGTGAAGGAAAGAGTAGGGAGCGACCCGCTGACAAGAGAGCGCCCGGGCGGTGGAAGGGCGACAGCAACGCTTCACGAAGTACATTCCGGAGCCGCTGCTCTGAATCCCGTGCAAAACACGCATGTAGGGGACGGGCTTGCCCGTCCCGTGCGAAACACGAATGTAGGGGCAGACGGGTGCGCCCGATACAGCGTCCAAGGAGAAGGGTCCGCCTGCGGGGCGTCCCTTGAATTGAGGTGGTACCACGGCTATTGTCGTCCTCTGTTTCGGCAGGGGACGTTTTTTTGACACCGTAGGGGCGATTCACGAATCGCCCGCCCGAAAAGAGAACCAAATATCGACATACACGAAAGGAAACAGACAATGGGAATCTATGAGGAACTGATCGAACGGGGCCTTTTGGCCCAGGTGACCGACGAAAACGAGATCCGGAACATGGTGAACGCCGGCAAAGCCACCTTCTACATCGGCTTCGACTGCACGGCGGACAGCCTGACCGCGGGCCATTTCATGGCGCTGACGCTCATGAAGCGGCTGCAGATGGCGGGGAACAAGCCCATCGCCCTCATCGGCGGCGGCACCACCATGATCGGCGACCCCTCCGGCCGCACCGACATGCGCAAGATGCTGACCCGGGAGGACATCGACCACAACGCCGCCTGCTTTAAGCGCCAGATGGAGAAGTTCATCGAGTTCGGTGAGGGCAAGGCCCAGATGGTCAACAACGCCGACTGGCTGCTGAACCTCAACTATGTGGAGCTCCTGCGGGAGGTGGGTCCCTGCTTCTCCGTGAACAACATGCTCCGGGCCGAGTGCTACAAGCAGCGCATGGAGAAGGGGCTCTCCTTCCTGGAGTTCAACTACATGATCATGCAGA